>BNUE01000087.1 GCA_025997135.1 candidate division SR1 bacterium | reverse complement strand
CTCTACCATATTCTAAATTATTATCATCTATCAGGCTCCAAATTTGGTATTTATTGTCTAGTTTTGAGCTTGTCAATACAGCTTTTGGCTGAGATGGCAAGTTATCGACTCAGTCTAGCACATAGAATACAGCATTTGAATTACTAATTTTGCCAGACTGTAAAATTGGAGATATGTCATGTTCACTATTTACCTGTTGCCATAAGACCTGTGAGATATTGAAAGATGAAGATATAAAATTTCCTGCCACAATAGTTGCAGCTTTGTCTGAAGTGAAAGTTAATGTGGTAGCGTAATTACCAGCATTTAAAATCTGAAAGTCTGGAGAAATACCTCGCACCATCTGTCTAATTTTACTTTCATCTACAAGCTGAGTCGTAGTCGAGATTAACTTATCTGAGTTTTTCATCAGAGTTTGAATCTGTTTATTGTTGTCTGAAAAGTATCACCATTGATTTCACCAGTCAGAACCGAAATAATTGAGATACATGACATTTAATCCTGTCTGAGGCAACTGAGTATCGTAGATTGTGATTTTAGTAAAGCCTGGTCTAGAGCCTTCTGCACCGATAATACTTCACATCACATATCATATACCAGCACTTGTACCTGTGATAACAAAGTTTGTCGACCCTGCAATCATAACATTAGAAAAATAAGTCTGAATATTGTCTGTCGTCGTCAGCTGAACCATTGTAGGTTTATTTACGCGATTTCATCGATTATCCTGCACTTCAAGTGTTCAAGTTAGTGAAGTTCAAACTTTCATCTTGTCTACTGGGAAAATAATATCGACTCTAAATGCAGATGCTGGTAAGATATTTAGGCGTAAAATTCTCTTTTCGAGTCATGGTATTTCAATAATTAACTCCTCTAGTCCAGCTTTTTTGGTTAGATCTAAAGTGAAAGAAAGAATGCCATCTTTGAGCTGAAAATAATTTTGGGAGACGAAAAATCAAGATTTAATTAATCACACTTTTGTCAAATTATTTTTGACTGAAATTCT
>BNUE01000086.1 GCA_025997135.1 candidate division SR1 bacterium | reverse complement strand
CATCACTAGAAAGTCAAACTGATACTCTCTTGATATCCGCTGACAGTTCCACATATTGCTCGAGAATTCCTTTTTGATATTCAGACATCAAAGATTCTACATCCACAGATGCACTAGACTCATCCATTTAGTAAAACAGCACCAAAAGAGGCAGCTAAACCGATACAAACTGTCGAAATATCGCATTTTACGTGTTGCATTGTGTCGTATAATGCTAGACCGCTATACACTTCTCCGCCGGGACAATTTATGTACATTGTAATGTCTTTGTCAGGAGCTTGTTTTTCGAGAAATAAAATTTGTGCTATGACAGTATTTACAAAGTGTGCTTCTATGGGGTCGCCGATAAAAATAATTCTATCTTCTAGAAGACGAGAGTAAATATCATAAACTCTTTCACCATTTTTGGTTTTTTCGATAACTGTAGGTATTAATACCATGATTGTGTAAATATAAAATAAAACTTCTCTATAAAATAAGAAAAAAAAGGCTGAATGCAAGACAAGTTAATAATAGAAAAAACTAGAAGTCAAGAGAAAATGCTGACTGTGCTTGAGACCTCTTGCAAATGTTATGAAAATCTGTATTTTGAGATCAGTTTTTTATTTCTTTTATTTATATTTAGGATGAAAAGAGCTTTAATTATAGTGTGAATATGTGGATTGATAGCTTTGCCTACGACTTTTGGGGCAGATTTAGAAAAGACGACAAGATTGCCTAGTTCTCAAGTATCAGTTAGCTTGACCACTCAGACAAATGAATTACAAGATACACTGGAAAAAGCTACTAAAGAACTTATGACTCAGCTTTCTGGCACTATGGATAAAATTCAGAAGCTGTATGATTCCAAGGTAAAATCACTGGTAGAAACCGATGTTTTCAAGGCAGTTGCGTGCATGAATATGATGGATGAGTCTAGTGCATCTGTGGATGTAGAATCTTTGATGTCTGAATATCAAAAAGGAATTCTCGAGCAATATGTGGAACTGTCAGCGGATATCAAGAGAGTATCAGTTTGACTTTCTAGTGATG
>BNUE01000085.1 GCA_025997135.1 candidate division SR1 bacterium | reverse complement strand
TGATATTTGCTAGATTCATATTACTTGTTCATGCATTGTGCGTCTGAGCGTTTTCATCTGTCGTTCCGCTGTATGTCGTCGTGCTATTGTTATTTGCATTAGCGGCATTATTTGTACCAGTAGCGACATTACTACTTACTGCTTCACTCGTAAACCCAGCACCGAAACTATTACAATTATCTCCAAGGGCTCATGTCTGATTCGCCAGATTGAAACAGAATACTTCAGATGGAATTCCTCTAGAATCAAAGAAATCTACAGGGACTACAAATGCAAAATAATCTTGTCCAGTACTAATCATAGGAGATAGCGTCTCATCTGTATTCGACAAGGTGAGTAGTAATCCGCCATTGCTAGATGTAGCCTGCGTAGCTATGATAGCCTTTGTATGATAATTACCAGATAGTAGGTCTGCCTTATTATTTGCATACATTATATGATACTCTTTTGCATCTGTGGTTGAATTATCCTGAATTTTAGGAGTAAATACTTTGATATCTCTGTCTGATATTGTACTTATAGATATCTGATGACTTGTGTCATAACCTCGCTGAGCTCCAGCAGTCAATTCATTATAGGGTAGCAGTTGTGCAAAGGTTACACTAGCCAGTCCTATCATACCTATTCCAGTACAAAGTAATAACTTTTTCATGATGCCTTTTGATAAAGAAAGTAAAAACATTTATCTATTATATATTATTTTTACCAAAATGCAAATTTTTTGATAGTTTTTTTAAAAAACCCCCTTGTACACAAGTTAACGCTACAAGAAGGTACATTTTAATAAACAATACGAAGATATGTTAAAATACAAAAAGTTAACACCCTTGTAGTATACTCAAAAAAAATAAAAAGTCAAGAGAAAGTATAAAAAATTGACGATTTCTTTTGCAAATTAAAAAAAAAACAATATATTTACCGTAGTTTTAGCTTTCTATACTTCAAAAGATGCCAGAAAATCAAGCAATTTCCTCAGCTCCAGTAGCTGAAAACATACCTACTACTCAGGCAGTCCCTACTCCTTCATCTCCAGTGGCTTCTCCTGCACC
>BNUE01000084.1 GCA_025997135.1 candidate division SR1 bacterium | reverse complement strand
TCTCGAACTCTAAATAACTCTACCATCTGAACAAAAACCGTCTACGGCTGGATGAAAGATGCTGCTGGGAATGTGTCTAGTATGGCGAGTGATACGATTATCTTCGACAATACTCCTCCAGTAGTAAGCTTATCGCCAAATGGCAATAATACCCCTGCGAAAAATCAGAGTTCTACTATCACTGTAACTAATGAATGTAACACGTACCCTGTATTAGCATATCATCGATATTCATCTGGAACAGAACCTACTCCGCCAGACTTTTATACTACTAATTTCGTAAATGGTGCCAGCGTCACCCAAAATGGTGGAGATGGATATTATTATCTCTATATTCATGCTGACGATGCTGCAGGTAATATAACAAATGTCTATAATACTGCTCGATTCAAGAGTAACGCTTTTTTACTAGATAATACAGCACCGACTCTCAGTTCTATCAACATCTGAGACCCTGTATCAGGGACATACAAAGCTGGTCAGACTATTCTATTTCAGACGACACGAAACGAACCTCTATGAGCTGGACGGACATCTTCTTCGTTAACTATTAAATTTGGTAATGGTGCCAACAGGACAGCTACCCACGATATCAATAATGCATGAAGTCTAATACAGTATAGCTATACTATCCAGACTGGAGATAATGGAACTTTGTCTCTGGTAAGTCTAGCAGGGGCATCTTTGGCTGATGAAGCCTGAAATAGTGCGAATCTCACAATTCCTGCTCTGGGTGGAAAAGTGCCTATCACCGCTGACACCACCGCTCCTGTCTGCTGAAGCTGGACTTATAGTGCTGCTACTGCTACACTGGCATGATCAACTGACGCAGGTGCAGGTATTGCTACCGCAGGATGAAGCTGTTCTCGCTCCGCTCAGTGAACATGTAATGTAACTATCTCTGATACAGCCTGAAATACTACCGTCTGTACCTCTCCAGCCTACACTGTAGGTGTCTGTGGAACTGCTAATAATACTAACGCTAGCACTAAACCTAGTACTAATCTATGTAACTATGGTACTAATACTACCGTCGCTGGCTCTGGTCCTCGA
>BNUE01000083.1 GCA_025997135.1 candidate division SR1 bacterium | reverse complement strand
ATGGATAGTAAGTAGTCAGGGATTGACTGTCGAAAGTGGGATTTCTCGAGTTAGCAGCTTTATATTGTATGTGAGTCTGCTTTTTTTATTTTTTATCTTCCGAAATAAACAGCAGAGAAATCAACATTTGCGATTTTTGGCGTTAATTTGGGTAGTTTTGTTGGCGATTGTGGGAATTCTGGGACTTCAATACGGACTTCAATGAGTATTACTGTTGATGATCTGAGCGTATGTGGAAGAATTTCTGAAAATAACTACTAGTGAAATAGAGGTAAAAAAATCTGATTTTTATAGTTCAGATGTATTGATTTTCTCAGTATTGGTCGCTGGGGGATTTAGCGTGGTCGAAAATGTTTTATACTTTTTTCAAAAGATTTTTTTAGACTGATGAGAGTGACTCGTGGCAATGCTTTTTGGTCGCTGAATTTTCTCGTCAGGACTGCATTTTCTGGCTACTGGAGTGATCGCTTTGACTCTTTTCAAATTATATCAAAATACAAAAGTGGCGAATCTTCCATTGTGGCAGAAAATATTACGTGTGATATTGTGCATGATAATTGGAGTTTCTCTGCATTTTTTATATAATTTTAGCATTTCAGTTGGGCGATCGCGAGTGTATGTAATAGTGCTGATTTGAGGCTATTTTCTGCTGAGTTATCTTATGTTTCTCTCGGATAGGCTCTATCGTGATAGATAAAACTCCTCTTGAAAAGTAGTTCACTTTCATTATTTATGAAAATATAAAAACATGATCAGATTTTTAATTCTCTCTTATCTTTAGTTATGCAGATTTTCTGAGTACTTATCACGCAAATTTTATATCGTCCGATATTCAATATTCTCATTATTTTTCTAGCAGTGTTTGGCTGAAATCTGGGGATTGCGATTATTCTCCTGACTCTGCTGATTAGGGGAATTATGTTTAAGTCTACTATGGCAGGAAACGATATGCAGGCTTGAATGTCTAATCTTCAGCCAAAAATCGATGAATTACAAAAAAAACATGCTGATGATCCTCAGAAACTCTCAGAAGA
Source organism: candidate division SR1 bacterium (assembly GCA_025997135.1). GTDB lineage: Bacteria > Patescibacteriota > Gracilibacteria > Absconditabacterales > Absconditicoccaceae > UBA3291. The sequence goes on along the minus strand of BNUE01000083.1, from coordinate 25 downwards.
GACATTAAAGCTGTTCAAAACTGAA
>BNUE01000082.1 GCA_025997135.1 candidate division SR1 bacterium | reverse complement strand
AATTAATCACACTTTTGTCAAATTATTTTTGACTGAAATTCTAACTTCGCTATCAACGTTTACAAGCTTTCAATTCTCATCCTGTATTTGCAAAATCAGATTTTTTTTCGTTCATGTCAACATTTGATTGTCTAACTGAATGGTGTGATCTCCCGACAATGAACCAGCTGTTATAACCTGCTGTTTATCTAAGGTCAAGGCTGGATTTCATATTTTTATCATCTGAACATAAGTGGTTCACTCTAATTCAGTTTTCTGTTCTGGGGCTAACTGATCGAAAGGTACAGGAGGAAGTATCTCAATGGTAGCGGATGTTTCCTCGCCAGTTATCGGAGCCTGGTAATAAAAACGTAAGTTGCTAAATCTATTCGCCGTGAACTCTCTCACATATGAACCGTTGTATAAAAAGCGTCAAACATCAGTTTTTATCGTGTAAGATTTAGTAGTTCGATCTATTTTGTTGCCAACTGCGTCATAGGCTGAAAGTTGCATTTTGGTTAACATTCATCTGACTGTAGACTTTGACTGGGAAATTAAATCAAATTTCTGCACTGCCCCAGGTTGTTGAGTGAGCTTATGAGTTTTTCGCACGCATTTTTCTGGTTCAAGAGGGAGACATATTTTTACTTTGAGAAGTCCGTTTCACGCCTTTCCATCTGTTGAAGTTAAGATAAAACTTTTGATGTTTGCCTTTACATTGTCTGTGAATTTTATGGGTGATGAGCATAAATTGGAGGTTTGAGAAATGGTTGTCGATGAAGTTTTGGCATTTAAACAGATGTCACCAGTCAATGAAACTTCATAGCTTAAAATACCTGAATAAACTGCAGACTCAATACGTAGTTGGATACCCGTGTTGTACTCATTTAAAGCTGTAGAACTTACCATGGTTTTTATATCTCCATAAACCTTGAATAAAGCTGGAGATTTCTGGATTTCAATCTGAGTCTCTGCATCTAAATTTGCCTTTTCATCTCTAATTTGAACTGCAATCCCATCATAAGCATCTTTAGTATCTGAGATAAAATCTTCTGCTTTGTCTCGCCAAATATCTGCATGGCTATCCTCTCT
>BNUE01000081.1 GCA_025997135.1 candidate division SR1 bacterium | reverse complement strand
ATCCAAGTGGACAAGCTCACATATCAGACAAAAGAGGAGAAAAACGCTGATCTACACTTCGATGAAATTCGCTTCGTGATGTGAAGATGAAATCATGAGGTGGAGTCTGCTTTTGATCTGTTTCTGAAATGAAGAAAAGTGAAAATAAAAACTAATATTTACTGAAAAGCAAACTATGGATATATCGCTGTCGCCTTGACTATTGCAGAGACTTTGGCTTATCAGTACTGAAAGATGGGTATTTTGAATGAAACGAAAGGAAGTATTGAACTGGAATACCAGCTCCAGCCCTGACGTTTCTCTATATTTGCTGGGAAATATGATAGCATCATCCTCGACTCTACATATAATTCCTCTCCTCGCTCAATGAGAGAGATCATAGATACTACCTATACAATTCGTCAGCAATTATTCCCGTGAAAAGAAATTCGGCTCATCCTCTGAGATATGAGGGAATTAGGTGATCTGACAGAGCAGGAGCATAGGCTACTCGCTGGATATGTTTCACAGGTTGCGGATCAGGTCTTATTATTGGGAGATAGTATGTGCAGATTTATGGCTGATGAACTGTGTAAAATCTGATTTAATACTGCTACCCTACAGGCTGTCAAAACTCGTAATGAGCTGAATAAAAATTTAGAAAAAATGCTGAGCGAAACTGAAGAATCTCCACTACTCGTATTTAAATGAAGTCAAAATACGATTTTCCTAGAAGAATGCGTGAAATATTTTCTCAAAAATGAGTCAGATAGTGAGTTATTGACTAGGCAGTCTAAATTTTGGCTAGGAAAGAAGTAGAGACTCTCCTGTCATCTCTGCTGGTTTCTCGATACTGAACATACTCAAAATTGTCGGAGCGAAGTCGCGTAATCAGCCTGATGATTTGATATTTTCTTGTACTTTTCAGTCCTTGATATACCAGAAAGGAACTGGATTTGTAGTATGAGATGTCTTTGGTGCTGATGAAGTTCACATTTCTTCACAGTTTCAGTGATCTGCTGTAATCAGTAGCTCGATACCTGCTGTCTTGGATAGCTGAAGTAATTGGGCGAGGATGTCATCTATTTTGACGATCATTT
>BNUE01000080.1 GCA_025997135.1 candidate division SR1 bacterium | reverse complement strand
AACCATACGATGGTGGTACGAGTTATAAAGCCAAAATAGTGTTTACCAAAAAGGCGGAAGATATTATTCTCTGAGCTATGACAGCGAGGGTCACAATTGTACTGGATGAGATCCATGATGTGCTGGTCGTGCCAAATATTGCGATTTCTAGTACTTTCGATGGTATATTTGTGATGAAGGTCGAAAACGGAAAGTACAAAAAAGTAGCAATAGAAATCTGAATGTCAGATCAAGCGAATACTGAGATTATATCATGATTATCCTTGTGAGATATAATTATGGGTGTTTTTATAGACAAAGAAGGGATGGATGCAGCAGGATTAGGTGATGATCAGTGAGAAGCAGGTGATGGTGGAGAACCTATGATTATGGAGTAGAGTCAATCCTACTTAACATCGCAAATACATCTCATCTGATCTCTTTACTCATAGGAGTGAGATTGTCCAGAATAATTCAGGCTTTTTTTAAGGCTTGAAGATGATTTTGATACCAATATTTTTCTGTCCCAACGTATGTCTCATTTCGAAGCATTCTGGATAGTACAACAGCTACTTCTGCCCTGGTAATGATCTCATTTGGAGAAAAAGCTGGCTTAATATCTATTCCATTTGCCCAATATCCCATCAATCCTAAATTACATGATTCAGTAATATATCATTGTAAATCTCAGCTTACTTTGTTGAGATCAGAGAACTGAGAACATTTAGCTTTTGTAGATTCTACTTTTTTATCCATAAACTTTGATACATATATAGAAACTAATTTAGCCATTTCAGCTCTGGTGATCCCATCTGACATTCTGGCTTCGGTAAAAGTTTTGGCAGAGGTAAGTCCGTTTTCAGAACATCGACCATACGCTTTTTCATAGTCTTCGACATGAGGTGTTCAATTGGCACTTGTACTACCTCCTCCTGATGTAAAGGAAGAAGAACCTCCTACATTATTGGTATTATTGTTTCAGTTATTAGTCGAGTTATTGTTTCAATTATTGTTTCAGGTATTATTTGGATTGGTAGTGTCAGTATTTCCAGTTGTTGTTGAGTTATTTGTTCATGTATTGCTACTATTTCCAGAACCGTTTTTA
>BNUE01000079.1 GCA_025997135.1 candidate division SR1 bacterium | reverse complement strand
ATCAATAATCCGATTTTGGCTTAATTTTCTAGAAAATATCTATTGACTTTTTAACTTTTTTGAGTATAATAAAGAATAAACTACATTAAAAGGTGAATATTATGATCCAAGGTGGCAAGAGTATAACTGGCAAAATTATAATAAAAGACAAACAAATAACATTTGAACGCAGTGGTTGGAACTGTCGCTGTACTAAAAAATCTACCGTGAAAGTAGGCAAGTTGACAACTTGTTTTTGTACTTCTATATCTATGCAGAAACACTGTATATATAACGCACAAATAATTGCATCAACCAAAAAACGAGAGTAGTTAGCCCTCGTTTTTTCTTTTTTTACTCAATTATTTGAAATTTTACAGAGCCAACCGACTGTCATCCTGAGTGAAACACTTGTTTAAACTGGTTCCTATCCGTCAAGACGAGATCAAGTCACTTCGTTCAGGATGACAACTACCACCAACGGAAGAGAGGGCTATCAGGGGGTTCGGGGGCGACAAGCAGAGCAGTCCCGATAGTCGGGAAGCCCCCGCCTCGTCCCGTACAAAGCTACGGGAAGCTTGCCGAGGGTGGTTCCGTTAATTTATTATATCTTCCACTCACTCTCAGGCACAAAATGCATCATATCTAGCAGAGTATAAGTCTTTTTCATTATCCCAGCGATCATCACATCATTCCCAAATAAATCATTCAGCGTGTCCCCATTCTCTTTTATCAGTTTCTCTTTTTTCATCATCTGAGCCTCATCATAACCCACATACATTGCACTATATACTTTTCAGTAAATACTATAATTATCCTTCCCAGTACTGATTATTGACTGCAATTTTAGCGGTATATCTCATTCATCATACAGATAAAATAACTTAAGATCGCCTGAATTATTACTTTTTATCAGTAGAGAAGTCTGAATACTCAATCCATCGAACCCTTTCAAATTCAGTAAATGCGTTTCATCGAGTAATGTATTTGTCGGTGCGAGAATTCACACGATTTTCACAGTTTCTAGTCAGAAAAAATCACTCAAACTATCTCAGGCTTTCTTGATTAGTCATTCCTCTTTCATCATCTGAGCTTCAGCAAACCCAAT
>BNUE01000078.1 GCA_025997135.1 candidate division SR1 bacterium | reverse complement strand
TGAAGAAGAAGACGGAGAAAGCGCGATTCCCAGATTCAGCAGTTTTTCCCGTTCTTTATCACTCATCTCTTCAATAATAAATAAAAATGGCAATGAAGATGATGAAGAAGATGACGAGGAAGAAAAGGATGAGGATGAGGACGATGATGACGAAGACGGTTCCCACTTTCTTCTCAGCTCTTCGCATCCCACCAGACATTTTTCCCGCGTTCTTTTCAGCATTCTTGTCTGCGCTTCTCTCCGCACTTCGTCCAACTCTTTCTCCGTCGCCACCAGCATTTCCTTCAATCTTAACTGCGCATAAAAGTTTTTCAAATATAATTCCCGATCACCTACATCCTCCTGGCACTGCCCTCTTTCCAACACATCCTTCATTATCTGTTTTATTTCCGTTACCTGTCCTTTTTCCGTTACCTGTCCATTTTTCTGCTCTTCATATATCTCCTTCACTATATCATCCAGACACCGCTTCAACAATTTTCCCTGCTCCACTACCTGTTCTTTCTCCGTCTCTTTTTCCTGCTTTTCATCTTCCTGCTCTAACAATTTTCCCTGATTTGTTTTCAGAAAATACAGTGTTTCTATGTTACTTTTAAGATATTGATCTGCATCCAGCAGATCCTGTTCTGCTTTCCGCCTTGACGTCTCTTCTTCCAGCACCCTGTTATTCAGATCCACCGCTCTTTTCAACATTTCTTTTTGTGCTTTTTCCCATATCGTTTCCAGCTGTTGCCTTTCTTCCTCCACTCTTTTATGTGTTGTTTCATTCTTTATTTTCGGTGCAAATGACGAAGAAGGAGATGACGAGGAAAAAGATGAATCCGATGAAGATGATGAAGAACTAGGAGACGACGAAGAAGATGATGAGGAAGAAGAGAATGATGAATCCGATGAAGATGATGAAGAAGATGATGAACTAGGAAACGAAGAAAGAGATGATGAACAAGACGATAATCCCCCCTTTTTTCCCGGCTCTTCGTGCAGCACAAACTCTCCTTTCACCGCTTCGCCCAGATCCTGCAGTTTTGTCTGCACTTCATCCAACCACCCACGATCTTCCGGTGCAAATGACGAAGATGATGAAGATGAGCT
>BNUE01000077.1 GCA_025997135.1 candidate division SR1 bacterium | reverse complement strand
TTCTCTTGATACATAACTGATTCAATACTACACCAAACTCCTGCTCCAATCACGATAATACTTCATAGGCTAATCAAGACTATTTTTACCCATTTTTTTGTGAAAAACTTTTTCATTATTTTGATTATTTATATAAATATTTTATCTATACACAAATAATATTAAGTATGATGTTTTAATAATCAAGTCTTTTATAATTTCTTTTTATTTAATTTTGATTGACTTTGATGATAAATAATATGCAATAAGTTTATATGGATTGTAAGAGATTGTATCCAATAATATTCTCCAAAAGTTCAGGGAATTCTGGTTGACTGAAATGTCATCTATCTTCAAAAGAGATAAATTCTGCATTCGGAAGCAGTTTAACTAGTCTTTCAGCGTGGGAATACGGACAATACTCATCATCTCTTGAGTGATAGATATATATATATTCAATTTGTTTCGTGATAGCTGGAATTCAAGAGGTATCAAACAAAAAATCGCCGAGATAATTATTATCTGCTGGCAAGTTCTCCTCATCAAGCAACGTTCCAAGTAAATGAAGCTGTTTAATCTTTCTAGGAAATCAATTTTCTGTGAGATACTTAAGGAGAAACATTGCCCCAAGCGACTGTCCAGTGAGAATTGTTCATTCATCATTCAAGTAAGAGAAAATTTTCTCAAACCAGATTTTTCGTGCTTTATAACTTGCCATTCGTCCATTTGGCATTTGAGGGATAATCATTTGATAGCTACTAGAAAGTCTTTGTTTCAACCAGTCTCTCCAGTGTTTTTTCTCCACTAAAGGATTATAATCGCAGGCTTTTAATGCTTCATAAAAGCTGTTATTATCTGGAAAGCATTCTCCTCCGTGAATGTGAATAATTTGTTGCATTAGTAGAAATTACAGTGAATAAAAATACTCCGCTAAACTAAGCCCATTATCATGCAGATAAGTAGCTAAAGATACTCAAACATACCTCCAATGCCACGGTTCCATCATCTTTCCATCGATTTCAATTCACTTCTGATAAGTATTATGAAAGCCTCGACGATGAGCATTATTCATCAGCCAGTCATAATATTTTCAGCCGTTGGACATTATATTTCATCA
>BNUE01000076.1 GCA_025997135.1 candidate division SR1 bacterium | reverse complement strand
GTTCAGTCCTACTACAAGCCGTTAGAAGAAATAAACACAAAAAACAAGGAAAAATTAACTTTTTCATATTTACAATAATATATAATTCTCTTGAAAATGTCAAGTATAAATGTATATTTTACTATTTTATTATTCATTTGTCAATGGGTTTCTTGGCTTTTGTCCTAAGTATTGTAGCAACGACTATCTGGTTTAATCGGAAAACGAGTCTTTTGGTGATAAGTGGAATTTTGGTTATACTTAGTATTGTTGAAGTTGTTAAATGTTGATTTAAGTATAAAAAGGCTAATTGATCTCCCGCGTCCACCTTACAAAATGACACAAGCATTATGAAAAAAATTTGAATGATTTTTTTGGGCGGGATATTAGGTTTTGCTGTAGTACAATGACATTTATGGATACGTGGAGGTGATATGCTGGACTATTTTCGAGAGAATGAACAAAAGATAGAATATCGATGCATAGAGGACAATGAGAACTGAGAAAAAACTATGTCTAAATGTAAAATCTCAAATCTTCAAACGTTGAGGGAGAGTCCCAAATGGGAAAAGTTTAATGGATTTGTGCAGGTTATCGATGCTCAGAAGTGGCATACCTATTTGGTCAAAGATGAGTACGAGAAGGTGTGGCGTTTAAGCTCGGAGCAGAATTATCATCTCTGAGATCAGATTTTTTTGTCTGCTTCTCTACTGAGGAGAGATGAAAGTAAAGTGTTTGATGGTACGATTTTTTCGCCTTTGTGAGCTGAATTCTGGCAGTACTCATTCAACTATGATAAGTGGCTATTTATGAAGGGAATCGATGGGACCGCATACGAAAAAGCAAGTCTAATGGTAGATCTAAACCAAGAACTAGAAAGTCAGACTGTAATGTGAACTCATTCTATGGAGAAAAAGCTGGGATTCGTAGATAATGTACGTGCTAATCTGCAGAAATATGTAGAATCAATCTACGGGCAAAATCAGTATGCTGGACTGTTATTATGACTATTGCACCGAAGCTGAGCAATAATCCTACATCGTATGCCAGATAAAAAGGATTAAAAATCAGAATTCCTATCATCGCATACTTCATCAGACGCCAAATCGCCACCTCACGCCCGACAAACAG
>BNUE01000075.1 GCA_025997135.1 candidate division SR1 bacterium | reverse complement strand
GATCGAGAATTGATATGTGTAGAGATCCCAACTCTTAGATTTTGATGTTTTCTAAAGGTTAAGAAATTGAACTGAAGGACGGTATTATCTGTAATTTTTGGATTCATATGAATAGAAGCACTACGATTAGGTCATATCTCAAACTGAGTATCAGTTATCTCACGAAATATTTCATCAGGTGTCACATCGCTATTATATCCATCTCTTTTTATTAGATAAATAGATTCTTTACATATTTCAGGACATTTATCTGTTCAGAAGGCACATGCAATGGCGAACTCATCTTCACAGCCTGCGGTTTTGGTCTCATTATCGGAAAATATTAACCATATCTCATCAATGGTTAAGTATGAAGGAATCGTTTCAGTAAAGCTTGTGTCATATATAGTCTTCTCAGTATTATTCTGCCATGTGATATCCCGTCCTATATAATCTCCTATATAATCTGTATTTGATGAAAACATTGTGTGGACAAACCCTGTCTTGGTCGGAGTTTCTGGAGTATCTGGTTCATCTACACTCACTGGCGAAGTAGTCGTGGTGGTTTTGGTGAAAATTACAGCCCCAGTACCAGTATTTGGCTCATCATAGAAAGTAAAGACAGGGAAATATCCTATTTTCTGCTGAAATTTATCACTAGTTGACACTAATTTAGATCGAGTGTTCATGTGATTATTTTTCAAAAATATCCATGCAAAAGTCTCAGCATAATCCTCACTTCGGGTAGTTTTAGCATAACTACTACTGAAGTTTGAGTCTGTACATGTGCCATTCTGAGTAGTCCTATTATTCCAGCAGACATTACGAAAGGTAGATTTAGCATCCAGATAATCCTTCTTTTCATTGACATCTCTGACATGTCCATGCTCATGAATAACGGTGGAAAGGAGGTATTTGAAGTAATGATAATTCGAGTCCTCGAGATAATAGTTAATATTGCCAGCCCAATATCAATTATCACCAACTCTAATCGACGTAGTCCCTAAAGCTCAATTTCATTGCGACTCGGGGTATAGATACCATGTAGGTTTGTACTGTCCAGAATCTCGTAGTGATTTTCGGGTCGCAGTCGGCTGATAAGTACCTGTCGGGATTATAAACTTATCGTCCTCAATGTAGTCTGTCAGTATTCCGATCCAGCTTTTTATTTCTTCATTTG
>BNUE01000074.1 GCA_025997135.1 candidate division SR1 bacterium | reverse complement strand
CAGGATCATCTTCACTCAGATAAAAAATAAGATTATAATCACTGCATAACTAATATACTGGAATTTATTGCCCATTGCTTCTAACACGAAATACAAGGCTCTCAAGCCCAAAATCGCAAATATATTAGATGAGAACACGATAAATGTATCCTGTGAAATCGATAAAATAGCAGGAATACTATCAAAAGCGAACAATACATCACTAATTTCTATCACGACTAATGCGAGGAAAAGTGCCGTCACGTACCGTTTTCCATCGATTTTGACGAAAAAATCATGACCTTCTATTTTATTGTGTACTTGCAAAAACTTTTTTACAAAATTTGCCACTCCTCACTGTGAATAATCGTGTTCTTCTAAGGCAAGTCAGGTCATATCCAGTCATTCAACTTTCTTTTTCTCTTTTATCTTTTCGTCTCTTATCTCCTTGATCATTTTCACAGCTGTAATGAGCACAATCACTCAGAATACTGCCAACACCCATTCACCCAGTCCAAGAAGTGAAGTCCCAATAGAAATAAAAATCAGACGAAGCACAATGGCACCTAGTATCCCGAAATATAATACCCTATGACGATACTTCTCAGGTATTTTAAACGATGTAAAGATCGCGATCATCACGAAAAGATTATCTATAGATAGTGATTTTTCCAGAAGATACCCACTAAAATACTGCATAACACTTGCACCGTCTCTAAACCATCGGACAATACCGCCAAATATAGTCGCAACCGCCACCCAAAAAGCCGTTTCCAGCAGTGCTGATCTGATAGATACAGCCTTGTCTTTTTTGTGCTGGTGAAAATCCCGCAGCATCGAAACAATCAAAAATAGCACGAATATTCAATAGAGAACTATGTTTTCAGTCATAATTATTGAATCCAATAAAGATAAAGCTGATCTCTATCAAGCATTTTTGTCACTTCACGAACTTCTTCAAATTCCACGGATTGAATGTAAGCGAGCTTCTGATCTAGAGTTTCTATCTCTCAGTAATGAAGATATTGCTCACCCACGAAATCAGCCATACTATCTGAAGTTTCGATACCCATCTGGATAGAACCAGTTGCATTACTGATTGCATTATCGAATTCTTCTTTGGTGATATTTCCTGATGCGACATCTGCAATTTCTGCAAATATTTTTTCTACTCAGAAGTCAAAACGCTCTTT
>BNUE01000073.1 GCA_025997135.1 candidate division SR1 bacterium | reverse complement strand
CACCAGTTGTAACCTCTACTTTGTGCTCTCTTTTCATCCTGTCTACTATTACCTCTAGATGAAGTTCTCCCATACCAGAAATGATAGTCTGACCTGTCTCCTCGTCTGATCTGTAATTGAAAGATGGATCTTCGTATGCGAGTTTTGCGAGAGCTAACCCCATTTTTTCTTGATCAGCTTTTGATTTTGGTTCTACTGCAATACTAATTACAGTCTCAGGGAACTCCATATTTTCTAGGATTACAGGATGTTTTGGATCGCAGAGAGTGTTTCCAGTTCTAGTATCTTTGAGTCACAAGAAAGCACAGATGTGACCTGCATGAATTTCGTCTACTTCTTCACGTTTATTGGCATGCATTAGTAATAATCTTCCAACACGTTCTTTCTGTCCAGTAACTGGATTAAATAAGGTATCACCTGAGCGAACGATACCAGAGTAAACCCTTACGTATGTCAGTGTCCCTACAAATGGATCAGTTAGAATTTTGAAAGCGATAGCTGAAACTGGCTCGTCATCACTAGCTTTTCTCTCGATAATCTTCTCTGAATCATCTGGGTCTTCACCTTGCATAGCTCATCTATCAAGTGGAGTAGGCATAAAATCAACTACTGCGTCTAGCATCAACTGAACACCTTTATTTCCGAGTGCTGAACCACACATTACAGGGAAAAGATTTCCGCTGATAGTCCCAGTTCTGATAGCTCTTTTGATGATTTCTTCTGAAATTTCTACCCCTTCGAGGAATTTTTCCGCTAATTCGTCATCGAAAACGCTGATTGTATCTAACATTTTTTCTCTGTAATTTTCTGCTTGTGCTTTCAAATCTTCAGGAATTTCATGTTCTAGCACATCAATACCCTTATCCCCTTCAAAAGTATAATATTTCATATTGATCAGATTTACTACTCCTGCGAAAGTTTCAGCTTTCCCATTTGGAATTTGGATAGCTACTGACTTATTTGTCATCCTATCTTCGATAGATTGTAGGCAAGAATAGAAATCAGCTCCCATTTTATCCATTTTGTTGGCGAAGATCATACGAGGAACGTTGTATTTGTCAGCCTGTCTCCACACAGTTTCTGTCTGAGGCTCTACTCCCTGACTGGCATCTAGTAATGCTACAGCACCATCTAAAACTCTTAGAGACCTCTCTACTTCTATTGTAAAGTCTACGTGCCCTGGTGTGTCGATGATATTGATATGAT
>BNUE01000072.1 GCA_025997135.1 candidate division SR1 bacterium | reverse complement strand
TTCAGGACATCTATGATATAAAAATCCAATGAGCAACTAATATCGCAAAGGCAGCCTTTCAAATCCTAATTAATGAGCTACAAAATCAGACTTTTTCTAATACGACTGATGTTGTTGAATTTATGAAGCCAGCTATGGAAATGCTCCAAAAGGCACGTCCAACAGAGCCAATGATGTTCAATGGTATGGCTTACATTCAAAATATTATAACTCAAAATCAAACAGAACAAAAAACTGATATTTTCACTGCGAAAGTACTGGAAGGAACGCAGTGTTACTTGACTATGATTACAGATACTGCCAAGACAGCAATTCAAAACTGAAATGATCTATTAGAATACTGAAATAGTGTACTTACTCATTGTCATTCTTCATCAGCAGTAAAAACAATTATTGCAAATCAAGAGTGAGGCAGGGAACTTTTTGTCTATAATACGGAGACTAGACCGCTGTATCAGGGGCACAAAACTGCAACGGACTTTGTCAAAGCAGGACTAAATATTACTATGATCGTAGATTCTTCAGCTGCATTTATTCTAGACAAGGATGATCCATTTGGAATCGATATTGATGTAGTTATTATAGGTTGTGATGCGATAAAATTAAATGGAGATATTATCAATAAAGTCGGTAGTTATAGTATAGTTCATGCTGCTCGAGATAATCAGATCCCAGTCTATATCGCAGGAAATTTACTCAAAACTGATGTCCATAATACTATCCAGATCGAAACTAGAAACTCTGATGAAGTACGGGCAGATAGACCCCAGTGAGTAGAAATTATCAATTTTGCTTTTGATCAGGTGCCATGAAAATATATCACTGGTATCATTACGGAATTTGGCATTATCCAGCCGTCTCAGGTTGCAGAAACAGTCTCAAAACATTATCCATGGATGAAATAATCTATGAAAGCACTTATTACCTGTCCTTTTGGGCTATCATCAATTCTCTGAAAAGAGATAAAAAAACTGAATATTCCGATTTTAGAGAGTAGTAGTACTTTTGTAATTGTAGAGACGGATATTGCTGGTATATATCAGCTAAATCTTCGATCTAGAATCGCAAATAAGGTTTATGTCGTCCTCTGAGAGACAAAAGTTCATGATTTTGATCAGCTTTTTAAAACTGTTTCAGATATACAGCGAGAACAACGGCTTCCAGATGATAATATATCGTTAAATGTCGTGAGTAAAGATTCTGTTCTGTTTGCGACCAAAAGTATTCAGTCTGTAGCTCA
>BNUE01000071.1 GCA_025997135.1 candidate division SR1 bacterium | reverse complement strand
TACCCATCTGGATAGAACCAGTTGCATTACTGATTGCATTATCGAATTCTTCTTTGGTGATATTTCCTGATGCGACATCTGCAATTTCTGCAAATATTTTTTCTACTCAGAAGTCAAAACGCTCTTTGTCTATGCCTGCTGTAATGGTAAAATCTCAGTATTGAGGTTCAGAGCTGTGGTATCAGCGAATATAGTAACACAAACCCTGTTTTTCTCTGATATTTTGGAAGAGGCGAGAAGACATATTTCAGCCTAGAATTGTCATCAAAACTTTGGCTGCATGTCTGCGATCATCATTGCCGTCAAATCCTCTCGCTGATATAATAAGGTGGTTCTGCTCTGTCTTTTTGTCGAAAAAGTCTGAATGAGATGATGGAAGGTAGAAAGGAAACGCAGGTTTAGATATGGTTTTCGCTGTCGGTAAACCAGAAAAGTAATCTGAGATCAGCTTTTTTATCTTTTCTGGATCTAAAATCTTACCAGCAACGACTATGATGAGATTATCCTTGGTATAAAGAGCATTTTTGTAATCAAAGAGATCTTTTTGAGTGAAAGATAGGATATTTTCGATAGTTCAGATAGTCGAACGACCGTAGTTATTGTCCCCATAATACCGCTTCTGCCGTTTGTCAGCGACGAGAGCCTTTGGCATATCCTCATACATCTTGAGTTCCTGGATGACAACTCACTTTTCACGTTCCAGTTCTGGAGTCAGGAAAGTCGGATTCATCATCATATCAGCCAGAACGTCCAGAGATTGCTCGAAAAAGTTAGGTGCTGATTTGACATAATAGCAGACTCCTGAGTCTCCTGTCCGAGCGTTGAAAGCTCATCAAATTTTGTCCAACGCTTCAGCTACGGCTCTAGGAGTGGTATATCTGGATCAGCCTTTGAAGAAGTTATGTTCGAGAAAGTGAGCCAATCCGTTGGTCTGAACTGTTTCATAGTTTGAGCCAGCTTTTGCTTTTATCTGGATGGTAATGGAGTTTGAATCTGGCATAGGTGCGAATATGCAGTCGATACCTGCAATTTTTTCGATGGTGTAGTTCATTGAGTATTAGAAAAGAGAATTAAATAATGACTTGGGTCTCGCGAAGCGGACAACATCCCGAAAATCGGGAAATCTGAATAGAATGTAGGTTTTTCTGCGTAAAATTCAAGGCGTTATTTTTTGCAATTTCTTCATTATTTGGATATAATTGGAGTATGCATATAGAGCAAGTCAAACCCTCAATTCCACAGCCAGAAATAGCTGAGCAAAAAGACACTTTATCTGAAGTGGAGTTTTTTCCTGA
>BNUE01000070.1 GCA_025997135.1 candidate division SR1 bacterium | reverse complement strand
CCAGAATTGGCAATTGAACTTGCTCGCAATGGAGGCTTGTCTTTCATCTTTGGCTCACAACCGATTTCTTCTCAGGTTGAAATGGTTCGAAAAGTAAAGAAATATAAAGCTGGTTTTGTTATCAGCGATTCGAACTTGAGACCCACGGCTAGCTTGAACGACGTAGTTCAGATTACTACAAAAACTGGGCATTCCACCATCGGAATTACAGATGATGGTTCTCCAAAGGGCAAACTACTGGGTATTATCACATCTCGTGATTATCGCCCAGATCGACCAGACATAGACCCTTTAGATCGAAAGGTTACAGAGCTTATGACACCGTTTGATAGGCTGATAACTGGCGAAAAAGGCATTTCTCTTTCAGATGCAAATGACATCATCTGGGAGCATAAGCTCAATCAATTGCCAATCGTCGATAAAGATCAGCATTTATGCTATTTTGTCTTTCGCAAGGATCATAATTCTCATCATGATAATCCAGATGAACTATCTGATGGAAACAAAAAACTTCTAGTCGGAGCTGGTATCAATACTCACGATTATCAAGAGAGAGTGCCAGCTTTAGTCAAAGCAGGAGTAGATGTGCTATGTATCGATTCTTCAGATGGATTTTCTCAGTGGCAACACGAGGCACTTACATGGACGAAACAGAATTGCGATATTCCTGTTGGTGCTGGAAATGTCGTGGATAGAGCCAGCTTTCTTTATCTGGTAAATGCTGGGGCTGACTTCATCAAAGTCGGTATAGGAGGCGGTTCTATCTGTATTACGCGAGAACAAAAGGGGATTGGTCGTGGTCAAGCTACAGCTCTTATGGACGTAGCCAAAACTCGCGATGAGTATTTAGAACAGATGGGGATTTATATTCCGATTTGTTCAGACGGAGGAATTGTGCAGGATTATCATATGGTACTTGCATTATCTATGGGAGCTGATTTTCTTATGATGGGACGTTATTTTGCACGGTTCGATGAATCTCCAGGCGAAAAACGCGTCATCAATGGAAATACGCTCAAAGAGTATTGGGGCGAAGGTTCAAACCGAGCCCGCAACTGGCAACGCTATGACATGGGAGGATCGGATTCTCTCAAATTCGAGGAAGGTGTAGATACATACGTGCCATACGCTGGATCACTCAGAGACAATCTTGATCAGACATTAGCCAAGATCAAATCTACAATGTGCAGTTGTGGAGCATTGACTATCTCAGAGCTTCAGCAATCAGCAGTACTTACACTGGTATCTGAAGCCAGCATTACAGAGGGCGGGGCCCACGACATTATCACTAAATAAATAAAAAACCAAAATAATAATACACAAAATAATAAAAATTATGAATAACAAAAACCAAAATCAAATTTCCGTTATCCTCGGACTCC
>BNUE01000069.1 GCA_025997135.1 candidate division SR1 bacterium | reverse complement strand
GAAAAGCTAGATAATGGCAAAATATCGTATACGGATATAGCCATGTTAATTAACTTCAATTTCCCAGAACTTATTGTAGAAGACAACGCATCTGATCAGTTCATTTATTCTGCTCCATATCTTGAAGTAGATATTGAGGGATGGGGAAAGGGATATTTAATCCATTATGAGACCAAATTTTCAGACGAAATGCTGAGAAATCAATTTGTCTCCAGCTTTATAAATAAGCTGATTGAACGTTCCAACTTTGATCTCAATGTAGAAAGTAATTATGACTTTTCACTGAGAGATAACATAGTCAAGACATCTCATCTTGAGGATGGGTTATTCGCCCTGAGGCGATGGTTTGATGCCATTGAATTTGAAGAAATTAAATTTAATGAAAATTTCGGAACGAAAAATCTTGAAGAGATAATACAGCTATTATCTCAGAAAACTAAAGCAAAAAATGGTCGCGATACTAATTGGTTCGGTGACTTTGCCAATGTTTATGCTTATGACTAAACAAAGGGGGGCTAAAATGTCCCCCTATTTTTTATACTGGTTTTTTTCGCCAGAAAGACACTTCATCACTGCCATTATAAAGATTTTTATTTGAAAAAGTATAAGAATCCAAAAAAGAAGAAAAATCTGGATAAGAACTAATAATTCATCCGTACATATTTGAATGAACTAAAACTTCTGATATTTCTAGATAAAGAGAGCTTAAATCTTTGTTTGAGTCTAGTCTTTTGCCGTATGGTGGATTAGATATTAGTCGTCATCAGTGTTTTATAATATTTGATTTTTGCTCTGAAAAAGATAAATGCATAAATTTAATACTATCTCATACTCCAGCATTTATTGCATTTTGTCTAGCATATTCCAACACTTTTTGATCAGTATCACTTCATAACAAGGTATATTTTCAGGAAAATTCAGTTTTTTTTGCCTCTTTTTTTAAATTATCTCGAACATCCTGATTATAATTTATAAAATTCTGAAAAGCGAATGATCTCTGCAGTCATGGAGCAATATTTCTCGCGATCATCACAGCTTCAATCAAAATAGTCCCAGATCAGCAAAAAGGGTCTCGCAATGATGATTTAAATCTCCATCAAGATAAAAGTACAATACCAGCAGCAAGATTTTCTTTTAGTGGAGCAGGTCAAGTTTGAGTTCTCCATCCACGCTCATGCAGGGAATGACCAGATGTATTCAGGCAAATTCTAAGATTATCTTTTTCGAGATGAAGAAATATCTCAGATTGTATTTTATGCCCAGCAGATGCTAATTTTAACCTATTCAGAATTGCTTTATGAGCTACAGACTGAATACTTTTGGTCGCAAACAGAACAGAATCTTTACTCACGACATTTAACGATATATTATCATCTGGAAGCCGTTGTTCTCGCTGTATATCTGAAACAGTTTTAAAAAGCTGAT
>BNUE01000068.1 GCA_025997135.1 candidate division SR1 bacterium | reverse complement strand
AAAAACACTTTTTTTTATTCCTGCACAAAATGAGGGAAAGACTTTACTTTTCATATTTTCAAACCATAACTTTCACTGACAATCGGCTCCATAAAAGCAGACGGAACTAGATGTAAATCAGCTTTTTCTTTTAAACTTTTTATCAAGCCTTTCATTCGCAAATATTTAAAAACAGTCGCTAGCTTGTGAATTAAGTTTTCAGCAGACATAAAATTCTGAAAGTTTAATGGCGTTTTTATTTGATCGATAAAGAATAGTTTAGCTGGGAATGGGTAAAAATAGCCAAAATCATGATACATCATTCGAATTTTTCTCTCGTTAGGATGAGAAGAAAATATAATATTGCCTCCTAGATTTCTCAATAATGAGTTATACCATATCAAGTCAGGCTTTTCTTTTTTCAGAAATCTCTTAAACCTTATAGCACTCCAGAAATTTATTGGTGCGAAAAATAAACCTAGATAGATTCTAATTTTTCAGAGAATTCACTTTGGCAGGTATCAACCTCGCAATATAACTTCATGTCATTTACTTTCAAGTAGTGTTTTTACATCATATAAATAAGTCTCAATTCAGCCAACAGGATTGATAAAATCACTGACGAGTACGATTTTTTGTGGATTATTCCCTTTGTTTAATTCCAAAAAACGTTGGTATCGAGCGTCTTTTGTATATTTTTGAACGATTTGATTTATTTTCTCTATATTTCTTGATGTTGTATTGTCAGATAATTTTTCAATACATTTCTCCAGTCTCTCTGCCGTATTTTTCCCTTTGTAAGCAAATAAATTGCATTCTGACAAAATAAACGGTTCTAATCAGCCCTTTTTGTATCATATTACAGGAATTCATCGAGATAAGGCATTTAAAGCTGAAAGTCAAAAAGTTTCTAGAAATTCACTGGGCATCAGACAATAATCGATATTTGATAAATATTGTTTGATTTTACTCAAAGATTGCCACCCGAAATAGTGGACGTTTGAATAGTTTGTGAGTGGAAGAAGATCTTTTTCTAAACTTCAGATACCAAAAATAAAAATTTCGCAATCAGATTTTTTTTTCTGTTGAAAATTTTGAATAGTTTCAAGGATTGAATTGAAGCCTTTTTCTTTTTCAAGTCTGCCATAATAGAGTAAGCCGAGCATTAAAGCAAAAAAATAGATAAAATCTGATTTCAAGATACTGATTTAAGTTTTATTTACAAGCTTGAAAAACTCTTGACTTTGTATGTAAAATAAATATATAATAGGTATTAAACAAAATTATTCAAAATTATGACTAAAAGAGAGAAAACACTGATGCAAAAATACTTTGCATTAGAAAAGCTAGATAATGGCAAAATATCGTATACGGATATAGCCATGTTAATTAACTTCAATTTCCCAGAACTTATTGTAGAAGACAACGCATCTGATCAGTTCATTTATTCTGCTCCATATCTTGAAG
>BNUE01000067.1 GCA_025997135.1 candidate division SR1 bacterium | reverse complement strand
CGACCTGACACAGACATACTCAGCAAATACCGCCACCACACGATACAGGAATATCTATCCCATTCATCGCAGCCAAATCTGTCAGTGATTGACTATCATTTGCCTCGAAAGTTCAGATTTCTTTTCCTTCTCTGTCTTTTACGATTACTTGTACGGTCATTTTTTATAAAAATTTAAAATATAAATCAATTTAACTGGATAATTTCGCGTTTATAATGTCGTTTACTATGCCTCCATCGATACTGCTCCTGTACTTATCCATCAATTCCTTCATCAGCAGCCCTCTCCCAGTCTTCAAATCACTAATTCTCAGCTCACTAATCAACTTTTCAATCAACTCCTGAGTATCTGCCTGATTTAGCATAGCAGGTAAATAAGCCTGAAAAATGCTGATTTTTTCCTTTTCTATCACGATATCATCGCCCTTGTTCCCAGCTTTTTGTAGGAAAACTAAAGCTTCATTGATAGATTTTATCTCTTTTTTGAGGATCGATACCATATCATCATCTGTAATTTCCTTTTGTGAATCAATTTTTTTCTGTTTTGCCTGAGCGAGAGCGTAGTTTAGAGCCAGTTTTTTTGTCTCTTGTCTATCTTTCATCGCCTGTATATAATCTTTTTGTATCTGCTCCAATATCATCTGCTAATCTAAAATAAGAAATAAAATTCTGACTTTAATTACGCACCCTCAAAAATATTAAATTCAACTCTAATTTCAAGCCAAACTTAGTATGAAACTAAACTATGAAGAAACCTCCCAATATTAGGGAGGTTTCTTTATTCTTTATTATACTCAGAATTATCAAAAAGTCAATAGATTTTTTAGCTGATCGATACTGGTATCTCGAGAAAATGATCTAGGAGGTATGTCTAGAAAGTCAGATTTTGTAAATTTATCTATTCATTTTATGATTTCACTAGAGCTAGATGGCTGGATGAATATAATTTGTCAGCTGACTACCTCAGGAATAGCTGCTATACATGTGGTGATGAGAGGCTTTTGCATTGCACAGGTTTCTGAGTGAACTGAGCCAAAGCCTTCAGCCAATGATGGAGCAATAACACAATCTATAGTCGCCAAAATGTCGCGTAAATCCTCAGGAGATAGTCCATCAAACACAGTCAAAAAGTCTGGATTTTCAGCCTGGAAAGTGTGTAAAATAGATAAAAATTTATCAGTCCTCTGGGATGGTATGATGTTAAAGATGCAGTGAATGTCTGGATATTTGGATCTAATATAAGGTAAAGCCTGAATGAGATAGTCTATTCATTTGCTGATGCCGGCGTGTCCGTAGTAGAAAAGCAGTTTTTTGGTCTCTCGTGAGTGCTTTTGTCTGAGATCAGCTTTTTTTTGCTGTTTAACTTTGGCTGCATCTCGAAAATCTGTATCAATACCGTTGTATATTAGATGAAGTCTAGCATCTGAAATGCCATAGACAGTTCTGAGACAATTGAGAGAATAGAGAGATACACAGTGATAAATGTCGTGTGAGAACTGGAAAGTGAGCCATTCAAAAAACTGAAAAACTCGGCGAGAAGGTAGAGGCTTAAACCTGTTTCGCAGTTTGCCAAATATTTCGTGGACGGTGAGGATGGTTTTTTT
>BNUE01000066.1 GCA_025997135.1 candidate division SR1 bacterium | reverse complement strand
AAGTATTGGCAGTGTAAGTCTTGGTAAAAGTGGTATCATTTACTTTTGTCCAGCCAGTAGGCGTTTTGATCGGCTCATTTGAGTGTAGAGTCACCAGGACATCTCAATTTGTCAGAGTAGTCAGAGAATAAGTAGCATTTCCCTCTGGGGCCACTTTATCGATATTCTGCACTATAACTGTTATTGTTGAGGTATTTCACGCGATATCTTCAATACTTATCACATCTCAGCTGGCTGAAGTATTGGCAGTGTAAGTCTTGGTAAAAGTGGTATCATTTACTTTTGTCCAGCCAGTAGGCGTTTTGATCGGCTCATTTGAGTGTAGAGTCACCAGGACATCTCAATTTGTCAGAGTAGTCAGAGAGTAAGTAGCATTTCCCTCTGGAGCCACTTTATCGATATTATTCACAGTATAATCAAAATGTCATGAAATATTATTAGCACTATCTCTACCTTCCACATAACCTGATCAGTTTTCAGTAACTACAAAAGGAGTAGTCGGAGACTGCCAACCTCATCCATTTCGGCGGACATCTTTCACTCATGACGGAGTCGCTCATCCATCAGCCGTATCGTGTAGAGTCGCAGTCAGATTTATATTCTGATTTGTTGGTTCGACTGTGCTTTTATTCACTGCTGTAATGATAGGAGGTAGAGTGTCTGTGGCTGGCGAAGTACTCCAAGTTCTACAATCTAAAGTCTCACTTTTTGTACTGCTAAAAAATCCATTATCATTCGTTCTAAAATAGAATCTTCAATAACCATCAGCGGAAGAGAAAGTATAAATCCAGTTACCATCTGCATCCTGTTCTGTAAGAGTAGATGAAGAAACAGTACCTCCTGTTAAAGAATCTGCTTTATATAACTGTACCTGTGTGTATTCATTGGAGAAGACGACAGTTCTATTATTTATATTAACATTATCTAGAGAATTATCACCTATAAAATCAGCTCCACCACTACCATTTAGAACTTTTGCATCAGCACGATTGCGAACTGTCATATACAGTAGAGTCGAGGCGTCTGCAAATGAATAATTTCATGACCCATTTAAGGTTATTGTATCTCCATTTCTAGTTCATGGTCATGTCGCACTAATCAGGGACATTATGCTACCACTACGTCTAAATATAAACTTAGTTTCACCTACAAAACGCGTAGGAGCTCTCTCTACAATAAACTCTCAAACACTTGAAGATGTCCAGTCTGCATTATCCACAACTATCGTATGTGAACCAGGGGTATTCACCGTGGCTATATGATTTGCCGCCACAGAGATAGTTGCAGCTTTAGCCTCTTCCACACTTCCAGCCAAGGTTCACGCGATAGCTAATGCAGTAAAAGCTTTATAGCCATTATCTTTTATGGAATCTAAAGCCATCATCAGTCCTGCTGAGACGTTTGCAATCCCTTTTTTAGCGGAATTAATAGTGTTTTTCGCCGTATTGGAGGCAGAATTAAGAGATTGAGTCATGTCTGTATAAAGGAGAAGAAATAAAAGTCTGATTAATTTGATATATTATATATCGATTTTTTATAGAAAAAGTCAAGAGAAAAAACACTTTTTTTTATTCCTGCACAAAATGAGGGAAAGACTTTACTTTTCATATTTTCAAACCATAACTTTCACTGACAATCGGCTCCATAAAAGCAGACGGAACTAGATGTAAATCAGCTTTTT
>BNUE01000065.1 GCA_025997135.1 candidate division SR1 bacterium | reverse complement strand
TAAACTACTCTGCTGAATATATAGACGATACGAGAAAATAAGTGCAATTAGTAGCACACACAATATTATTGTGATAGATGATATGATAAAAACTCTTACATACGCTCATATAAACTCTTTTTTCTCATCAGGATTGATAGATTTATCTATCGTGACATTATCATCCCTAAAAACGTTTGGATCAAATTTTGTATCCACAGACGTACTATCATCTAGTGAAATCCCGGGAGCAAAGCTTTGAGTCTCCGTAGCAACAGCAGGCACAGGCTCCTGAAAATCTACACTAGGCTGTATATCCACAGGTGCAAAAGTTGGCTCAGTTTGCGGGGTTATCTCAGGTGTGATCGATGGTGTAATTGATGGAGTTATCTCTGGCATTGCTTTCAAAAAACGAGTTAAAAACATTCCCCATAATTATATCCAGACCATACAAAAAAAGCAAAAAAAAGCTGATTTTTTTCATATTATTTTACACAATACTAGGACGGGCTTGATATAGGGGATTATTTCTATTGACTTTTTGTCTTTTTCGAGTATAATAGAGGTTAATCAGATTTTTTTTCTCAGATTTTTTTCTCACTTGCATTTCTTCACCACTTTATTATACTTCCGATATGTCATACTGAGAACCTAGCGTAGATTTGATGATCACAGAATACAATAGAAACCCAGTACATAACTATGTAATGGATGATTTTACTGTTTCGAGACACGAATGAAATTTTATATGCGGAGATGATATTGACGTGTATTTACGTATTGAGGATTGAATTATTCGTGAGTGGAGTTTCGCAGGTAATACTGGTAGCGTGACCACAGCAGCAGCTAGCCTATTAGCAGAGATGATCACTGACAAAACACTCGATGAGGTGATGGAATGGTGATATGATACGATCGCATGAGCAGGGTTGAACGTTCTTCCACGTAGACGTAGGGCAGCAGTAATCGCTTTACTCGCCACGAGAAATGCCATTCATTCATTTAGATGAGACCAAAATACTGACTGAACTCAAATCTTGATCGAAGAATTTGAGGATTTACTTGATGACTAACGACATTATGAGAAAAATTGCATTGATAGTACTGGATTGATTTTGATTAAATTTCAAAACTCCAGCAGAAAACTCTATTATTCAGGCTACTCCTACGCCAGTGATTGACTCACTTTTCCAGTCCAAATACTGAGAGATAGAGGCGTCTGGACGTGCAGTAGGTTTGCCAGACTGACAAATGTGAAATAGTGAGGTCTGACATATGACTCTTGGTACTGGGAGAATCCTTTTACAACCGATGGTCGCTATTGATGATTTATTTGCAGAGGGTAAATTTGCGAACTTACCTGCTTTTATCGAAGGTATCCAGCATGTGAGGGACAATCATTCCAGGCTTCATCTTATCTGACTTTTTGGACCATGAGGGATACATTCCACTGAACATCATTTACGTGAATTAATCCAGATAATACCTAGTGATATTCAGACTTTTATTCATCTTTTTACTGATGGTAGAGATTTAGCTCCAGATTCAGCGATGTGATTATTAGAGGATTTTACTCAGCGACTCCAGCAGTATCCACATGTGAGTATTGCCAGTATCGGTGGTAGGTATCGAGGTATGGACAGGGACAATAACTGGGATAGAACTCAAAAAGCTTATGATGAAATTGTGTTTCAGCAGACTCAGACCTCAGATACGCCTATGGAATATCTCCGCAAACAGTATGAATTAAACAAAACAGATGAATTTCTTCCGCCAGTTAGTTTTGTCTGATGAGAAGCCATAGAAG
>BNUE01000064.1 GCA_025997135.1 candidate division SR1 bacterium | reverse complement strand
GGAGGTGCCTAACGAGAGTTTTCATATTTTGTATAGGTTTATTGTTTTGGGGGTAGAGGGATGGTAACAGGTGAAGGAAAGGCAGTATATTCTAATGAATGGCAATAAACGGCAAGAAGCCGTAAGAGGCCGCGCAGTATGCGGACTGGTAAGTTCGTGCGGGCCTGAGATACATGGTTGGCATGGGGATTCGGTGTGTGGACACGTTTTTCCGGCCAATAGAGAAGGAGTTCTACAATGAAACATCCCTGTCGTGGCGGGCTAGCTGGTCCGTCTGCCGGGCGGATGGAGCGGCGGCGCTTGCCGTTGTTCCTGCATCCCCCCGGTTTGGTTCTAGCCTGCTTGATTCAAGCCGGTTTCCTCTGCGCCGCACCGGCCTTTGGACAAACGGCTGAAAGCAGCCCTGCTCTTAGCGGATCGGTCCGGCGTATCACCCCGGATGAGGCGGTTGATCTGGCTATCAAGAATAACCTCAGCCTGGAATCTTCACGGGTGACCCTGGATACCAAGAAGCGGAAGTCCGACCTGGTGTGGAACCAGTTTCTGCCGGAGATTGATGTGCGGGGTACCCTGGCCGTGACTGCGAAAGAGAATAAAGGTACACCCCTGCCTCTCGGACCTGGAGGCTCCACGATTTACATGGGCGGCCAGCCGCAATGGACCTTCAGCGGGAATGGGGCAGTGTCCTGGAACTTCAGCTTTGCGTTGATAGAGGGGATACGGAGCATTAAGTTGGACTACCAGACCGGGCTCCTCACCTATGCGAAGGCCCGGGCGCAGATGGAGCGGGATATACGGAAGTCCTACTATCAAATGCTCCTGCTCCAGGAGAACATTAGCCTCTTGCGGGAAAGTTTTGATGCGGCGGAACGGCAGGTTGCCATGACCCAGGCGAATTATAACAACGGGACCGCCCCGCAGCTTTCCCTGCTCCAGGCACAGGTTAACCGGGATAATTTGAAGCCCACTATTGATCAGGCGGAAAACGGTCTTAAACTGGCGATGGCCAGCTTCGCCATGAACCTTGGCTTGGACTATGACATCCAGTTTGAGCTTGTTCCCGTGACGGGGGATCTCAATTACATATCCCTGGATGTGAAGGAGCTGATCAACAAGGCCGCTAACGGGAAGCCGGATATCTTGGAATTACGGCAGCAGGCGCTTACCCTCACCAGCCAACGGAAAGCTCAGGCCCTGCAAGCCCGTACACCCTATCTCCGGCTTGACTTTGGTTATTCCCCCGCATTTTTGGGGCTTTGGGATAGCATGGATGATACAGACAAATGGAATGGGCATGATAACGCTACCTTTTCTATTACCCTGGGTTTGAACCTGAACAGTCTTTTTCCCTTTACAAAACAAGGACAGGGGCTGAAGGATTTTGACAACAATATCAAAACCGCTAGTATCGGGCTGGCCCAGATGATCCGGGGGACGGAGATTGAAATTTACAACACCGTCTTGTCCCTCCAAAGGACCCAGATTACGGCGGAAACACAGGCCCAGACCGTAGCCCTGGCGGATCAGAGCTACCGCCTGACCCAGGAAGCCTACCGGGGGGGGCTCCAGGAGTTTCTTCTGGTGCAGCAGGCGGATATATCCCGGCGTCAGGCCAGGGTTCAAATGCTGGAACAACAGTTTAACTATCTTACCGGTCTTATCGACCTGGAATATTCCATCGGGGTCCCCTTCGGTACCCTGAGCAATGGGGGAACGAAATGAAAAAAGTTCAGTACACAGGCGCCGCCGCAGTGGTGTTAAGCGCCGTAGCAGCAGTTATTGTAGCGGTGAGTTTTCCGGGCTGCAG
Source organism: candidate division SR1 bacterium (assembly GCA_025997135.1). Taxonomy (GTDB): domain Bacteria; phylum Patescibacteriota; class Gracilibacteria; order Absconditabacterales; family Absconditicoccaceae; genus UBA3291. The sequence continues at coordinate 463 of BNUE01000064.1, read as the reverse complement.
CAAGGGCAAGGCTGACCAAGCCGGTCCCGGCGGCGGGGCTCCCGGTGATGCCCCGGCAATTCCGTTGTTCGCGGTGAATACCACCGTAGCGGTCCAGGGACAGATACTGGATTACCTGGCCCTTTCCGGGGACATTGTGTCCGGCACCACGGTGGACACCTATTCGGACGCCGCAGGGAAGATAACACGGGTTTACGTTTCCGTGGGAGACCGGGTTGCCCGGAACGATCCCATTGCGGCGGTGGACCCCAGTAAGCCGGGGATGACCTACCAGGCCAACATCGCCCGTGCGCCCATTGCGGGAACCGTAACATTACTGCCCGCACAGGTGGGGATGACCATCAGCCCCTGTCCTTGTTTTGTAAAGGGAAAAAGACTGTTCAGGTTCAAACCCAGGGTAATAGAAAAGGTAGCGTTATCATGCCCATTCCATTTGTCTGTATCATCCATGCTATCCCAAAGC
>BNUE01000063.1 GCA_025997135.1 candidate division SR1 bacterium | reverse complement strand
CAATCACATACAACTGATACGTCATCATGGACAGAAACCTCTGAGCTTCTCGTGTCTGCACTTCACTGACTGACACAGCCTGCTATGGCTACACCTACCAGCGAGGTAATAACTACTGATTTCCTGGAGCAGACAAGTGAACAGCCTCTGCTGCATGAATTACCACTAGTTCATCACAGGTCGCTCCTACAGCATGATATTTATCTAGCACTTGGATTACTGTTAATCCTCGGATGAATAATGGGTCTAACAGTACAACTGCCGTCTGAGACACTCTCTGGTGATGAACAGGAGATACTACCTCAGCCAACTGAGCAACTACTACATCAGCAGGTAGACGCTGACCGTGCCCAGCAGATTTCCATGTTCCATCTACACTTGAGCGACAAAATATGCTAAATTGAGGCAATCCTTATTCACTCTTCAGTACTCTCAAACTCCCGCTCGCAGGCTTCCGTTATAGCTCCAGTGCTTCTCCCAGCAATGTCGGCACCCACGGCCACTATTGGTCATCGTCTCCTTATACCACTGTGGGCAACGCCTACCATCTGGGCTTCCATTCAGCTGGAGCTTCGCAGGGTAGCTACAATCGTAGCGCTGGTTATTCGATTCGCTGTTTCCAGGATGTGTAGACAACCCCTCTGTGACAACCCCTCCGCCTCTGCTTCGCAGAGTCACCTCCCCTATCAGGGAGAAAAACTGCAATCAAAGTTTAGAGTCATAGAATACGATTTCTTGAATAGTTTATCTCCTGGAAACAACTCATTCTTTTATTGGACAGGTACAAGACCTGTCCCTACAAATCGGAATGTATTTAATAATAAACAAAAAAACATTTGTGTAGGGACGGGTTTCATACCCGTCCTAGATGAATGTAATACATTTTAGGACAGGTACAAGCCTCCGACATATTGACTCTACAAATAGGAATTATAAAGGGACTAATTTTCTCTTGCCTTAATGGAGCAAATAAATAAAAGGAAATGTTCATGTTTTTTTAATCCGTTTAAATATTATCATGTTTGATATAACTCAATGGTCAAAAGATGAAGAATTATGAGCATTACTGCGTTATCTGACGCAAAAAGACTATCCATACGAATCAGACAAGGAGAAAATGCTATCTGTACTTATGTTTTTAGCAGACAATGAATTATTAGGTCTGAGTATTATCCAAAAATTGAGTGAAATTACTTATACTACTACATCTATTTCTATAGATGGGATCTCATTTTCTAGAAATAATTTAACGCCAGTGGATGGGATAGAATGGATAGCAGTATCAAAATGATTAAAAGCGAATCCAGAAAAAACTATTTTCCAGACTCAATTTCAATGAAAGGATGAATATTATTTCACAGCTCAGTCGTATCTGGACCAATGCTTAGCTCAGGATAAAATACCTATTATGGAGTCGCATTTGAGGCGTATTATGTCATATTTCCCATGAAAGTTTGTAGATAACTCTGATTATCTGTGAGGAAATCTGTTATGATTATTGTTGAATTTGAATTTTTCATGAGGTATAGAGGATCAGTCTTTTATACGTTTTGCTGGAGTGTATGGATGCTTGGCTTCGTGAACGATAAATAAGGATAGTACCAGTCTGGCATACTGATTTAACATGATAGAGTGATGAATATTCTGAATATTTAACGAAACATTTGCTCGTCCATGAAGGTGTATAATTGCGTAGTTTTGGTTCTGATTTGTTTTATTATTTAATTAAATAAAATAAAATGCAAACGGTTGATGTTATAAATCGATTTGATACAATCAATGGTAATACATTGTACTGATGTATGATAATTGTGGGCATTTTGTGGTTATTATGCCTAAATCGAGCAGTAAAAGATGCTATTGCCAGGAGCGATAATGGATGATTTATCTTTATCACAGTGCTGTTGATTATCTTTTTGACTCCAGTGTTTGGCTTGCCTGTGTATATATCTATCAGGCCTATAGGATACAAACGAGACAAAACGCCACGAAGAGATATGATAGAGTTGTCATGAGTTTTATGCGGAAACTGCTGAGCTTTGCAGTCTATTACTCATCAATGCTGTACAAAATGCTGAGAAACTTTAGTGCAAGTGTGTCGTGAATGTAGTCAAAAACATAGTTCATCATTTGATTATTGTGATGTTTGCTGAGCTCCGAATATTGAAAAATAAATTTAACTCGAAAAAATATTTATGGTTATAGCGATTATTCTCCTATTATTATTGGTGTGTAGTGCATTAATTTGAGCCTTATATATGGGTTTTACGATGTTTTTTGTGAATTTCTCAGATACATTAGAATACAATAAGGCTTATTATGCGGCGGTGG
>BNUE01000062.1 GCA_025997135.1 candidate division SR1 bacterium | reverse complement strand
TAGAACTAAAAAAATTCCAAATCCATGAGAATGAAATGTAGATTGGATGTTGGCGACGGGAGATTCTTTGGATTTTAATCGTCTAGATTACTTACAAGCGATGAATGTGTTATTTATGATGGATAGTGGAAATTCTGCACCATATATGACAGGAACTTTAACCAAAAGTTCTTCAAATTCTTTTACGGGTGTTATTAGATTGCCTGCCATTCTACGTTATGATTATAGTTTCTTAGCATTGGATGAAGATGATGAGGCTTCTAGCATTTGAGATTCAAATTCTTCTACTGATGATCCTATGGTTGATCGATCATTTAGGAGAGAAAGTAGTGACTGAAATTCGCTATTTATTATGTCTATTGCTAATGACTCTTCTCCTATGGATGATTCTCGTTTGCTGGAAAGTAGGATTAACGCTGAACCAATATTGAATTTCTGAAATACTTATAGTCCATTTGTTGGTAGTGCAATTGAAGCTTTAACATGAATTATTGAAGATGCAGGCGATATCGGTATTTTTGATAAACACTTTAATGAACTTTTAGAGGATGAAGACTGAGTTATTTTTAGGTTGTCACTTCTGAATTTATTATATTCAGTATCTAGACAGCTCTATCCATATCTAGAATATCAGCTTTCTTTTGCTAATGAAGTGTCAGACATATTTTATAATATTAAATCACTCTGAAAATATGGTAATTATGAAGTGCAGTTATTAACTAGGGTTCCTACGATGAAAGAATCTATTCTTAGAAGTTTTACGGTAATTTTTTAGTTTTTAATTTCTCACAGATGATTGAAATCACTTCAAAGGCTCAATTTATGGATGAAATCGTAAATGATCTTGTTTTTGCGGATTTTTATGCGGATTGGTGCTGACCATGTAGGATGTTGACCCCTATAATGCATGAATTAGCTGAGGAAAATGTACAAAATAATATAAAATTTCTGAAAATCAATGTCGATGAAAACCCAGATTTGGCGGCTCAATATGGCATAGTGAGCATTCCAACTGTTATTGTTTTTAAAGATTGAGAAATTATGCAGACTATGACATGAGTCAATCCAAAAGAGATTTATCAACAAATTATAAATGAAACTCTATAACTTTATTTTGTAAACACACAAATGTTAGTATATTTAAGCCAAATTTTAGGTTTTACTCTGATAGCTTTTCTGGTTTCTTTTGCTGTTTATCCATTGTATATACAGCAGTTGCATAGATGGAAGGCTGGAAAATCAATCCGTGAAGATACTGCAACAGGGGAAAAAGCTGAAATATTTAACCAATTACATGCTTATAAAGCCTGAACTCCAACTATGTGATGATGACTATTTCTATTGATAATGTGACTAATGATAGGAGCGTCAGTTATCTTGCAGAAACTGGGCTGGATTACTAATTCTTTACGAAATCAGCAGGAAACATATATCATTCTATTCGGCTTTTTTAGTATGGGACTGATAGGTCTGATCGATGATATCCTAAATATTAAACAGGTCTGAAAAGTGAAATGACTAAATATGAGAGCAAAATTGATAGGTTTATTTATCTTTTCGGCTGCAATTTCTTACTGGTTTTATGTTAGGCTGGGTATTGATTATATAAATTTGCGACCGATAGCATGAAAAGTTAGTCTATGACGGGGGTTCCCGATATTAACTTTTTTTGCAACTATTGTGATAGTAAATGCTATAAATATTACAGATTGACTGGATTGATTGGCATGAGGTCTAAATATCAGTGTTTTGTCTGTTTTTCTGATAGCGGCTTTACTGAATGGGACATTTATTGCGGCGACGGTTATCAGTATAATTATTGCAATTCTGGGTGCTTTCCTTTTCTTTAATATAAAACCTGCGAAAGTATTTATGTGAGATAGTGGGGCATTCGCCCTGTGAGGAATAATCGCATCAATGCTTTATTTACTCAATATGAGAACTGGGATTTTTATACCTTTTTTGGTGCTATTTTTGTTGTTTATGATAGAGATATTGAGTAGCTGATTACAGATGGGGCGAAAAAAGGTTTTTCATAAAAAATTATTTACTATAGCACCTCTTCATCATCGACTAGAATATAGATGACAGGCTGAATATACGATAGTGATGAGGTTGCGACTGATACAGACGGTTCTGATGGTAATAGCGATACTTGGATTATTGATCCAGAATGCTTTAGATTAAAAAAGCTCTTATGCAAACAATTCTCCAGCTTATAATCTCGTTTCTAATAACGTGTTTGATAGGATACTTTTGGTTGCGATTATTGCAGCATATTTTTTTGCAAGATAAGAAGAAATTTGGCGTAAAAATGGCTATTTGAAGCTTGATTTTAGTAGGTTCTTTATATTTATTTTCATGGATAGTAAGTAGTCAGGGATTGACTGTCGAAAGTGGGATTTCTCGAGTTAGCAGCTTTATATTGTATGTGAGTCTGCTTTTTTTATTTTTTATCTTCCGAAATAAACAGCAGAGAAATCAACAT
>BNUE01000061.1 GCA_025997135.1 candidate division SR1 bacterium | reverse complement strand
GAATTAGATTTGACGATGAGGTGGGTTTTTGTGATTTTGAGGACTGAGACGTCGAGGAGTCAGCTCTCTATCGCGATATGCTTTCAGACTTTTATTTCTTTTAGTATTGAAGGATAATCACAGAAAAGGTCAGAAGGCTGATCCATCAGGTCGTATGAGGTAAAAATACGGAAGGTTTCGCCCTTGCGGTAAGTGTATGGCTCAGATCTTTCACCTGTGCGGACTTCAGGTCATTTGGTATCAAGGAGGAGTCCGAAATTGGTCTTTCAGGAAGAGTTTAGCTGGTGAATGAGATCAATAATCGGCTGAGTAGTCGCCTGTTGGGCGTGGGAAAAATTGAAGCGGAGGATGTTTACGCCTGCATGATAGATGTCGATAAGCTGGGACTTGGTGTAGCGATCTGTGATGGTTGCAATGATTTTGGTTTTGTTCATGGTTTTGTTGGGGGGAATGGGGTAAAAATTTATAATTCAGATTTTATTTGTTGTATGGGGGGGATTTCGAAAGAGTCTTCATTAAAGCATCTATTGCTTTTTTATCTTTCTCTGTTTTTTTAAGTATTTCTTTTTTCTGCTTGATTTCAAGATAATCTCTCAATCTATCTCGCTGATAAAAAGGAGTAATAGAAAGCTGATTTATGAGGATATTTCTGTCTGTGGAGGATAATTCTAGATGCTGTGCAATAGAAATCAAATTTGCTATCTTGGATTTTAATTGCTTTCGTTCTGGTGAATTGGGATCATTGTAATAATTGTAAGGTCAGTCATTATCAGTCAAAATATGCTCAATTTCTGCGAAAGATGCTCACTGTTTCATATAGGCTGTGATCTCATTTGAAGTTATTGATAAGACTTGATTTGCTGTCAGCTTTCATCTGTTTTTTATCGTCTCTGGGAAAATATATAAATTGTCGCTATGACGTCATTCATGGGCTATAGTCTTGGATGTTTCTCAGATAGAATTATTGATAAAAGAGATAGGAATATCTGTGAGATAGGTAAATCACTTTATGTCGTACGCCTTTTGATTCGTTTGACCTTCTGCATATATTCTGGAAAAATCGCCTTTGTCGTGGACGATAACCGAGAGTCAGGCTCCTACTCTTTTGAAAGTTAGTTTTCAGCTGAAATCTGCCGTATCGTTTATCTTTGCGATTGATTTGATTTTATTTTTTAACAGGTCTGATTTATACTTTATTATATGATCGATTAAAATAATATTTTGCAAGACAAGGTCTAATCTATCAGTTATTTGACTCTGAATTTCTGACGGAAGTGCCGAAATTTTCTCATTATTTCGGATCAAAATATCGTTTTTTACTTTCTCTGGGTCTTTTAACTCGCCCATTTGGTAAATATAATTTTCGATATTTGTGATAATTTCTGCTGCACGGTAGGTGTTTTCGTAATGCTGCTGAAGTAGTTCAGTATGTTTCTGACTGAATAAATGGTCGTTTTGGTCTGGATAATTGTTATTTTGATTTGAAGAGTTGTTTTCTGGCTGCTGAGATGATAAATATTTTGCTCGGGAAAGAGCTGGATTTTCCTTTTTGAGTTGATTATATGGATTATTCTGATTTTCTAAAATTATTTCTTTTTCTGATGTAGTCTGAGGTGTGAAGCGGTCTATCTGACTGTATGTGATTTTATCGATATTTTTGTCTAAATGCTTGTTGTCGTAGGCTGTCTTTGCATCTAAAATCGGACTGACTGGATGAATGGGTTTTATTGGAGTTACACTCAGCATTTTCAGCTGATTTTCGACTATTTGCAGATTATCCATATTCAGACCTGTGATTTTTATCTGTTTATTATTTATCTTGTCGATTATTCTCAGAAGTCAGCTTTTTGTCTTATTATTTATATCGCGTATATTGATATTTGAAGCTCTTCAAGCCATAATTCAGGTGGTAAGAGTCGTAAGAAGTGCCGTATGAGTAAAATTCTGCCAAGTAAAATCCGTTCAGAAGTCAGCATTTCGTCTACCATTTGCTCGCTGATTGATAGCTATAGAAATATCTAGCTGTGCTACTTCCTGAAAGTTCTCTTCAAGTATCTCTTTTCAGATAAGTTTGGAAAAAGATTTAAAAGCTGATAAAAAACCTTGTTTTGAATTGGACGAAAAGAGCGGTTTGATATATGATTTAGCTGCCTGCTGTCAGGCTTTGGTCATCATCATATTTGGAGAGAGTAATTCCAGTCCTGACTGCGTGATAGATGATAGAAATGAGTATCCAAATGCCTGCTCGCTAGTCAATCCCATAGATAGTGCTTCATCGAAAGAATTTCACATCTGCTGAGCAAACGCTGTAGAGACAAGCCCAGTCTTGTAGGCTATATTTTGGCTCACATTCAGTCAGATTTTCGCTCCTGCTGAGGATGAAAGTTTTCAGACGGCTCCAGCACCTGTCAAGAGTGTCGCCATATTTATCACAGATGATGTGAGAAGCTGAGTAAAATTGCCTGCTGTAAAAGTTCGTCCGCTGGATGGGCTTCGCAGTGATGTTTTCTG
>BNUE01000060.1 GCA_025997135.1 candidate division SR1 bacterium | reverse complement strand
CCAAGACATTTACCTGTAATCTAGGAAATCGGAATACTAATTCAGAGACATGTAATTATGATTATACTTGTGTTACAAACTATACACGAAATGGCAGTCAATGTGTAGCAAATTCTCAGGGAGCAAGCTGTCAATGATCTATCCCTGCTAATGCAGAATCAAATGCCACAACCACTACCCGAAGTGCTACACGAAATGGAGTTTCTCGAGTACCTAGCTACTCTCGAGTACACAATACAACCCCTAATATCTGTACATATAAATGTAAGACAAACTATACCCGAACAGAAAGTATTTGTAATGCTGATACGAGAGTGAAACCATGTGAATGATTACCAGCCAATGCTGAGCGAAATACTGTATCTACAATTATGCAACACCGAGATGGAAGTAGTTGGATACCGACTCTTGCAGGAGCATATAGTACAACAGCGAGTGCTTCTTACTGTAAATTTAAATGTGCTCAAAATTACGCTCGAATCGATAATGCATGTGTACTGATGATGTGTCCAGCAGGCAATAAAACTGTTAACTGACATTCTTACTCATTCTCTACGATGTCAGCTGGTGAAAGTACTGAATCGACGATTTCTCTACCAGGTATACCAAGTAATGGAACTACAATATGTAATACAATGTTTCGATGTGATGTAGGTGGGGTCGTAAATAATGGGGATGAACAGTGTAATATTGTATGTAATGCTGGTTATCACGAGGATAATGGTGCATGTGTAGCAGACATTCAGACTAGACCAATGAATTGTGCATGAACATTACCATCAAATGTAGACAAAGGTGAGGCACAGTTTACTCAGACTTCGTATAATGGATGAGCAACATGGACTCCTACAAGTATGACTCGAACTTATAGTGCCACTATGCCACTTGGTCCATGTACATTCAGCTGTATATGAGGTTATCAGTGGAATCCTACTACAAAAACATGTGAAATTCCTACACCTACAGTATTGACCAGAAAATGTGCTGAGATGGGATTAGCAAGCCCAGAAAATGGCGTAACGTGGATAGAACCTCAGGCCACTCAAACTTCACTAGATTGATGAGTAACATGGACACCAACTCCGATAACAGTCATTAATGAATGATCTTGATCCCCTAATGGGACTAACTGCGTATTTAAATGTATAAAATGAACGCGAAATTCTGCTACAAACTCTTGTGAAGATAGATGAAGAACCATAGCAACTGTACAGGTGACTACAATAATAACATGTTGAAATTTAGATCAACAAAGTAACGAATGTCTCTGTATAATGCTTGGAGGTACCCGAGACGGTCTCAATTGTATAAAAAATTGACAAGTTGTAGACCCACGAACATGACAGCCTATCGGGAATGTAGGCTGAGAAATATGAGTTGCAGATCCAGGAAAATGAGAAGTAGACCCAGGAAAATGAGTTCCAGTAAATCCAAGGTAGAAAAGCTAAAATTAAAAACCCCCTATTCATTGTCTGTTTAGGGGTTTTTTTAATTCTCTCATAAAAGCTGTTTCAGCTGCTTGATAGCTCTGCTACATTTTTGTCTAGCACTCTCCTGAGATATATCGCATGTAGAGGCGATATATCTCAGGAGAGTGCTAGACAAAAATGTAGCAGAGCTATCAAGCAGCTGAAACAGCTTTTATGAGAGAATTAAAAAAACCCCTAAACAGACAATGAATAGGGGTTTTTTTAATTCTCTCATAAAAGCTGTTTCAGCTGCTTGATAGCTCTGCTACATTTTTGTCTAGCACTCTCCTGAGATATATCGCATGTAGAGGCGATAAACGCGTAATCTCTCTCCTCAGTAAACCTGAGAAATAATATATCCTGTGACACTTCATCTAGATGATTTATAGCAGTTTTGATTTGCTCGAATTTGTACTCTCACTCGAGTAAATCCATAAAGTTTTCTGGATCTGCTATCGTTTCACCGAAATCAGTTTTCTGTCCCTCCTGATCTATCTCTCAGATACTACTAAACGCGACCAAAGAGCTTTTTTTCCAGAAATCTTTGATATGATTTTTAAATATTGCCCAAATATATCAGCTAAAATTCTGATTTATATCATAGTTTGGCAATGCATTTCGCAGTTTGACATACGCCTCAGCGATAATGTCGTGTATATCTGCCTCATCTATACTGCAGTTTGCCTTCATATAACGATAAAAAATATCCACAGTTTGTAGATAAAAATCATTAAAAGTAGGCTCATCCTGCTGTATTAGGAGCATCTTAAACTCCTTGTCAAAATCAATAACCATAAAGTGATTTTATCAAACAAAAACGTTTTTTCATGGAGACCAAACAGGTTTTAGTACACTCTCTGGATTACGACTTGGTGATCTAGTCCATCAGTAAAAGCCGTCTCTGTAATCCCTGCTACACAAGCCAAAATTTCACCATCGGCCAAAGGATGAATAGGAGTCGTAATCTTGTTCCCATCTACAATTTCTCCTCATTCTTCGACCTGACACAGACATACTCAGCAAATACCGCCACCACACGATACAGGAATATCTATCCCATTCATCGCAGCCAAATCTGTCAGTGATTGACTATCATTTGCCTCGAAAGTTCAGATTTCTTTTCC
>BNUE01000059.1 GCA_025997135.1 candidate division SR1 bacterium | reverse complement strand
ATACACGATTTTACCCAGAGAAGAGTTTGACTAATGCAGAAGCTGTCGCTGTAGTGATGAGGATACTTGACGGGAAGCAGGATGAGAGCTGATGAACTCATTGGTCTAATATTTATTATGATAGAGCGAACATTTTTTGAATTTTCTCAGATTTATATCGCGAAAAGTTAATGTATATAGAAGATAATCAAGCGATTAGAGGTAATGTGGTAAATATGATTTATAACGAGAAACTATCTACCTTATTTACTGATCTACCAATTTGTGAGTCTAATCTTAAATGAATTGAAACTTTATATATAGACGATTTTGTTGAAAATTGTACTTCTGAAGAAATGAAAATGGCAGCTGCTGATGGTCTTTGATGAGTAGGTATAGAGATAAGAATATACAATAATCAAATAGTCACTAATGATTATGAATTAACTGATGCTTTTTGTCGTACGACTCATGATGTAAGTGCGTTTAGTAAATTAAATAGAAAAGAACTAGATAATCCAAATTATTATGATGCTATATCTAAAATCGTTAGTAAATGATTTTTTGATAGTATAGCCTTTAGTCAATATGATGCTTGGTCTTTCTGTCCAGATGATACAAAATGTTCTAATATGAAAGGAGCAAACTGATGGACTGACTGAATAAATTATTTTGTTGCTTGATATAGAGATCAGGCATATGAAAAACTTTTTGCTATCAATGATAAAATTTATTATGCTGTTGCTAATGATAATATTGACAATATGCGGTATTTTGATTGAGTAAAAAATGGTAAGGCTATTATGAAGAAAGTTTCAAATTTTAAATATACCTGAACAATATCAGATAAATTATGAAGATGAAATATAAATACTTTCACGTTGACTACTTGTGAGATGGATATTTAAAGTAAATATTTCTTCAGCCAAAACCAGATTCACTTTAGCATATATATATATCAATCTTTTAACTTCCTCTTGACTTTTAACAAAAAATGACTATAATCAAGGTTTGCTTCTTTTTTTCTCTTGAAAAACACGGCAAATATCTATAAAACAAACTACATGTGAACTTATCTATGACAAAATTTCCTTACTGACAGTAAAATCCGCAACTGGATCGCAGACAAAACGCGTGAGCTTTTTATGAAGACGCAGGCTTCCAGTCTTATTGAAATTTGACCATGAAAATGATCAATCACCAAGCTGATAAAAGATATCACATCTCATTTTTGCGTCATTGAAAAAGATAAAACGCTGATTTCGACTCTTGAAACTATTTTACCCAGCGAGCAAATCATTATCTGAGATGTTTTGATACACTCTTTTTCGGCTTTACATCAGGCTTTTATAGTAGGTAATCTGCCATATTATATCACCTCACCAATTTTATCCAAAGTTGTACAAAATGAAGTTCTAGGCTGACTTTTTATGATACAACACGAAGTATGAGAAAAGATCAAATCCGATGCAATCAAAAAATCTTATCTTTACTGGCTTCTAAATTACTCATATGAGGTTAAATATCTCAAAACTGTCCCTCCCAAAGCCTTCAATCCGCCACCAAAAGTAAAATCCTGCCTTATATCTCTCATAAAAAAGACAAAAAAACCTGATTTTGATTATGTTCAGATGACGAAATTTCTAGATTTATATGCTCCATTTGCTCGCAAAACTCTTTCCTCCAGTACGAAAATCATCGCCAAGACCCAGCCTTCTATCTATTTTTTTATTCCATCTTCTTTACATAAAAAACGTCTTGAAGAGCTGTCTCGAGACGACTTATCTATTATTTTACAGTCATAAATTATGAAAACTTTACACTTTTACATTGACGAGGCGGGGAGATGACCTTTGGCATGACCTCTATCAGTAGGTATCATCTTCCCTCTACAAAAGCTAAAAAAATCTGATTTAGACTGATTTAGAGATAGTAAAAAACTCAGTGAATCTCAGAGAGAAGTACTTTTCTCACAAGTTTTACAGATGGAAAGACAAGATTTACTCAGACAGACAGTGAGTTATGCAAGTGTTGTTGAAATAGATAAATATGGTATGACAAATGCTCAATTTTTGGCTATTATTAGGGGAATTTCTGCGCTTCTGGATAATCTATCTCTGGATAAAAACAACTTGAATATGACCTTAACAATAGACTGAAATAGAGACTTCTGACTAAAAAAAGCTTATCCAGACTGGACAATTGAAACGATAATAAAATGAGATGATAAAATCAAAGAAATCTCTATGGCTTCAATTCTCGCCAAAGTCAGCCGTGATAATTTGATGAAAGCTTTACCTGCAAAATACACAAAATACGGCTTCACAAAACACAAATGATACGGTACAAAAGATCATTTAGATGCAATAACTACCTTCTGACCTAGTAATATTCATCGTAAGCTATTTCTAAAACGACTTTTCCCAGATCACAAGATACAAAAGACTTTGCCAAAAAAACTCACGAAATTTCTCTAAACTTTACTTTTTTCCATAAATTCAGTCAGCTTTTTCATTAATTTTTTTGGTTTAGTAACGTATGTGATATTTACCATATCTGTATCGACACCTTTTTTTGAAGAGATAGTTATCTGACCGTATCACAGTAATGCTCACAGACCTTGTTGAACTTCTTTTATTTCAGCGATTTCCGCTGTTGGGATCCTACGATTATCAGTATTGAGGATACTTTTTTGTCTATAAATAGTAAATAAATCTGGTGTAAAAATATTGAATCGCATCTCATAATCGATCAATTTGTAGACTGTCATCCAGATAATATAGATGAAAAGCAGGTTTACTATGATACCTCCAGTAGTAAATAATCGATCAGATATGGCATTATCTTTGAGTGAGATTGTCAGACACACATCTACGATCATCAGTATCGCCTGCAAAATAATAGACACAAAGCTATGTTTCAAATAATGTTCAAATTTTCCATTTTTCAGAGACTCCTCACTCACACTACCGAAATATGGAGTATCTTTATGCTTTATCATAGTCTGGACGATGGTCTTGATACTATGAATGATCCGAACTAACGTTATCACTACCTGAGCACTACAGATAATCCAGAAAATTTCAGGATGAAATGCATAATATTGTTTGTAAGAAAATCGAGCTAATAATACAAATATCCCTATCGATATCACGAGTAAAAATAAAGGAGCCAGCAGAAAAATCCAGTTCTTCTTCGTCAAAATAGCATTTCCCATACCGTATTTTTCCACAGCATCACGCAGTTCTCTTTCGTCCAATTTTGTGTC
>BNUE01000058.1 GCA_025997135.1 candidate division SR1 bacterium | reverse complement strand
CAAAAACCTAGAAAAATTCTAGGTTATGAAAGTGCTGAAAACTTGTTTAAAAAGTATCAAAATTGAGAAATCTAGTTCTTATCTACTGAGTTTGCCTCTGTGGTGCATTTTGCTTGAAAATTAGTCTGGTGGGTGGCAGATGGTAGGAATGTAAAAGGACAGTTCATAGAACCGCCCCCTATATTTTATGTTTTTGTATTTTATAATGTGATAGGAATCTGAATAAGACCTCAGAGAAGTGAAAGAATGATTGTAGTACCGTGTTCTTTGTAGACTGAGAGTGCATTTGTAAAGTCTTCTGTACCTGGAGGCATTGTAGCCTTGGTAAAGATTGATGGTGAGTATTCGATAAGCAGTGAAGCACCATTCATAATGTAGGTTTGACGCTGCTGTTTGGTAGGAATGTTTCCGTCTGGAGCATGGAACCAGTAGTTTAATTCTGATCTTCTCTCATCTGCTATTTTCTGTACATTATTTCCGATAAGCACTCAGATAATATGGAGATTCCCATATTCACATCGAGCATTATTTGGATTGTCATTTTTGGAGACGTTGGCATTTTTGAAGCCGTCCTCCGCATAAAATACTCATCTAACAGTCTGTGGATGATCACAAACACCATCTGAATCGAAAGTGATAGATCACTGGGATAGGAGCATGATATTATGTGAGAATTCTCATCTAATAGTCGTATTTCCTTTGGTCTGGACTATCGTAAATGGAGTTGTAGACTTGCTAGATTTGAGAGACAAATCGCCGTCCACAAAATAGATTTCTTTTCCTGGTACTTTTTTGATAGTCGCTGAAGTTGTGATGTTGGTATTTGTAGATTTTACAGCTAATTTTGAGTATTTATTGATAAAGTTGGTCATCGCTGTCTTTACCTCAGTAGAAGGGTTGTAATCTGATCATCTAACTGTCAGTACATCAGACAATAAATCTGATCATTTCTTGGTATTGAATGCATCATCTCAGTCGATGAAAAAGAATTTGTCGAGTACTGCACTGGACGCTTCGAGATTTCCTGCTGGAGTCTTCTGCACGATATATGGCTCGGTCAGAGCAAAGTCTACCTGACATAGTCTACCGTATGGTTTCATCGCAGCCCACACTCTATCATCTCAGTTCTCACTGCTCGGAATACACTGAGCATAATCTACACGATCGAGTGAAATCTTGTATTCTCATAAAGCACCATCTACAGCACGAGTCGCCTGCTGCCATAGACCGCCGTCCATATCTCTATAATTTAGACTGGTACCTGCTTTTCCAAAGTCTTTGATAGCAAATACTGCTGAATTGAACATATCATCTGAGGCTCTACCCTTGATATTATATGACCAGAAATCTTGGTCATCAAGGAATGTATCGATCAATTTGGATTTCGTCCAGTCTGACTGAATAGATGTTCCATCAGTGAAACATGGTACACGCAGTGAATAAACACCTCCATTCTGCTCGCTCTCTACCTTAGTTCAGTTATAAATCGTGAAGGTACAAACCATCGCATTGAGGGCAATATCTCCGATTTCGTAATCTGAACATGAGGTTCAGTCAGCATTTCTCTGATTTTGTTCATAATCTGACAAATTAAAGTCTGCACTTGTGAACTTCATATTTGTGAGTTTTTCATAATTCTGAAGTGCTTTATTGGACTGATTTGGCAGGGTGATATAATGGTCAGAATTGAGTTTTTCGATATTTCGATAGAAAGGCAAGGTTTCACCTACATTTATGGAAATAGAACCATTATTTGTATTGAAACAGGCGATAGGATCTAGGATATTTTCACCATTTTGTGTAACCTGACAGCTGACACATTTGGCATTTGCATAATTAGATACGTTGGATGCACGCTTTGCGGCTGAGAGATCACATTCTTTGTTTCCTGATAGTCAGTCTCCACAGTCACACTGCTCGTAAGCATCTACTCTATCATCTCCACAGTATCCGAAGATTGGCTTGGTATTGATCAGAACTGTCGCATCATCACAGTTGTCTGGAGATGTTCCGTCTGTTCGTTCTGGATGAGTAGGATGAGTAAAACAAGCTCGATTTATCAGTTCTCATGTATTAGAATTTGAGAAGACTGTATCGCTGATTTTAGCTGTAAAGATTATTTTGACAGATTGCCCCACGGCAAGTTCTCATGGATAAGTCCAAGTGATTTTCTGACCTACGACTGCAGGATTAGCTGAGAAGCCAGTGGATATAAGTGTAGTGACATAGCTCATACCTACTGGAAGTGTATCGATAACTGAGAATCCAGACCAAACAGTATCTCCAGAATTGGTAATAGTCAAAGTAAAGCTGACTTCATCTCCTGGATTTGCTTCGGTTTTGTCTACGATTTTATCGATAACTAGGGTTCATGTATTAGAAGATTTGAGTGCTGAACACTGGATTGCATCCGGGGCTGTTCCACAAATCCAAACCCATCCTGTCTCAGATGTCTGGATATTTGTAGCCTGAACAGTATCAGGAATACATAATCCTATAGTTGGGAGAGTGAAATTTCATGAGAAAGTTTTTCAGTCAAAATCTGGATTACAAGCCACTACTTCTGGCTCTGGAGTCTCATCGGTAGTTATCACGTCATCATCATCACAGTTTGGTGTCACGAGATGATTATTTAAATCTCAGTCTGGAACTGACTTCCACTCTGGGAAATCTAAGGTCGTCAGACAGGCTCGGTTTCTAGCTCTATCTCCTGAATTTGTCATTAGACTTCTTATCTGATAAGTAATTACAAGACTAGTTCCGCCCGCTAATCCTTTATTATAACCTGATCGAATTAGAGTTTTACCATCAGCTGTAAAAGATGCAAAATCATTTAAATTAGAAGCGGAGTTATCAACATATTCTAAGCCATCTGGAAGAGTATCTGTGATGGTGAAATTTGACATCATCTGACCTCAGACATTATCAATATTTAATGTCACCAATGAAATTTCTCCACTCGCTAAATAAGTTTTTTCAATATCTTTATCGATCCTAAGCATCTTATCAAACTTATAAACTACTGTATCACAATATGTAGACATATCATTTGTTTCTTGAGATCATTCTATGAGACAGGCTAAATTGATACGAGAATTAGTATAAAGAGACTGCACCTGACCTGTGATAAGCATATATCAGCTAGAATGAGCTGGCAGAGTAATTTCATCCCATCTATAACGTGTCTGATCACCATAGATATCGTTAGTGTAAGTCTTGGAATATCCATCTACATGAATTTCAGCAGATATAAAAGTCAGATTCTGTGGGAGAAGATCTCTAAGAACTACGTTTGATACTGTATCATTTCATGAATTTCCAAACTCTATACGGTATCAAATTTGATCGCCAATTTTGAGAGTTTTTTCTGCTTTGGTGCCATCTATGAATGTTTTAAATAATCGAAGTGAGCCATTTCATTCTGGTTCCTCTGGAATGTCTGCATCATCACAGTCTGGCTCCTCTGTCGCCTCGTCCTCTACACAGGCTAAGTTATGCAGATTTTTGTTTGCTGGCTTCTGGTCTAGCTGAACCTGATATGTGAATGAAATAGTCTCTCCTGAGAGTAATTCTCCATCTATAATCCATGTAAGTATATTGT
>BNUE01000057.1 GCA_025997135.1 candidate division SR1 bacterium | reverse complement strand
AGATGATGACTTTTCATTGGATTGTATTAGATATAAAAAGTTACAGACAGAAATTGAATCATGGATTACTGCTATTGACGAGATGACAAATCTGACTATTGTCGACGGAGAATGTTGGATCAATAATGCCTTGGCTTCTGGAGAAAAAATTCTTGCAGAAGGTGCTCAAGGTACAATGTTAGACATTGATTTTGGTACGTATCCATACGTCACCAGCTCAAATACGACTATTGGCGGTGTCTGCACAGGACTGGGCATTCCAGCATCGGCAATCGGTGAAGTATACGGCGTATTCAAAGCCTACTGCACACGCGTTGGCTCTGGTCCATTTCCGAGTGAACTATTCGACCAAACAGGCGAAGATATGCGTCATATTGGATGCGAATTTGGTGCAACTACTGGGCGACCTCGTCGCTGTGGCTGGATCGATTTAGTCTCTCTTCGTCATGCAATTATGATCAATAGCGTTACTCAGCTCGTTATGACAAAATCAGATGTTCTCGATACTTTCGAGACGATAAAAGCTTGCGTTGAATATCGCATTAATAACACAAACATCAGGGATTTCCCTTATCAAGTCGATAGTTCTATCGAGCCAATTTACGAGGAATTAGCAGGTTGGCAAACAGATCTCACAAAAATCAAAGAATATGATGGACTTTTCGGTCTTCCACACAAATTCCTTGATTATGTTGACTTCTTGGAATATGAATTACAAGTTCCAATTACAATTGTTTCAGTAGGTCCAGACAGAGATGCTACGATATTTCGTTAACATCTTACACATATAAGGTCTTATATCTAAAAAAGGGGGATTGGGGGCGAAGCCCCCACCTCGCACCCGAGGGTGGTTTCTGGCTTTGAATAGCGGTTTATAGCAGCTATTTGGAGTCAGATTTTTTATATCTCTATTGCCATCTCCATTTTTTTCTCATCCATAAACGTCTCCACACAATCATCAAGTATAATATGACTATGAAACAGTGGACTTACCAGCTTTAGACCTTCTAAAGTTCTACATCTGCTCAGTGCCACATACGTCTGCCCATGAGCGAAACTGCCACCCTTCATATCGATTATCACTCTATCGAAAGTCTTGCCCTGAGACTTATGAATCGTGCATGCCCATGCCAGCCTCAGTGGAATCTGAAAAAACGATCCAACTTCTTCCGCTTCCAGAGCTCTATTTTCATAATTATATACATATTGAGCCATCCTCCGCGTAAACGGCTTCACTTCCACCTCATCACCTCAGAAAATCTGCACATTGATCGAAGTCTTTACAATTTTTGTAATTTTCCCGAGTGTACCATTTACCCACTGTCAGCTTGGATCATTCACCATAAACATCACCTGAGCCCCAACCTTCAGTGAGAGAAATTCATCGGTCGGATAAGACTTTTCCTTGCCTTTCATCGTACCTTTCACCTTCGCCTTGAAAGTATGTTGATCTTCCTCCAGTTTCGCCAGCATTTTCGCATTTATTTCATTCACTCTGTCATTTCTGCCAGCCAGATACATTTCACCCTCTTGGATTTCCCGCACTTCATCTTCGATTACTCATCTGTTCAATATCTCCAGCATTTCGTTAGTCAGCCTTTTAGTTCTAATTCATTCCAAAATAGACAAAAAAAGCTGATCACTCTGACGATAAACCTTCTCGAGTTCGACAATTCTAAACTGAAAGTTCCTACTCTTCACCGCCTTACTATCGAAGAAATAAGGACTGGAATACTCGTTTTCAAAGAACATTCTTTCATTACTCGTCACCACAGGTGGCAACTGATATAAATCACCAATCATTATCGTCTGTTTCCCTCCAAAAGGCAACTTATTTTCGCACACCGTCTGCATATATTTATCCATACAGTCAAATAAGTCAGCTCTCACCATACTTATCTCATCTATCACGATCGCATCTAGCTCAGTAAATTTCGGATTGCCAATACTATGTCTTGCCTCTCTCTTCACGTCTTTTTCCGTGATCGTAGGCGGTATTTTGAAAAAAGAATGGATAGTTGATCCATTGATATTCAGAGCTGCCACACCTGTCGGGGCCAGTACGGCGATATTCTTGTTTGTATTGGCGATAAACGCCTTCAGCAGCGTAGATTTACCAGTCCCAGCCTTTCCAGTCAGGAAAATATTATCAGGCGTTTTCTCCGCTAGATACAGGGCTTTTAGAGATTTTTCATCAAATGTTATATTCATATTTTCATCTTACTCTTCTTGTCAAAAAAATCAAGTTTAAGTTAAATAAAAAAACGCAAGGGAAACCTTACGTTCAGATTGTTCTTTATTAATATTCTTCGAAGGCATTTTTATCAATTTAATAATTTCATTTTAATCTTTTCAGTAATTTTCACATGAATATCTGAGATAGATTCATTAGCATTTATGAGTGTCCAGCCTTCTTTTTTAGCTAATTCTTGGTGAATTTGTCTGACTTTTGTGATCAATTTGTCATCTGTTTCGTGCTTATGATTGGTCTCTTGGCTCTCCATAAACCTATCTCCATCAAACCAGAAACAAAAATCTGGTTTTCTCAGGTGAGAATTGACTTGTTTGAGAAAATTTTGATCAATCCCAGCACCTGTACCCCATGCAATACTTGTCCCGACATAATCTTCAGCGATTATCCATGTTTCATCTTGAAGCTCTTGTTCTAAAATTGGCTGATATTGAGTTTTATTTAGACACTGCACGAGCTGAAATTCTCTAGGAGATAACTGATCTGGGTTGCTATTTCTGAGATAATCATTTAATATTGTCCCAGATGGTTCCAAGTCATAAACTGCATATTTGAGATATTTAGCTTTCTTTTTTTGTTTTTTTAACCACTCTACGAGTAATTTTGCCTGAGTTGTTTTCCCCAGGTTATTGATGCCATAGAGGACTATAAATTTACCAGCATTTTCTGGATTTTTTGTTTGTTGCTTCATAAAATTTAAGTTTATTTTAAGGTTAATAAATATAATAAAGGTATGTATTGACTTCTAAAAATCAAGGAGGTTTATTGTCTCGTGATACTCATTGTCATAAGCGTCTTTTACGAAAACTTCTACATTGTTAGCAGTAGTCGTAAAGTTAAACATACGAGATTCAATAGTCGAAATAGTATCTCCGTTTAGGATGACAGATCCCCTAGAAATAGCAGATAATTCGTCATTGAAAACCAGTCTTACTGTCTTTTTATCTCCATCAACTTGTACTTTAGATTGTTCCTTGATGAGATATGGAGGAGTTTTGTCACTAGACACGATAACCACTTGTATTGTCGTGCGGTTCATTCATCATTTGGTATTTACAGCCTGAACTGTTAGATTGTGAGTGCCAGCATTAAAACTAGACAGGTCTAAAATAGCAGTTGAAATATCGTCTTTGGTGTTTTTGGTATAAGTTTTGGATCGAACAGGGGTATCATCAACTGATGCAGATAAAGTTTTTAGATTTCCGTCAGATTTTATAGAGATCATAATTTCAGGTTTCATTGATACTTTTCGTCAGTCCTGAGGTATTAAGAAGGAGACAAATGTATTTTCGCTGAGTGATGGTTCTCTGGATTCACAGTATTTAGTAGGAGCTTCAAAAAGTATATGGAGAGGTGTCAAATCTACTCTAGAACCAGTGTCTTCGCTATTTCCTTTAGCTGAGCTGATTAGATAATTTTTAATGTCTTCAATATCTTGTTGTTGTGGCATAAATGAGGAGATACTTGAAAATACAAAACCTTGTTTCATCTGGTTTGCTGGAGTGAGAGGGCTGGACATTCCAATACATTCAGCATCATATTCAATCTCTAAGACTGCCTCATCAACTGTCGCAGGTGCCAAGTAGCCAAGTGATGAAATAACTAATGATGATGGAGTGCCTTCAGCAGGTACATTTCC
>BNUE01000056.1 GCA_025997135.1 candidate division SR1 bacterium | reverse complement strand
TATCGCAGTCATTACATCATTGAGATCGTCTCTCATAATTATCACACTTCCTGCCTCCATCGCTACATCTGTTCATCATCACATTGCGATACCCACATTTGCTTGCATGAGAGCTGGAGAATCATTGATCCCATCTCAGACCATAGCGACTTTATGTCATTCCGCTTGCAATAATTTTACCTTTTCGGCTTTATGCTCAGGCAAAACCTGTGCAAATACTTTCTCAATACCAACCTGAGATGCAATTGCTTTTGCAGTTCTTTCGTTGTCTCAGGTTATCATATAGACTTCAATTCAGCTTTCTTTCAGTCTTTTTATCGCTTCTATAGAAGTTATTTTTATCCTGTCAGCGGCTGCGATAATTCCAATTAGATCTTTCTCATCAGCCAAGAGCATTACAGTTTTCCCCTCAGCTTCCAGCTTTTCAATTTCTTCATCATTTTGCAGTGAAATCTTGTTTTCATCTAGTAATTTCCTAGTTCATAAGAGATAAATCTGACCTTCAATCTCTCATTTTACTCCTTTTCACGCAATGGCCTGAAACTCAGATACATCTTTCAGTCAGATTTTTTTTGCTTTTCAGTAATTGAGGATAGCCTCAGCTAGTGGATGCTCAGATTTGGCTTCCAGACTCGCACAAATCTCCAGCAACAGTCATTCTGAGAGGGGCGAAGAACCCAAAGCTATTATATCAGTAACTTCAGGCTTCCCTTCAGTGATTGTTCCAGTTTTATCGAAGATAATTGTATCGATTTTACAGAGCATTTCTAGCGGTTCTCCTCACTTGATGAGAATTCACTTTTCGGCTCATTTGCCAGTTCCGACCATCAATGCTGTAGGAGTTGCTAGTCAGAGAGCACACGGGCAGGCGATCACAATTACCGCTGAGAAATATAGTAGAGCAGACGTAAAATCTGATCAAATGACAAAAAACCATATCAAAAACACAGCCACCGCTATCAAGATCACACTTGGAACGAAAATTCACGAAATTTTATCTGCAAATCCTTGAATAGGTGCTTTAGAACCCTGAGCTTCCTGTATTAATCTGATAATCTGTCCGAGAGCTGTTTCATCTCCAGTTTTGTTCACTTCAAATTCTAAACTTCATAATTTATTGATAGTTCAGCCAAAAACTTTATCTCATTTATCTTTTTCTACAGGTATACTCTCTCATGTCAGCATAGATTCATCCACACTACTTCTTCATTTTACCACTATTCCATCAGTAGGTATCTTTTCGCCAGGTTTGATCAGAATTATATCTCATTTTACGATTTCTTCTATTGCAATATCTTCAAATTCATCTCACCTCTTCACATGTGCTATTTTCGGAGTTAATCCCATCAGTTTTTCTATAGCCTGAGAAGTAGACCCTTTAGCTTTGGCTTCTAGAAATTTTCATAGCGACACAAACGTAATTAGCAGGCTCGCAACCTCAAAATAAATATTAGGAATACTCTCCCCATTCAGCCCCAGTCGAGAACCAGTCTGATAAAAATATAATCCAAAATTATACAGACTGTACAAAAAAGCAACTCCAGTTCCGATAGCGATCAAACTGTACATATTAAAAGTTCTCATCCTCAGTGCAGACCAAGCTCCCTTAAAGAAATCTCCTCAGATAACAAACAAAATAGGCACGGTCAAAGCTAGCGAAACTATAGCCATTCGAGGCATAATTGTCTGACCCCGAGGCAACTGTCCAGGGAAAAAATCCCACATCATAAGCCCAATCATTGGCAGACTTAGAATCGCTGATATGATAAATTTATGAAACCAGTATTTTGTCTCTTTCTGCCTTTTCTCTGACTCATTATTTTTCATCTTATCATCCTTCAGCTCTCAGTGATAACCTGCATCTTTTACAGCTTTTATTAACTCACCTTCTTTTACATCACAGTTTACTTTTATATTTGCCTGTGCTGATGCAAAGTTTACATTTGCTTGTTCGACTCCTGGTACTTTTTTCAGTCATTTTTCGATCAATAAAGCACAGGAACTGCAGTGCATACCCTCGATATTTATGGTTATCATCTTGCCTGACATTCACTGTGGCATTTGGCTATTTGTACTTATTTTATTCATCATAATTTATTTAAAATATAAAAATAGCTTTATTCTACGGTAATCTTGGCACGATGAGAAAGTCCCATAGCACACACAAATTCATACACACCTGCCTTTTTCGCAGATATATCGAACTCAACGGTAGTACCTGCCTTCAGTGTTTGCATATTTTTGTCCAGTCACGGAATATATATTGTATTCATGCATCCATACACTGTCGTCTGGACATCGATCAGAATTTTATATCTTTTTCACACTTTTAGTCTGAGTTCAGCAGGTGATAATCAGTCTTCAGTATAAGTCATCTGGATCGTTTCCGCAGTCTCATTTTCATTAATCTCACAGACCTGAACTGTACTATCGCATTCTTGGCTAGATCCAAATAAATTATTACGAATTACCTCATACGAATTAGAAATATTGTATGCTCCCAGAATGATAACTAATATTCCGATCACTTGATATGCTATTTTGGCAGTTTTTCCCCTAAAAACACTCGTCAGACTACCTACGCCCAGCAGTCAAGGCAGAGTTCAGATAGCGAATACTCACATCACCAGCATCCCAGTCCAGAAGCTACCTGTACTCATAGCATACGCCTGCATCGCAAAGGTAAACCCACAAGGGAGAAAAAAAGTCAGAATTCCACTCCCAAACGTCTTTAGTTTTTTCTTGCTCGAAATATTATCCTTCTTCATAAATGGGTCTAGTGGAGCTAGGGGAGTCCTTGGTAATGATAGCGAAAAAGAGCTTAATTTGGGTGAAAGTTGGCTGAGATTGACTCATAATAACAGCATTATCACACCTACAATTCCGATCATCACTGACATTATAGTTGGAGAAATACTAATAGCCTTCCCTATAATTCATAGCACTCATCCCAAAATCGCAAATCACACAATTCTGCCCGCATTAAACCAGAAGTGAGGTATGATTTTCTTTCAGAAACTTTGTTCTTCATTTTTTTGGTTCCATTTACTGGAAATAGCCATTACCAGCCCACCGATTACCGCCATACAGCTCGAAAAGCCAGCCGTCAAGCCGATAAGTAGTACCAATCATAGAGTCGGAGACTCAGCAGATGTGATGTCTCAGCTAAAAATTCCAGTGTGTCTCAGTAAAATATATAAAATAAAAAAAGAAAACAGACTTATCAGTGCGATTTTATAGTCCTTCACGTTTTTGCTCAGCCACGGACGAGAGACTGCTTCATCCATCACTTCATAACCGCATTCTGCCACCACATGCCTCACGTCATCTAGATTTAACTTTTTTGTATACTCTATCCATACCGTTCATTTTTTCACATTTGCATCCACTGCTTGCACATTCTCTAACTCAATGAGAGCATTTTCTACCAAAATTTTGCAGGAAGCACAGTGCATTCATCTGATGTTTAATTTTGTTGTTTGCATCAAAATATAAGTAAAGAACTAAAAACTAGACCTAGGGGGTAGGTATAGTATAATCATATTTTTTTAAATTGCAAGTCTTTTTTAAAAAAAGTCGAAAAAAGTGTTCAAAAATTTGACAAATGATATTCATCCGAGTATACTTATATTGTCATCAGGAAGCAGTAGCTAAATCTGAATGACTGCTGTCCAAGCATAAAGGAAGATGTGGTCTTTAAATAGTTATACGGAAATTCATTTGTAATTGGTAATATTTATTTATTATCGTCGCTTGTTCTTTTGAATAAAGGACATTCTAATGGAGGAAACGTATCGAGATGTCTAAATTCTCAGGTGAACTATGTTGTTTGTCATTCTACAAAATTAGGAGTCGCAATATTTACCATTTGAGTCCTTCTCAGCTTATCACTGATTTAGGAAAATTATTTAGCAGTCGGACTTCTATAAAGGAAGAGTATTTGAAAGCATCAATCTTTCAGAATTTTTACCTCTTCGGCATTGTTATTTGTGCAAATCAAGTGCAATAGCTTCCAGTAGTTTAGAGAAATCTTTCTACGTTATGAGTCTTTATAGTTTTATAGCTTAACGCCTATGATATTCATTCGAAAGAGACGTCTGAATATGTCAGTCATGAACGCATTAAGTACATTAGTTTGATTACAAACATATCGACCGACTAGAGCGATTATGTAATATCCCTGAATTTCGCAGTTAATCTTCACTTAGAGTTTGATGTATTATTGGTGTCTCAAAACACTAGAAATCTTCATCTTCAAATGTCTTCTCATTCGTAAGTTTGAGCGGGTAGAGATTAAAATGTTCATACTTTCTTAGGTTTGCCTAATGGTTTGACGTCTAGCTATCTTAAATTCTCATTTTCCTTTATTCTTGGGCGGTTTTTTTGTTATTTTTAAAATGACTAATTTCCCCTTGAAATCCACTCCAATAATCATACAAAACAGACATAAAACACTGATTTATCCAGATATTTACTATCAAACTATGTCAAAAATAACTTGACATACCAATTCGCAATTCGCAATTCGCAATTCGCAATTCGCAATTCGCAATTCGCAATTCGCAATTCGCAATTCGCAAT
>BNUE01000055.1 GCA_025997135.1 candidate division SR1 bacterium | reverse complement strand
TTGAATTTCACGCTGATATTCCATCATAATAGAAATAAAAGGCTGAGTGCGACGATGATAAATGACCTAATGTAAGCACCAGACAATAGCATAAAATTTCCTCATCCATCTCCATTTATATCCGCACAATCTCAGCATTATCTAGTTTTAGACTGCTAATGATCTCATTCACGGCTTTGACTTTCTTATTTACGCTATCAATTCAGAGGAAATGCACATCAGGATTGGTCATCGCAAGCGGTAAATGGATACTGATGAAAAAAGCTGATGAGGAAGAAAAAAAACTGCTTTTGGAAATTTGCAGAAAAAGAAAAATAAAACTGATCTGAGAGTACAGGTATAAACTGTTCGTTGAAGATATTTGGAGAGTGATTTATGTGATTGAAAAAAAATAGTATTGACTTTTTGATTTTTTTGAGTATAATAAAGCTTAGTTAAACAAAAAAGGAGTAAAAATGACTAAAAAAAGAGCTGAAAAAAATATATTTAGTGCCACAATACATAAGGTAATAGATCATATACAAGAATCGCCAAGTTATGTATTAATTTCTGTAGGATTTGTTCTACAAAAAGAAAATTTAAATGGAAGTAAATATATGCAACCTACAAATAAACAGTTTGTCGTCAGAAAACAATTCGATCCAGATAATCCAGATATTTATCTAAATATTACAAGTTGTCCGTTTTCCGTAAAACAAACCATATTTTATAGGAAATATAGCACAGATCATCTAGGGCGTCGCCATTACATTATTCAGATCAAAAATGGAGCATTTTTCCTAGGATATGAACCCAAAAAATACTAAGGAGTTGTATGTTAACTCCTTTTTTATTTACAGAAATCGTGGTCTACGTAAACTTTAGAGGAGTCTGAATTTAGATAATAGCATCATCATTTGGGTCAGGTGATGTAGATTCTGGAGGTTTGATTTGAAGATGATGAACTAATCCTGTCTCAGTGACAGGTCTGCATTGATCGGAGTCATATTTCTTTTTCTATTGCAGAATTTTCGGCTGCGAGAAAGGCGGAATGATAAATATATGGCTGGATATAAGTATATTCTCGTGCATATCCGTCCTGAAGCATCTGTTGATTGAGATTTACTCAGTCAAGTCGCAGATATGCCAGTAGTCTATCGTATTTATCAATTTCTCACTGGGTTTGGTCGAATTCTAGTTGAACTGTTTTGGAATTGCCTATGAGAGATGATAGGTGAAATTTGGACTCCTGACCATAACATTCTACATAACCATATCTGAGAGTGGTACTTTCTGGGGCATCGAGTCAAATCAGGCGGACTGATATAGTTTTTCAGTCTTTTTGTATCTGTATTGTGTCGCCATCCACGACTTTCACCAGAGGAAAAGAGATAGAAGTCTGATTTATTACTGAAGTAGGGGTATTCGTGAGGGTTTGCTGATCATTTAAAGATTTAGAGTCCCAATCCTGAATTATTAAAACACAAGCCTGCTGTATGACTGGATTTTTACTCGTTCTGGAACAGGAATAGATCATCATCTCGGCTGGCGTGGCATATTTTGGAATCTGAAGGAGTATATTCACCACTGGCAAAAGCTGAGAATATTTCGTCTGCACTGCTAAATCATCACTGCCTGCAAAAGTGAAAACAGTTATTGAGAAAAAAAACGATAAAATATAGATTACTTTGTATCTCATTATGCATTGAAAAAAAGAGAAATAAATGGCTTTAATGATACTTTAACCGCCGAGCTCCGACTATCGCAGCCGTTTCCATCCTGAGGACGGTATTACCTAGCGAAACTATGTGTGGAGAAGATAATTTTCCATAATCAATCTTATTCAATCAACCTTCTGGTCATATGATACCAATGAGTGATCCAGCACTAGAAAATAACCCCTTTTGTCCATCTATAAATGAAGGCACTGAAGTCTCAGTTTTATCGAAAACTATCACGTTTTTGTCTTTTAAAATATTGTCCAGAGATGAAACTCGTTCGATAACTGGCAATTTCCAGCCTCTTGATTGTTCTACTGCTTCACGTGAGATCTTGTGCAGTCTCTGTGCTTTTCTTTCATTTCGCTGAGTGATCACACTCCTACTGGCTGGTCGGAAGTAAATATAATCTACACCGATTTCTGATAATTTCTGGACTATGAGTTCAGCTTTTTCTCGCTTATTTGGCATTGCGATGAGCATTGAAAGCTGTGATGATGCAGTATGTGCAGAGATTTCTGGGTTTGTATCTGATGTTAATATTGTTCAGCTTAAACTTTTATCAGTCCAAGAATCAATCTGTACCTCATATCTTTCATCCGCCTGCACAGATTGTAAATAAAATGTTCCGCCAATTCTCATCCTCAGAACTTTACGCATCTGAAAAACAGTTTCCTGACAATCAGGGACGAAAATCTGATTTTTTTCTCTTTTGAAATTTGGTATGATGAAGAGTTGCATTGAGAAATATTTTATGAAAATGATGAAGTTTTGCAAGTAATTTACCCTTGAAAGACTGGATGAAATCATTAGTTTGATATTATTATGAATTCTGCCGATATATTACTGTCCAAGATACAACAACAGATAAAAAATACTGATCTTTCAGGGCGTTTTTCTGTAAGGTGAGAAATTATCAAGCTTATGGACTGAGTCGCTCTGGTAGCTGGTCTAAATGAGGCTAGATTTAATGAAATTGTCCAGTTCTCAAATGGAATTCAGGGCTTAGTGATGGATCTGAGTAGAGATAATGTAGGAGTACTAATATTATGAAATATGGCTCAGCTAGAAATTGGTGATAGCGTAGAAAGTACAGGTGAAGTGATGTCTATTCCGCTGTGAGAAATGTATCTAGGACGTGTGGTGGATTGATTTGGACAGGTGATTGATGGTGGTGCAAAGTTCGATGGTAAATATGAGATGTGAGTAATTGAATATCCAGCTCCATGAGTGATGGATCGTAAGCCAGTAAATCGTCCATTAGAAACTGGGATCAAAGCGATAGATACCATGATCCCTATATGACGCTGACAGAGGGAGTTGATCATCTGAGATCGTCAGACTGGTAAAACATCTATTATTTTGGATACCTTTTTACACCAAAAAAATACTGATGTCATCTGCATTTATGTAGCTATCGGACAGAAGAATGCAAAGGTCAAACAAATTTCAGAAACACTAAAAGAATACTGAATAAACGAGAAATGTATCATAGTCAACGCTTCTAGTTCTGAGCCTGCCGTGATGCAATATCTAGCTCCGTATGTGGGATGTAGGATTGGAGAATATTTTAGAGATAGGGGACAAGATGTCCTAATCGCATACGATGATTTGAGTAAACATGCTATCGCATACCGTGAAATCTCACTACTTCTACACCGTCCACCTGCTCGTGAGGCATATCCTGGCGATATTTTTTATCTTCATTCTCGTCTACTGGAGAGAGCTGGACAGCTGAATGAGACACTAGGATGAGGCTCATTGACTGCTTTCCCTGTAGTGGAGACCTTGGAAGGCGATATATCTGCCTATATTCCGACAAATATCATTTCTATCACTGATGGGCAAATTTTTCTCGATATGGATTTATTTACATCAGGTGTGAAACCTGCTATCGATGTAGGTTTATCTGTGTCTCGCGTCTGATGAGCTGCACAGAGTCAGCTGATGAAACGTTTTGCGTCCAAGCTCAGAGTCCAGCTGGCTAATTTTCGTGAATTGGCAAAGTTTCTGCAGTTCGGAAGTGATATAGACGCAGATACTGAACAACAAATCCATCAAGGTCAGATTTTTACTGAACTACTAAAACAGCAGAAATATGCTCCAATTGCCGTTTATCAGCAGATTATCCTGCTCTATGCTGGCATCAATGGTTATCTGTCTGATATGAATCTAGGCTCTATCTCACAGCGAGAAAAAACCTTATTATTTGAA
Source organism: candidate division SR1 bacterium (assembly GCA_025997135.1). Classification (GTDB taxonomy): domain Bacteria; phylum Patescibacteriota; class Gracilibacteria; order Absconditabacterales; family Absconditicoccaceae; genus UBA3291. The sequence goes on along the minus strand of BNUE01000055.1, from coordinate 1,287 downwards.
CTAGAGACCAAGCATAAAGACTTAATCTCTCAGCTAAAAGATGCTGATACTCTGACTCCAGCATTAGAAAAAGAGATAAAAAAGCTGATAAAAAACACAATTACTCTTGACACTGTGTAGCAAATATGTATATTTATAGTGAGAAATAAAAATATAAAGTAAATTTTCTGGTAAAATATACGATTTTGATGTTAATATAAATTAAAAAAGTATTGTCTTGATCCGCAATCTCTAAAAGACTTAATTCTCCCGCACTATTACGGGACGATATAATAAACAATGAAAGAAACGATTTACTTACTATTTTTTTTGCAAATGAAAAAATTTTTTAGGCGACTCACACTGGTTTTGGTGATGTTGCACAATTTTCTACCTGGATTTACTATGATAGCACAGGCTAGTGAATGGTCAGGTGGTGATGTGAAAGTTAAGGTCGATTACAATAAAGTCGTACTACTAAATAACACCTCTGCCCTCACTGTACAAGTACAGAACACATTGTCAAGTAATTATTGACAAACTTTTGCTTTGATTTTTGAGATGTCTGGTGCTGTAGAAAATATTAAAGTCGCTGGAAGTTTTCATAATTGACAGGTCACTTTTATCCCAGAGGAAAACAAGTGATATTATCTGTTCCAAGACTGAGAAGAATTGAAATTTAGTGAAGATGGCAGTGTTCAGACGTTTTATTTTGATGTAATTTTCTCTGAAACTGGCTTCTGGAACTGCAAGGTGAAAGTAGTAAATAAAGAGGATGAAACTGAAATTTTAGTCACCTCTCCTGAGGTAGGAGGTGCTGTCTGAGAGACAGAGGGAGAAATCGCGGATATACTAGATGGAGAAGAAACAATCACATTTCAGCTTACTTGAGATGCAAACGGAGGTATTTTCTCAGATGGTCTTAGCATTATTGGCTTTACCATAACCAGTTGAGATTTAGGTGATTTACCAGTTCCAGTCAAAACATGATACACATTTACTGGTTGGTTCACTGATCCAAGTGCAGGAATAGAACGAGATTTCAGTACAATTATCACAGGAGATACAACGCTTTATGCACGTCGAATAGCAGATCCAACTACCATTGAAGTTAATTATACTTTGATGAATGAATGAGTAGAGTACAAAACAGGGAAAATAGCAAGTTGATCAGCCATTCCATCACCATTAGTTCCAGTCAAAACATGATACACATTTACTGGTTGGTTCACTGATCCAAGTGCAGGAATAGAACGAGATTTCAGTACAATTATCACAGGAGATACAACGCTTTATGCACGTCGAATA
>BNUE01000054.1 GCA_025997135.1 candidate division SR1 bacterium | reverse complement strand
CAAAAACCTAGAAAAATTCTAGGTTATGAAAGTGCTGAAAACTTGTTTAAAAAGTATCAAAATTGAGAAATCTAGTTCTTATCTACTGAGTTTGCCTCTGTGGTGCATTTTGCTTGAAAATTAGTCGAGAATTTCTCGTATAAAACAATAGATTCTCTTTGGATAATTCTTATCTTACTGTATTGTAATAAATAAATCAATACTTTTGATACCATTATTCTTATTTTTGTGCCAATGAGTTTCTTCTTTAATGGTTTTTATTTTTGGTAAGAACTTTAATTTGGGAACTAGATCTGCGTCTAATTCGGGTTGCCACACTTCTTTTTCAAGCTTTGATTTGGATTTTTTGTGCAAAATGTATTTATCAATCCAAGTCATAAAGTAGGCATTTTCTGCACTTGTGCCGTTTATCGTTATCTGAAAGGATTTCTCAGATTTCTGGCACATAGATACCCATTCTTCAAATGTTTCATCTAAAGTCTCTATAACTTTACCTTCGAAACATTGATAAAAGAGTTTGGCTTCTCCGATAGAGAATAATATGAAATAAAACACAGCCTCCATATACTCTTTTGTTTTTAGAGATTGCTCTCTATTGATAATTTGCTTGCGCATAATTTTTTCCTCATTTAATTTTTATTTATTCTTGATTATACTGATTTTTTTGTAAAAGTCAAGAGCAATTTTAATAATTAAAAACGTCAAACGTCAAGCTGAAAAAGAGGTAAAAATCAGATTTATTTTTGTTTTTGTTGTGTGAATGTTTATAATTGATAGTAATAAATGATTTTAACCTTTATAAAATACTAAATGAATACTTATATACCTGAAGAATTGATAGAACAAATAGAAACTCTAAAAGAAAATAATGATTTCAAAAGTGCTTTAAAACTGGTAAATCATATATTAACTAGGGATCCCTCAAACGAAGAGGCACTTCTCCAAATCGCGGATATCCATTATCGTCAGCAAGATGTAGATAAGGCAGATAAGGCGATGGATTTCTTTAATAGCCAAAAAAAAGATGATCCATTGGGACTTTATATCAAGTGATTATTAGAGATGGAGAAAAATCATCGGGAAGAAGCGAGAAATATCTTGAAGAAATCGCTAGAGTTGGTCGATGGAGATAATCATGAGATTAGGAGGTGTTATGGATTATGCGAGTATCGATATGGTAATCGTGAAAAATGAATTACTCATCTGCAACTGGCTTTTCAGTGAAATTCTAAAGATGTAGAAGTCGTATATAACTTGATACAGGTTTTTATGCTGGAAAAGTATTATGAGAAAGCTGAGACGATGATTGAATATTTCTTTGAACACCGTGATGAGCTAGAAACTGTGGAAAAAGAGCTTGATTGGTACGAAAAAAAAGTTAAATTATTCAATAAATGTATTGAACTGGAGAAAAAGCAGGGCAGGAAATAATGTTTTATATTTATTACAAATAAAATGAAATCATCAGTTAAAAAGCTGTTCCAAGATGATGTGAAAGCAATATTCAAATTTTATAAAGTTCAGATGATTTGGATTGGGATTTTATGTGGATTTCTGCTGTTTTTGCTCAATATTTTGGTCGGAATATCTATGTATGGGCAGGAATTTAATGCAAATGTGCAAACTAAACTTGGAATGTACTTTTATATCAAGGATGATCCAGCATATCAAGGACAAATAGATAAACAGGTGATGGAAATTAGAGATGCTCTGAAAAATGCAGGTCTAGAAGTGAGATACTCTACAAAAGATGATGCTCTGAAATTTATGCAAAACAGTTTACCTGAATTGTCTGGAAGCTTGGAAAAATTCTGAGTGTCTAATCCGCTACCAGCTACTCTTTATGTTGTATTTCATAATCAAGGTCAGTATGCAACTCTTCAGCAAATTATAACTCAGCATCAGGATACTTTCCAAAATGTGCAAGAATTTTCACAGTTAGATGATCTGGAACAACAGGAAAATAGAATCCTACATATTATTCAACTCTCTAATTTTATTCAATTATTATGCTGGATACTTGTCGCAGTGTTGGCGATCGTTATATTGTCTTTTGCTATTTTCTTTCTAAAATGACTATTTGCGACATTTCGTGATGATATTCAGGTTAAGAAGCTATTATGAGCGACTAAAAGGCAAATTATTAGACCATTTCTGGCGAGTATTGCATACGTTGTGATTTGAGGGTTTGTTTTGGCATTTATCCTGGTCGGGACGAGCCTTTTTGTGCTAGACTATTATATGATGCTGGTGATGCAATACGCTTTAATTCCTCATCTGATGGAGGAGTGGAGTAGTGTGTTGGCAGTTGTTGGAGCTGAGATTATCGTGATTATGGGTCCTTTGATGGCCATTTCATATCGTTTTATCTCAACTTTACATAAAAAACTCAAATAATGCAATTAAAAGAAAAAGGAAAACAAGGTGAAGAACTGGCGAAACAGTATTATCAGGATAAATGATATGTCTTTCTGAGGAGCAATTTTACAATTCAAGGTTGAGAACTGGATCTTTTGATGAAAAAAGGAAAAAATCTGGTCGCAATTGAAGTGAAATATTTAGATACGATAGATGAATTTGATGATTATATTACACCTCACAAAATGCGTGCTCTGGAGAGGGCTTTGGGGTCTTTTTTACAAGATGTAGATGATAGTGAGTATGATGAGATTAGAATTGATGTCGTGCTGGTAAAATGAGGCAAAGTTATTGAAGTCTATGAGGATATTACAGGGGATTTTTAATGTTGGGCTTTATTTAAGCTTGCTTTTCTTGGTCAAAAATCTAAAAAATAGTCAGAATTTTATTTCTGATTTGAAAAAATGAGTCGATTAGAACTTGCAAATTTGTTGTTTCCTGAGGTTGATTATGAGAAAATGTCTATTGAAAGTTTGCTCGCGAAATATCCAGAGCGTAATCAAAACGTTTGCGACCGTATTGCTCCGAGTCCGACAGGGTATTTTCATTTTGGGAATTTATTTACGGCACTGGTTAACTGGAAATATGCACGTCAAAATGATGGAATTTTTTATTTACGTGTGGAAGATACTGATCAGCTTCGCAAAGTCGATGACGCAGTGGATGTTTTATTGGCTTCACTCGACAAATTTTGACTAAATATCGATGAATGACCAGAGATTGGCGGAGAATACTGACCTTATTTTCAGTCTGAAAGGCGTGAAATTTATTTGGTTTTTATAAAGTATTTAGTTTCGCAAGGTTTGGCTTATCCGTGCTGGATGAGTGCAGCAGAAATAGAGTCAATTCGCTCTTTACAAACGGAAAAAAAGCTGATTCCTGGTATTTATGGTGAGTTCTCTAAATATCGTAATTTTACTCCTGATCAGTTGGCTCAGACTTATCATTCTGCAGGTGATACGTTTGAAGTGATTAGATTCCGTAGTCCCGCTGATTTGACTCACAAAATTACTTTCAATGATGAGATCAGAGGTGAAATTTCGATGATTGATAACTACAATGATATTGTGATCTTAAAAAAAGATGGGCTTCCGACTTATCATCTGGCTCATATTGTGGATGATACGTTGATGAGGACATCACTTGTAATGAGGGGAGAGGAGTGGTTAACTAGCGTTCCTCTACATATTCAGCTTTTTAAATCTTTTGGTTTGAAAGTTCCAGCATACGCTCACGTAGCTCCAATTTGCAAGCTGGATCAAGGTAAAAAAAGAAAGCTGAGTAAGCGTCATGATCCAGAGGCGAATGTAGCGTTTTTCTTCCAAAAATGATACCAAACACAGGCTCTCATTGAATACATTATGACCTTGGCAGACTCTAGTTTCGAGGATCGAAGAAAAGACCATGTTGAGTCTGATTTGAGTGAATTTCATTTTGAATTATCCAAGATGAGCGTTTCTTGATCGCTTTTTGACCAACAAAAACTAGATCGAATTGCTAATTCTCATCTGTCTCAGGTATCTACAGAGGAGTTATATAATCAGACGTTGGATCGAGCACGCATATATCATCCAGATTATGCTAAATTGCTTCAAAACCATCCAGACTACGCTAAATTTGCCATCAATATTGAGCGTTTTACACCAAAAGATCCCAAAAGATACACTACGTATGCCGATGTGATGGCTCAGACAATTAACTTTTTTGATGAGATTTTTATCTCTGGTGAGGTAAGGCAATCTATTGTAGAGCTGATAAATTCCACTTTTAGTGCAGAAATGTTAGATTCTCTTCAGCTTTTTATTTCTGATTATTCTGCTAATTTTAACCTTGAAAATGATACAGAGGTTCGATTTAATCAGCTAAAAGAAATCTGATGAAAATATGGTTTTGCTGCAAATAATGCTCAGTTTAAGGAAGGAGGTTATGTCGGAAAGGTGTGAGATTTGGCGATGTTTCTGCGTATAAAACTCTTAAATTCCAAGCAGACTCCAGACCTTTTTTCTATGATGAAAGTTATGGGCAGAGAAAGGGTTATCTCTCGTTTAATGTTTTATTCTTAATTTATAATAAAATGAAAAAAAATCTGATTTTTATTTGTTTGGGAGTGATTATTGTTTTGGTGTGAATTTGGGGATGGAAGCAGTTTTCTCCTATTTCTACGTCTCTTATCTTTAAAAAATCTCAAACTTTACCAGAAGTTTTACATACAGAGAATGAAGAAAATAGTTCATTATTAACTCTTGGTAGAGAAATACTGGAGCTTTTATCTGTGAAAGATATGGCAGGGTTATCCTTATACGTATGAGAAGAACTATATTTCTTGCCTTATCCTTTTATGCAGTCGTCTGATAGATTCGTGATGCAGATGTTTTTTGCTCGTGAGTTAGCAGAACTGCCATCTCTCACAGGTGAATATTTACGATGATATTGAGATGGTAATGGTGAGCCTATGAAATTGACTTTTAATGACTATTATAATCAGTTTATTCGAGATGCAGATTATCTGACTGCTCCAGAGATTTTTCAGGGAACGGAAGTTGCTACTCGTGGGAATACTATAATGCAACTTGCGGATTTGTTTCCATGATCTGAAATTATTGAATATCATATTCCTGGGACAATTGAGTGATTTGATGGAATTGATCGAAAAAGTCTGTATCTCGTTTTCGTGCAGGAAAATGGTAGTTGGGAGTTAAAAGCTATCGCTCATGGAGCGTGGACTATCTAAATAATCAGCATTTTATTTCTTTTTTCTAAAGATATATGCAAAAAATAATCATCACAGGCGGAGCTGGGTTCATCGGCTCAAACTTTCTGAATAAATATGTACTTCTTCATCCAGAAATCCAGTTCATCAAT
>BNUE01000053.1 GCA_025997135.1 candidate division SR1 bacterium | reverse complement strand
CTCGCATAATTATATCATCTTTTGTATCCTGATTGAGGTCAAAAATCAGATAAGAAGACTGAACTTTTTTCTCTTGAGAACTAGAATATAAAGCATGGTTTAAACTTCAAGCTCTATTTTTTACGAAGACTCACTTGGAATATTCATTCACATTTAATGATAAATTCTGACTTGAAGAGGCTGGAATGACTGAATTTCCCGCAGCTACAAGGGTTTTATTCGTTGTCTGATTTGTCGTATTATAAATTTCTGAGTCATTTCATTTTGCTATCAAAGTCGTCTGTTGTGTAGGCTGTAATTGCTGATAAAAACCTGCAAGTTGTGTTTGTAATGTGAGGAAATGCTGTTTTGTAGCTAGATATTCTTGGTTTGTCCAACCAAAATCTGTGGCTGGATAAGAATTTAAGGCATCGATAAAACCGCTAAGAGTTCAGGCTTTAGAATCTAATAATAATTTATAAGGATTTTCTGCGTTTTCTACTGTGTTTTTGGTTTGTGCGTCCACATCAAAAAGACTAAAGTTGTATGTCAGATTTTTATTTTCTTTTTGGATAAGTGGCTGAGAATCCAACTTGGCTAGGAGGGTTTCATAATTTGTTCGCATATCATCTGATGATACTGTAGACGTAAGTTTAAAGCTCTCAAGCTGGTTATTTATATCTTTTTGATTTTCGTTTAAAAGCTGTAAAACTTCCGATTTGGCTTTGTCAATAAAAACTTGATTTCATTGTACTTGTGCTGGATTATTTGCATTTTTCTCTAGAGATGCTATCTGACTTTTTAGCTCATCTCTATCTCATGCTTTGTCTTTTATGAGAAGCAAGACTTCATCAAATCTAGCTTTAGCTCAGGAATAATCGGTATAAACAATGGCATCTGGGAAGTTATCAATATTTTCCTGTACATTATCTTTTTTAGCTTCTAAGTCTTCCATAGCTGTATCCATAGATTCATTTATATTTGTCCGATCATGTTCTCCGAGCCAATTATTTAAATCTTTGGTCAGTGAATCCATAAAAGTGTAAAAACCATCAAATCTAAATTCTACGTCTAGTTTACTTTCGATTTCATAATCAAAACCATTGAGTTGTGGTTTATCGGTTTTGATATTTATCAGATCTAATACATCATCAACCCAAGGCACATCGTATGTTCTCTGTGTAATTTGCTCGATTTTCGCTTTTACTGCCTGTTCTGCAACCAGTCAAAATCCGTTTTTTATCCAACAATAAATTGAGCCTACTGTCTCTAAAACATTGATAGTAGTATTGATAGAATCTGGTATTTCTGGCAATTGTGGAGCTGGTGGCAATGTAGGAAGTTCTAATTCAACATTTGGAATAAATGATGGCAAGTCTGGTAACTCTGGAGGCTCAGGCAATTCTGGAATCTGAGGCAGATTTATATTTAATATTTTTAGAATATCTAAATTAACTGAAAGATTAGGTGGAGTTGGTAGATTGGGAATATCTGGAAGTTCAATCCTGTCTGGCTGAAGATTAAAAGTTGGCAACAAAACATCTAAACCAATATTAATTTTGGACAGATCAAAGATAAGGTTTGGCAGTTTGAAAGAAGGAATCTGAAGAATTGGTAAATCTGGCAATAATTCTTCACAGAATGCTGAAAGTTTGCACATATATTGGTCATAAGTATCATTGGTACAGGTTCAGCATTTTTCTGACCAGTTCACTGAGAAATCGATCAGAATCTGATAAGTTTTGATGATATTTAAGCCTAAAATGATGGTATCAATGTAGCTAGAATATCTGCTGGCATTTGTCTGCATCCAAATCGCAATGTAGCCGAAAAGATTGGTAAAAATTGATGTAACTTCAGCTGAATATTGATCTAGCATGTGAACCCGCTCGTAAAGCTGGAATGGGAAAAGTCTATATTTCTGTAAGGTCTCCAAATTTTTATGAATAGTCTGAAGCATCTGGTCATATTCCTGATTAAACTTCATAATTTCATTGATTTTACGCTTCATATCTGCATCACATCTCGCTGAATCATTGATGCAAATGCTGGTTAATGTCTCTCATAACGCTATCCAATCTTGTAATATTTGACTATTTACAGACATCCATTGCAGTAAATAAAGTTCATAACTATTGATATCTTCTGCAAAAATTAGTGGTATTTTAATATTTGTCTGCTTTGTACCAATGTTTATCAAATTTGTAGAATTAAACATGGCTGACAACTCTTCAAATGGATTTGATAAAAGTCTATCATTGGTATAAGCTACTGCATTTCAGAGATAACTCCTCTGTAGTCAGTATTTATCAGTGTTAATTAGTCAGTTTAAATCGTCTGTTATGGTATCTACAGTTAATCCTACTTTTTCCGTTTCATTAATGCCATCTACAATATTATCAGTATCCAGAGAGATATGAGTCAATCAATCTAGCATTGAATCTAAATCTGGTCGCCTGATGAGTAGGTGCATTTTTGTCAGATTATTTGCAATATATCTAATCTGAGGGTCAAGTCGATTGTCAATTAAGTACTGTCTAATTCCGTTTCTTTTTCAGCTTTTTGGACTGTTTGAGGTTGTCGTAGACTTTCAAACTTTTACTCAATCTAGAATTATCTCAGAGGATGTGGTATATCTAGGTGATTCTTTGTTTGAATAAGTGACAGCATCCATCTCGAAGCTAACAGTTCAGAAGAAAGCTGAGAAATCTGGTGTATAATCGCCATAACTATCGGCTTGATTTGGTGTAGAGAATTGACTCCAAAAACTCATCTTAAACGGAGTACCTCAGAAAGTTGATTGCTGTAATCTGCTTCATTTTTGAGTTGTTCCGCAGGTTGTATTACCTAAATCTCTTACCCAAGTTTCAATCGTCTCTTCAGGATTTGGAGAGGTTGCCCCACATGGTAAATCTATCGCTGTCACTAGGCAATTTCCTGCTAAATCTCAGACTGGTGATAGAATATTCATTCAAGCTTCGTATGGTCAGAAACACATTGCAATTCATAATTTTGCAGTCAATGTCGGAGCTAAATAAATTCTAAGCTGTGAATTATAGGTTCATCAAGGTACTCGCAAAAATCCATCACTAGGACCTTTGGTTCATCATCGTGGTCAAACACTAAGTATTGTAGAGAATCATCGTAATGAAGCTGGGAAAAATAGGATAGGGAATCATTTTCCAAGACTCTTTGAGAGTGCATCAATATTATAGCATCACATCACGTGATAATCACCAGGAGCCAAAAAAGCCTGATTGAATGGGACAGGAAGTCATTTACACTGGTTAGATCCTCAGAAGCTATATCCATTACACATTCATTTTGCTACTTCACTAATCGTCTCTTCGACTTTTGAAAGCTGGTCTTCAAAGAGATCTATATTTAGGTTTATACCTCCATTCTGCAATAATTCTTTGAGAATTTGCCCAAGTTGTGGCTGCTCATTTACGATATTTTCTAGGTCATCAATTGTATTCATACTGCTCAAGAAATTATCTGTATTCATCGCTTGAGTTTCCGATTGTTTTTGAATTTGTTCATCTATCATAGATTGCAAATCAACTTCTTTTGGTAAGTATGACCTATGATTACGTGCGACTGTATTGAAAAAGACCTCCATCTTGTGTAGACAACCGTCTTCGGGTTGAACTTTTATATCTAGGTAAGAATCAGATTTTTGCTCTAATTTGTACACAGATCAATCTATGTCTTCGAGAGAAATATATTGCAATGGGGTGCCTAAATATTGTACTGGATAAGAATATCTAAGCTCAGAGCCTGCATTTAATGTAATGCCGTCAAGAAGGTATGTGAAAGACTGGCTTTTGGTGTATTTCAGGACAGAAGTAGGTAAATTTTGAAACATAGGAAATCAATTTAGATTAAATTGAACCGTCCATGGTCACTGAATTTTATCTCAGAAAGAGCCAACAAAAGGCTGATTGGCATGAAGTACAACCTCAATATCTACGAAATCTCCAGACTCCAGCATTCATCCATTTCTATCATGATAAAGCTTGTAAATAAGTATTTGATCATCGTCCTCTAAATAACTAACAGGAACTCGTATATTTTTACCTGTTAAGGAATCTTTGAGAATCACGGTATTCATAGACTGATATTTTAGCATCTTTTCGGTTCCATCATTACTCATCTCCGATGTATTAAAACTGCCAAGAATCTGAGATTGAAGCTTTTTTTGGAACTCCTCTGCGTCGGAACTACTATTAAAATCATCTTCATCCATATTATTCAAAGTATTTTCTATATCTGTAATAGTGTCAATATCCACGCCTTTTACCTCAGTAAAATCATCATTTACATCATTTAAGCCTTTCCAATGTGTCATAGAGTTGTCGACGATTTTCATGGTTTCATCTAGGCTCATAGCAAATCTGGTCACTATCATAGCTGTATTTTTCTGTCTATCGTATCGACCGTCATCACATTTTGTAATCTCTGTACTCAGATAATTCGGCTTACCATCTGTTTTTCATCAGTAGAAAATTTTAACAAATCATAAATTATCGTTTGTGATAAAATCTACAGACCCATCCTTGTCCATATCTTCCAAGAAAATTTGAAATGCAGGTGAAAGATCGTCTGGAGTCAGGCTTTTTTCTTCTGTTTGGACACCGATATTTAGACAGATGACATTTCCATCGATGTCAAATCTACCCTGTTCATTTAGATAAGTTCTCATCTGACCAGATTGCATCTGAATAATCAGATCTTCATAGCCATTTCCATCGACATCTCATACGTAGGCATCTGAGATAGATACATCTATAAATAATAAGTTTTGCAGGTCTTGATATGGTCTTTTTCATCCATAATTTTTGGCAAGTTTGACTGATCCATCTGTATAGATGATTACTAAGTCTTTGAGTCAGTCATTATTGAAATCAATAGGTTTTACTGTGAGAATCGTTTTTGTAGCGTCTGAAAATAATACCTGTCATAGACCACCATCATAATCTGTGCCGTAAAGTTCTGGGTTTTTATCTGATTTCTGGAGTAAAGGATCTCCTATATTTATAAGGAGTTCTGAACCGAAGTTTTTGGTAGAGTCACCTACAGTTTCTCACTCACTCCAGAGTGACATATTTTTAAAATCTCATCTGAATCATACATAATTATCTCTCACATTACTGTCCTGAATTGATAAATAGCCTGCATTGATAGTGAGTGAGCTATCTAAATCAAAAACTCAGATAACACCTCTAGCAGATGTAGATCAGTTAGAAAAAGCTGACGATACCTGATAGAGTGGGTCATTGACTACGACATTTTTTTCGATCAGGTTCACATTCGGAAACCGGAAAATAGCTCTACCATATTCTAAATTATTATCATCTATCAGGCTCCAAATTTGGTATTTATTGTCTAGTTTTGAGCTTGTCAATACAGCTTTTGGCTGAGATGGCAAGTTATCGACTCAGTCTAGCACATAGAA
>BNUE01000052.1 GCA_025997135.1 candidate division SR1 bacterium | reverse complement strand
AAGAATTTTAAGGTATTAGGGCAGAGCTTTGATCAATTATCTTTTTCACGAAAGAGGGTTATAACCCCAAATACTGCAGGGTATCTGATGAAAATCACAAATAGAATAGATTATTCCAGTGAAAAAGTAGATCAGAATAAAAATCAGATTGAAGCTCGGATTTTGCTCGTTCCTCAATGAACAAATTTGACGGACGTAAAACTCAAATTCCCATTCCTAAATTTAACCAAAACTATAACAGACGAAACACAAGACTGGTGAACTCCAGAAAGAAAACAAAATACAGCAAATAAACTTATAAATCAGGTAATATATTATGACGCAACTCAGACCAACATATCAGTAATTATCAGTAATATTGAGAGAAAATGGGCATACGCAAGGATTACGGCACTTCAAAATATTGATAATACTTTACAAGCCTCCTCTCCATGGTCAAATCAACTTGTTTTAGGTAGACAAATATTCTGAGATGATATGTGACCAGACTGAGAAGCTAGTTTACTCAGGCTTTCGACTCAGAAAGTAGTGAGTAGTGGTGATAACCTTGAATGATTTGTAGGCACACGTTATTCTCTCATTATGAATCGAAAAGATAATGTTGAACTAGCAAAAATGGAGATATATCAGGATAATAAACTTATAAATTCAAAAGTGAGCAAACTAGAAAATGATCTCATAATGTTATCAAATCTATTTTTTACTGGAACCCAAGAGCTAAATTATGAATTTGTAGCACTAGACCATGTGTGAAATGAAACTAGAAAAAACGTTCAGCTTTCTATTTCTATTCCAGATATTGAGATTACAAGTGTCGATAAAACCTCAGACACTACCGCAAGTATTACTGCTGAGCTCTCACAAGATATTGATAGGTGAACTGTAACTTTCCAGAAAAAATCTAATAACAATTGGCAAATCATTTCCACGATGGATGGAACTCAGGATTTTGAACTCGAAAAAGAGAAAGTGATAATTTTATGAAAAGAATATGAGATCAATGATAATATTGGATTTTATGCAAAAAACCAAGAAAAAATTGCAGTCTTAGATCCAAAAACTGGAGTAATCAAAGTTCAAGATGCTTACAAAAATAAGGTTTCTATGCAGATTTCAGTAGATAAAGCTTCCACAATATTACAAATTACGGATGAAAACTGAAATATAATGTTTAAAATCTACTTTGTCTTCAAAGAATTAATAAATGTGCAAGCAGATAAATATGACGTTTCCACTATCGAAAACACAGACTTACAAAACTATGGAATGTATGCAGGCGGAAAACTGGTTTCTCGCTGATGAAAAGCTCTGATGATGATCTCTCCGACTGGTCAGATTTATGCTTATCAACCGATGCTAGGAGAATATAGTTATGACGAGGACAAACAAACAGTTTTGCTTACACTTAGAGAGTCTCAGATCTCGACTGATAATATAAAAATTGAGCTAAAAATTCAGTCTTTTATCTCTAATTCTTAAAAATTTTATGGAACTGACATACGATGAGATTGAGCAAGTTAGAATTGATACTTGGTTAACCAGAAAATTTCCTTACTCTAGGGCATTTTTTCATCATATAATCCAGAGATGAGGAGTGCAAGTAAATTGAAATGCAGTCAAAAAAAGCTTAAAATTAAAGCTGTGAGACCATATTTCTGTAGATAGTTTGGAGAGATATTTATCGCCTGTGATTTTAGAGGAGGCTCCAGATATAGACATTCAGATAATGCTCGAAAAGGATGACTATCTAATAATAAACAAGCCAAAATGAGTTTTGTCGCATCCAAACTCACTTCGAGACGTAAAAGAGCCGAGTGTAGTTGGTCGACTTTATCATCATTTCAAGAATCTGCCTTCTTTTTCTAATTTTATTAGAGCTGGACTGGTACATCGCTTGGACAAAGAAACAGATTGATTGATGATTATCGCAAAGACAGAGAGGGGATTGGCTCATTTTAAGCAGCTTTTCTCTGAGAAATCTGAATCTGAAACCATTGCTCAGAAAGAGAATGTAAAATTGCAGAAATATTATCGAGCTAAATGTGAAATTTTGCCTGATGGAGACTGTTTTTTACAAGAGATAAAAAAAAACTGATTACCATTCTACATTCAGGAGACAGTTTACGCAAAGACTCCACATTTCACGCCAAAACTTGGTATCACGAAAATAGAAAAAATTGCAGCAGTTGAAAAAAATAGATGTGAAGTTCAAATCCAGCTATTGACTGGCAGAACTCATCAAATTAGGTATCATCTATCTCATCATGGTTTGCCACTGGTAGGTGATTATTTGTATGGACACGAAGATGTAGAATCTATGCAATTGACAGCTTATAGACTGCTATTTCAAGATCCTGATGGAGAAATGATGAATATTTATTTAAATTTAAGGTTATTTTAAGGTTGATGATTATAATATAAAGATAGCTTTCGCTTTATTAGTGAAAAAATATTTAAAAATCTCTTGCATTTTATACTATATTTCATTATAAATAGCACGTAAAACAAATTTGTGCTTTTTATTTTTTAAACATTAAAAGTCATGGTATTACAACCGCTAGAAGATCACATTTTGATCAAGCCCATCATCGAGGAAACGACTACAAAAAGCTGAATTATCCTCCCTGATTCCAAAGAAAAACCTTACAAAGGTAAAGTCATCGCAGTTTGAGCAGGCAAAATCCTTGAAAATGGAAACCGTTCTCCCGTTGATGTTCAGATTTGAGATATTGTATACTTTACCCAGTATGCACCTGATGAAATCGAAGTCGAAGAAAATGGTGAAAAAGTGAAGTATCTCGTCATCAAACATTCATCACTCCTCGCAAAACAGTAGTTTTACTTTTTTAATTATAAACAGATGAAAAAACTGACAATTACCCTAATTGCTATGCTAACTTTCGCATTATTCATCTCTACAAGCTCTGCATCAGTCCTTGAAGATGCAATTCAGCGAGGTTATGACCAGTGATTGACTCGTTATTATACGACATCTAGCTTCAGACCATACGATACTCTCAGACGTGATGAAGCAGCAAAGTTTTTTGTAGAATTTGCAGAGACTCAGAACTTTCGTAACACATCCACTTCGACACTTCAGAGCTGCTCATTCTCAGATCAAAAACGAGTCATAGAAGATTTAAAACCATACGTTCAGGATGCCTGCAGATATAATATTATCAGAGGTGCAAATGGTAAATATATGCCAGATCAGACCTTGACAAATGCACAAGCAGTGACTATCTTGATCAGAATACTTGATTGATTACAGTCTGAAAATGGCAATCACCGAGCGGATAATTATTATTCTAGAGCTAAATCACTCTGACTAGATATTTCCAAATTTTCTATCAAGGATAATCCAACGACTCGCTGAAATGTTATGACCCTGATGTATCTCTCTGCAAATAGTAGCCTAAATAATCGAGGTACGAGCGGAAATAGAGATATTGATGAAATTCTCAAGGAGTTAACTGATATTCTCAGTTCATAAATCAGCATTTTTTAACTTTTATACTAAAACACCTATGAAAAAAGAAATCCATTTCGCAGATGATGCTAGAAAAACACTACTAGCAGGGGTAGAAACAGTGAATAACGTCGTAAAAGTGACGATGTGACCCAAAGGGAGAAATGTAATCCTCGACAAATCATACTGAGCACCTACAGTTACAAATGATGGAGTAACTGTCGCAAAAGAAATAGAACTCGAAGATAAACTGCAGAATGTCGGAGCGAATATGGTCAAAGAAGCTGCAGAAAAGACAAATAAAGAGGCAGGAGATGGTACAACTTCAACTGTAGTATTGGCTCACGCTATCACCAAAGAAGGACTTCGCTATATCGACAGTGGGATCAATCCTTTCGCTCTTGGTCGTGGTTTGCACAAGACTGTGAATAAGTTGGTAGAAGAGATCCAGAAAGCCGCTCAACAAATCGGAGATAGTAAAGAACTTATCAAACAAGTTGCTACCCTTTCTGCTCAGGATGAAGAGGTATGAACTCTTATCTCAGACGTTTTTGAAGAAATAGGAAAGGACGGAACGATCACTGTTGAAGAATGAAATACAATTGGTCTGACCAAGGAAATCAAAACATGAATGCAATTTGACCAGTGATACTTGAGTCCGTACTTTGTTTCTGATTCTCAAAGGATGGAAAGTATCATTGAAAAACCATTTATCCTGATAACAGACAAAAAAATCAGCTCTCTAAAGGACATTTTGCCCGTTCTTGAAAGTATGGCTCAGACTGGACGTAAAGATATTCTCATAATTGCGGAAGATGTGGAGGGAGAAGCACTGGCATCACTCATTCTAAACAGATTAAAAGGTGCATTGAATGCAGTCCCTGTGAAAGCTCCTGGTTTCGGAGACAGAAAAAAAGAGATTTTGAAAGATATTGCTTCTGTTACAGGTGCGACACTTATCACAGAAGATTTAGGTATTAAACTAGAAGATGCGAATCTCGATATGCTCGGAAAAGCTGACAAAGTGATCGTAAATAAAGACGAAACCATCATCGTAGCCGGTCAATGAGATGTAGAAGAAATAGAAAGCAGAGCAAATCAAATCAGATCTCAAATAGAGAACTCAAAGTCAGACTACGACAAAGAAAAACTCGCAGAAAGACTCGCAAAACTCGTCGGATGAATTGCAGTTATCAAAGTCGGAGCTGCGACCGAGATGGAGATGAAAAATAAGAAATTCAAAATAGAAGACGCTCTGAATGCAACTCGTGCTGCAATCGAAGAAGGTATCGTCGCTGGAGGTGGAAGCGTTCTAGTTCAGCTTTCTAAAACTCTTTCTACCTTCAAACTTCCAGCCGAGGATGAACAGGTTGCTGTAGAAATAATCCAGGAAGCAATTCAGTATCCAGTGAAACAAATCGCTAATAATGCGGGGTTCAAGGGTGATTATGTAGTAGAAGAGGTAAAAAAATCTGACGATATGGACTTCGGTTTCGATGCTAAGACAGGGGAGTTTACAAATCTCAAAAAAGCCTGAATTATTGACCCAGCCAAAGTCCTCAGAGTTTCACTAGAAAATGCCGTTTCAACTGCTGCGATGATCTTGACCACTGAGGCAGTGGTAGTTGATGCACCAGAAGATAAATGCTGTGCTCACGGAGGTAGTGAATGAGCAGGAATATGAGGTGGAATGTGATGAATGGGCGGTATGTGAATGTATTAAGATCGTACTTTTCTTTGAAATAATCTTTTGTAGTGGCGGTTTCGTGAACCGCCTTTTTTTGATAGTAAATTTTTTTGATAAGTGAGAAATAAAATCAAGACAAAAAAGGAAAATGGGCATACCATTTAGGGAAAATCTTATAAATTTCCGCTTGTAATCAAGGGAAAAAAGAATATAAAATGCTGATTTTTATTTTCTTTTCACTTTTCTCGATGAAAAAACTCCTTACGACCTTTCTTATCACCTGACTTTGTTTAGTTTTTACTTGCA
>BNUE01000051.1 GCA_025997135.1 candidate division SR1 bacterium | reverse complement strand
TGCAAGTAAAAACTAAACAAAGTCAGGTGATAAGAAAGGTCGTAAGGAGTTTTTTCATCGAGAAAAGTGAAAAGAAAATAAAAATCAGCATTTTATATTCTTTTTTCCCTTGATTACAAGCGGAAATATTTAGATTGATATATATATATATGCTAGTCGAGAAGCAGAAAAACTAAATCAAATTTTCTATTAAAAGCATAAGCACAACTGCATATATATTTTTTTACAATCTAAACCCTACCTTCTGATATACATCTTGTATCTTCGCCTCAGCCAAACCTGACACAGCCTTCTTTCAATTTTCCAACACGCGAAAAACCTCTTCATCACTAATAGCTTTATACCTCGTCTGAATAGGCTCCAAATAAGCCCACATTTTCTCAAATAGATAATCTTTTGCATCCTTGTAAGAATAGCCTCCAGCTAGAAATTTACCTCTCCGAGCCTGATCTTCCTCAGGAGTCAAGAAAAACTTTCCAATCTGATAAACATTATTTTCATCAGGATTTTTTGACTCTTCTACTGTCTTCATATCAGTTGAAATCTGCCTAACTTTCTTCAGAAGTGTCTTTTCATCGTCTAGAAGTCAAATATAATTATTGTAAGATTTCGACATTTTGCGACCATCCAGACCAATTATTGTAGCTGAACCTTCTGGAATAAATGGCTCTGGAAGCCTGAAAGTCTCACCAAACTGACGATTAAATTTGCCTGCAATATCACGAGCATACTCCACATGTTGCTTCTGGTCCTTGCCAACTGGCACCAAATCCGCATCATACAGCAAAATATCCGCCGCCATCAAAATCGGATAACAAAAAGTTCCAACACTAACCTCTCCTGCTTTCCCCTTTGCCAGGGCATCTTTGTAGCTATGCATTCTCTCCATCGTCCCCATTATCGTCAGACATGATAGAACCCGATTTAGCTGAGCATGACCAGGAATATCCGCTGGATTGTAAATATACACTTTTGAAGTATCCACTCCCAGTGCCTGATAAAGCTTTAGAATTGTCAAACTATATTTTTTCAGAGTTTCTGCATCATGAATTACAGTAAGTCCGTGCATATTAGCTAAAAAGAGAAAAAAATCAGACTTTTCTTCACGTTTGGTCAATTCCACGAATGGATTGATTGCACCGAAGAGATTTCACAGATGAAGCTGGTCTCAAGTGGGTTTTAGCCCCGTCAAAATCCTTTTTGTCATTTTATATATTCACGAAAAATAAATCTTTATATTTCTATAAAAAAACGGAATAAATACAAGCTAAAATGTGAACAATATCAAATCAATTATATTTTTGAGATTAAATATTCAGCTGTTGTTTGAAGCTCTTTGAAATAATCTGTAATATTTACCCAGAATTTTATATGTCTGAGCAGAAAATTATCCATTATAATTCATAGTCAGATTTTTTTTTCTGCTTTAGAGATATCTCATTGATCGAAAGAAGATTGAAGTTGTGCCGATAAAACTTCGTTTTTTTGCTCTTCTAATGCGTTTAATAATTTAGCGATAACATTATTTTCTTCTGAGATAGCCTTATTGTCCTGTATAATCGTGTATTTTGTAGAGATGGAAGTGTCTTGAATGTCTTTTAAAATTCATGTGGCACGTTTGAGAGATGTATTTTCTATTTTCGCCTTATCTATCTTCATTTTGTCGGATTCTTCCTGAGTAGTTACAATACTTCTCACTGTTTGTTCGACAGTAAAAGTAAACTGTTTGGCAATATTCATAGATTTTGTGGATGAGTCTAGCATCTCTTTTTGTTTTTCGTAAATTCCAAGTTCTCAGCTTTTATCTAGACTATCTAATACTCCAAATATTTCATTTATAACTCTTTCAAAACTATAAATTATAATTCCATCTGAGTCGAAAAAGTGATTTTGAGTCGGAACCGCACAGTATTTAATCTGTAAAATAGGTCATAATCAGTCTTTTATTGGGTCTCGAATTGGTGATTTATAAGTATCACAGGTACACATAACCGTACATACAGCTTTTTGGTCTATTCTAAGTCCTTCACATCTGCTGTAACAAGTTCTTGCTTCTTTAATTGCTTCTTGATCAGCTGGATCTTCTGTGTTGGTTTTTGATCAGTCAGTTCTTTGTTTCGCTGCTTCTGCTCAGACTTTTGCATCTTCTGAGAGTATATCTTTTACGTCATTGATATATTGTTCATATTCTGCCTGAGTTATGTTGTCTAAACTGATGCTCTCTTGTGATGAATTGCTAGTAGAAGAACTTGAGTTGTTTGAATTGTTTGATATTTCAGGTTCTTCTGCGGTATTACACATATTAGTTCAAAATGTTGAGCTATTAGAACTAGAATTTCAGGCAGAGGTTGATGTTCAAACGGTATTAGAATTCTGATTTTTATCTTCTGTTTTTGATATAAATGTAGAAAACTCGTTATCTTCACTGGTATTGTTGGCGTCAAGATTTGTCGAGTTTGTGTTTATGGGAGTCCCTTCTGTTGCTGCATTATCGTTTGCATCTGATGGTCTGGAGGTTCAAGCTATAGCTCATTGAGAATCACCTCTAATACCTCAATTATTCTGATTAGAATTTGTAAATTTTGGCATCTGATAAAAAGCTATTACATAAGACTCTTTTACATCTTCAAAAAGCACTTTTGCGATAGAGTTGATGTCATATAATATGTCAAAAGGCGAGTCGTCTTCTGTATTATTTGGGTTTCGATTCCAGAATTTATCTTCCCCTACTTGTGCAGTTTTGACGTTTTGTAGGCGAGTTTTTTGCTTAGATCCTTGATTATATCGACCAATCATATCATCTTTACATTTGGACATATATGATCATTTAAATTCTGGATAATAACAACTTACAAAGCTCCAACAAGCATTTTCTGTACTTTTGATGTCTGGTACTAAATTTACAATGTTTTTGGAGTTTTGTCAGATCTGAAAGGTTATATCACGCGAAAAATCTTCACTAAAAGATAATAATATACTGGTTAAGCTTTCATTTGTTAGATAACAGCTTTTTTTTGATAACTCTGAGGAAATCCAGTCCATACCAGCTAAATGTATATCTAATTTTGTATTTTGTTGTTCTTGTAAAATATCTAAAAAAGGATTTGCAGAAAAATTATTATCATACAAGCGATTTAGATATGATCCTGCTTTTGATTTGTCTAGATAATTCATTAGAGCCTTAGATATTCATAAATCCATTGTTAGATCTGCCATATCTTCATCCCAGCTAGACCATACATTGAAAACATCAGCAGAAACACCTTGTAAACCTATGAAAGTAAACATGCATAATAGAAAAAGAAACCTGAATGATGATTTAATTGATTGGTTGAACATTGCGTAATTTTTCATATAAAGCGTAAAAAGGTTGTAATAGTTTAGAAGCATTATTTCTGATTTTAACTGCTTTTTCCTGATACATTGCAAATCAAACATGTATTGGATAAGCATTTGTAGCATCATTTACTTCAGTTCGAGCAGTTTTTATGGCTGTTTTCATCACTTCTGCTTGGTCTATCATTGCTATAATTTCCATTTGATAAGATTTCTGAATATCTGTGTCTATACCTGGTTTTTTCTGCAATAAATCTAATCAACGTGTATAAAAGTCTACAAATAAGCGATAGTTTACATATTCATTTGTAATTACATTGATAAAATATGGATTAGTTCATTCTGTATCTCATGAACCGTGAACTCAGCAGATATATAAATTCAAATCAGTATTTTCAGGGTCTCAGCATTTTTTACCTAATTCAAATAAAACTGTGTTTTCTAAAAAGGTCAACTGTTTGATGTATTTTTGCTGAGTTTTTTGGTCTTTGTCTAGCATTGCGATGGTTTTTGGAAATTCAGATTTTAATTCATTAACGGTTTTCCCATCTATTAAGAATTTTTTGGCAAAGAAATCAGTAATACGTTTCTCATTTTCGCTAGTTTCTGCTGATTTCACTCAAAGTCATTTAGCCCACTGGATAGAAAAAAGATCATTTAAAAGCTTGCTGAAAATCTTATTTGCATATATTGAAACATTACATTGATTTGACTGGTTTGTCTTGCCATTTTTTCTGCAAATATCCTTATTATCCTCATCTTTTTGTGTTGGGTAAAAGGTTCATTTGGGATAAAAAGTGCCATCAATCAAGGTATCATCTAATGATATTCATCGAGATGTACATAATGCCTTGTTGAAAAGAGATTCACGAGAACTCCAATTAGTTCACATTTCTATGGAGAAATCTCAATCAGAAAATGCAAAATTACCATTTCATGATCATAAAACAATATTACAGTATTCATCTACTAGTTGATATTTATAATCTTGGCGTAATTTCTGACTTAACTCATTTGTAGTATTTCTGATGGGTGTCTCTATATTGTCAAAATCTTCAAAATCTGCGGTACAAAGCCCGTTTATGATTAGCAATAAGAACGTGAATGAAGTGCAGATTTTTTTTATCATTTTAATTTGTAAATATAAATATAGAAGTAAAATTATGATGGTCTACAATCGGAAGTTCCCTTATTTGTTGCCTGTTTTTCACATAAATCACCTATTGTTTTACGAAGTCATGAAGCTTTATCTTTTCAAATTACATCGGTATTTAGTATCTCCATCTGATCTAATATTACTTTGAAATATGGCGTCTGAGTACTGGTATCATCTATGATCATCTCATCATATAACTCTTGAGCGAGATTTTTGGCATCATTTGTAGAAGTTATAAAATTATCGTATAATGTGTCATCAAAGGAAAGTGAATAATATTTTCATTCTGCCCAGAATACTCTCATCCTCTCATCATCAGTCATTGCTTTAAAAGAGCCTGTCTCTTTAAAATTATCCCCTATTTTATCTACAGTTTCTGAGGCTCATTTATAGAGACTTGCTCACGTCTTTTTCATATCATTTCGAGCTTTTTTTCGTCAGCCAATGGGTGCAATACGATTTACAAGTCTACCTATCTCAGTATTTGTGAGCTGTGATGTGTCGACTCAGTAAATACTTCTGAGCATCTGAAGTTCTGATTCATCAAACATTGCTCATCAACCTGGATTTCATGCTGTCCCTACATTGATACCGATAGTTTCAGGTACAAATTCTATCAAGGCTCGAGTTAATCTTTTAGTTGAGGTAGATATTATAGATCGAGAGCTACTCGCTGAGCTTCATATCTGCTTAATTTTTGATAATTTTTTTTGAATATCTTTGAGTAAAGTAGAACATGAATAATTGAAAAAACTCGGGTAATCAAGCCTTAATTGGGCTAAAAATTCATCACTTACTTCAGCTCATAATAATCAATCGTATCATCCAGCACCAAATCACACCTGCACTCATGCTGTGATTCGCAATTTCATAGAGGCATTCATCTTCATAAGTGCTGAAAGTATACTAAAATAAGATATATCACCGTGGTGTTTTGCCATGTTTTCATCACTAACATTCATAAGAAAACCTAATTCTTGATACTCTTTTAAAGTCTTTT
>BNUE01000050.1 GCA_025997135.1 candidate division SR1 bacterium | reverse complement strand
ATCATAACTTGCTTCACCAGTCGTTCATACATAGTTTTCAAAAACAACTGTTCCACTATAGCTTTCATCACTATTTACTACGCCATCAAATACTTGATAATACTGGAAGTCTCCTGATTTCGTCCAGCCTGCTGGAGCGTCTCATCCAGTGGAATTTAGTGTTAGGATGACTGTAATAGTGTCAGAACTAGCTTGGTCTGGGTCGTATGTAATATCAAAAGTCAGATCAGTTTTGTCTATATTATTCACAGTCGCTGTAACTGATCCTGTATTTCAGAGCTGATCTACGAAATTAAAGATATGACTTCCATTTTCTGTGAATGTATGAGCTTCAGTATCATCTGATATATCTTCACTACAATTTGCGAGACTTGCTACTACATCAGTGTTTGTGAAGCCTGTAGTTGAATAACTAATTTCACAGGTTGGCTTTTCTCTATCTATTCTGATATCATAACTTACTTCACCAGTCGTTCATACATAGTTTGTAAATATTACAGCTCCACTATAGATTTCATCACTATTTACTACACCGTCAAATATCTGATAATACTGGAAGTTTCCTGATTTTGTCCAGCCTGCTGGAGCGTCTCATCCAGTGGAATTTAGTGTCATTAAAACTGTAATTGCACCTGAGTGAGCAGTGCTTGGTAAGTAGCTAGGTGTGATTGTAAGTTCTGCTTTATCAATATTACTGAATCAGTAAGGCTCCTCTGTAATATTTCATACAGCATCTCTTATTTTAATAGTCAAAGAAGGCTGATTGTCTTCATACACTTTATAGTTTTCAGACTGCCGAGTAGCTCCTCCATCGAAACTATATGCTTCATCCGCTAATCCTGCTCAATCATCAGTAGCTCAGTTTACAGTTACAGTTACATCTTGATTTGTATCTCAATCTGGTGAATGAGTGATGTCTGTGAAGCTAGGAGCTATTTTATCAATATTAGTGATATTAAACACTTCTCCTGAGCTTATATTGCCTGCCACATCACTTACCAAGGCGGTTCAGTTAGTATTGTCTGTGTATGTTGTTGTATTTCAGCTCTGCCGAGTATCTCCATTATCAAATGAATAACCTGAAATATTTGAGCCTCATTCATCTGTAGCTATGATGGTGACAGTCACATCTCCAGATGTTCGAGAGCTTGGAGACAAATCAACTCCTGAAATAATAGGTGCTATCTTATCAATATTCGTCACATTGACTTGGACGCTTCCAGTCCTTCCAGTGATTTCTCAGATAATACCATTAAAAATTTTTGCAACTCGTGAACCATCAGCGATTATCTCTGATTGATTAGAATTTGCGGGTGCTGCATTAGCTCAATCATAGACAAACGAGACTCCTGTAATCAGCAAAAGCATAACTACAATTTTCAGTCCTATTCAGAATAATGATTTATGCGGAGGTAATAGGTGTTTCATAGTAATAAAGTATAAAGAAATAAATCAGATTTTTTTATCTACTTTTCTATCAGTCAAATAGGACATTTTCAGTCTCGTTCTCTTGGTAAATCTTATAGAAAGCGTTTGTCCCTGTGCTAAGCCATCAGAAATTGATAGCTTGTATCGGCTTATTAAACTGGATCGTGACGACTACTGGTCAATTAGTTCGTCGAGATACGAGAGGCTGATAATAAACGGTGCCTTCTGGAGGACTATCATCGATATTGTCTACTTCATGCGTTGTGGAGCTTATATTACCGGCCTTATCACGAACTTTTATTGGGATAGTCTGATTTGTAATTATGTATATTGTGTTGTCTGCCTGTCGAGTAGCTCCATCATCGAAACTATATGCCTCAGTTGCCAGTCATCATCAGGTATCCGTTGCGGTGATAGTCACATTGACTCAGGTATAAACGGTCTCTATCGGTATATGCTGGACATCCATAGTTGGAGGAGATATATCTATATTTAAAACAGAAAAAGAAGCTGATCATTGATTTCCGTGCAGATCGGTGAAATTCACGATTCATCCAGTATTCTCGGATACAGTTAACGTATAAGTATCTGTATCCACTTTAGTCCATCCTGTGATTGGCTGGATTTCTTTTGTTATATTGAGAGTGATTATAACGTTCTGATTTGTCCAAAGTAGAGTTGAGTATGAAATATATCCTGAAATTGGTGTCTTATCAATATTTGTGATATTATAACTTCCTGTAGCAACATTTCCCACTACATCACGAACAGCGATTATTCCACTCGCATTAGCTGAGAATGTTTTTGAAGGAGAGTTTTGCCAGTTTAGACCGTTGTCAAAAGAGTAGGCAGTATCGTGAAGACCTGCTCAGGTATCATTTGCCGTTATTGTTATCACGACATCGTTATTTGTCAGTATTACGTTATTTGGAGTCTGATTTATTTCTGTTATATTTGGTTTTACTGTATCAATATTTGTCAGTGAGTATCAGCTGCTAGCAGTATTTCCAGCAATATCACGGACTTGTATAGTATTTGCTACCTGATTGAAGGTAAATATTTTTGAATCACTCACCTGTCGATTTACTCCGTTATCAAAACTATATTCCATAGTGGAATTATCAGTCGCTGTGACTTGAATAATTACTGAGCCAGATGTCCAAGCACTCGGAGTCTTGGTAACTGAGTTAATCACTGGTACCGTATTATCAGAACAGCTAGCGTTATATGCTCAGTTATTCTGTATATTTTCATAGCCATCATTACAACTTGTTTCATAATTACATACATTATCTACCACACTGAGATTACAGCTGGCATTTGTAGTATTACAAGGAGTACATGCCGTCCAAGTGGCTGTATATTTTTTACTTCCTATGCTTCATTGAGCTATATTTGAAAGATTTGGACTCCAAGTATATGTAGAATTTTCTTTGATCGTTGCACTACAGCTTGGTGTAAATGTAGCCGTCTCGACATTATAAAATGACGGTGTGGCAGTAGATGCCGATCAGCCATTTGAATCACATGTTAGGGTATAATTTATTGCGTTGCATACCGCACTTATAGCAATATTACCATAAGCATTAGCAGGGATAGTGAGTGTATTTGTAGAGATAGTTGAAGCGGACGTGCTATTTGTCGTGACAGACCAACTACCAAAAATATATCCAGCAGGACAAGAAGATGTCAGAGTTCTAGTCTGAGAGGAAGTCGATGTTGAGAATGTTGCAGTATTTACAGATCAGTTAGTTACTGTAATGTCATACGTATTAGCCGTCCATTGAGCGGTTATTGTCTTGTCTCCTGTGGATCCAGATGGGATACTTGCAGGAGAGAAAGATGAGAAGGTGTATCCATTTCTAGTTTTAGTGGTACAGGTTGGCGTGGTTGTTCAACTTGCGACGGTGTAAGACAGAGGGCTACAAGAAGTGAGAGTTCCTCCATTTCCATCGTAAGTGATAGTGTAGTTGGTCGCACTACAGCTGGCGTTGTAAGCTCAGTTATTCTGTATGTTTCCATATCAATCTTTACAGCTGGTAGCGTATGTACACGTATTATTGACCACATTCAGACTACAGTTAGCATTAGTAGTACTACAGACATTACAGGTTGTCCACTGAGCTGTATAAATTTTAGCACCAACGCTTCATACTGTTATGCTAGATATAGCAGGTGATCGAGTGTAAGTAGAGTTAGCTTTTGTAGTAGTACTACAGGTAGGTGTAAATGTAGCGGTGGTTACGTTATAAGATGTAGGACTAGCGGTAGAAGCTGATCATCAGTTAGCGTCACAGGTGATAGAGTAGTTTTGGATTGCACAGCTTGTTCCATTTCGTGCGTATCCAGCACTACAAGCTACATAACAAGGATTATTTGAGCTAGAAGTCTGCCATGTTTGATTGATAGTGGTTGGAGACCCTACTGTAAATACTCAGTTTCCATCTGTATAGCTAGCACAGTAAGAATTAGTCTGACAGCTAGCGTTTCCTCCACCATTTTCACCGTTACAGTTCCAGGTTCGAGGACCAGAGCCAGCGACGGTAGTATTAGTACCATAGTTACATAGATTAGTACTAGGTTTAGTGCTAGCGTTAGTATTATTAGCAGTTCCACAGACACCTACAGTGTAGGCTGGAGAGGTACAGGTTGTAGTGTTTCAGGCTGTATCAGAGATAGTTACATTACATGTTCACTGAGCAGAGCGAGAACAGCTTCAACCTGCGGTAGCAATACCTGCACCTGCGTCAGTTGATCCTGCCAGCGTAGCAGTGGCAGCACTATAAGTCCAGCTTCAGCAGACAGGGGCAGTGGTGTCAGTCGTTGTAGAAAAAGATGTCGCATTAGAGATATTTCCAGCTTTATCTTTTACTTTCACACTACTTGAGGTTGAACTTGTGAAGTCTTTGTAAGCAGCTGTCTGCCATGTGGTTCCACCATCAAAAGAGTATCCATTTGTAGCCAATATTCCAGCAGTAGCATCAGATGCGGTGACTGTCACTCTCACGGTGCCACTTGAGATTTGAGCTGGTGAGTATGAGACATTAGATATAGTCGGCACTACATTATCAAAAATTATGGTATCATTTGCAGAAGTAGACTCGTTTCATGCAGCGTCTCTATATTTCACGTAAACTGTCCTAGTTCCCTGTGTATTGGCTAGAGTTCGTGATTTAGAAGTATTATAAGTTTCTCGTGATGAGCATGTTGCAGAGTCATTAGAGATACACATCTGGCTTACTCATACGTTATCCGTGGCAGAGAGGGTCAAAGTAACGCTTGTCGAAGTGGTATAAGTAGCTCCTCCAGCGATAGAGATACTAGGTGATGTCGGTGCTTGTGTGTCGGTACAGCTGGCACCATTTACAGTATATCCACTATTACAGCCAAATCTACATTCTACACCATCTGAGCTAGGTGCAGGAGCAGAAGCAGGAGTCCAAGCGGTACCATTCCAGGTTTGAGTGAATTTATCATATCAGCTTACCCAAGCTCCATTTGTAGGAGCTGTTCCACAGCTTACTTGCTGAGTATTTGCTATACAGCTAGAAGTGATAGTAGTTCAGTTCTGAGCTGTATAATTGGTATTACAGCTTGTAGAGTAGGTTTCAGGATTATTAGCCGTAAAAGAGCCGTTAGTACAAGTAAAAGTCCTATTGTAGTATCTGGTTCATCCGGTGATAGCGACAGATTTCTGTAATGAAGCTGTAGTGATTCCTCCATTAGTCTGAGGTACAGAGTATCCATCAGAAGTTGTCGCCGCACATGCTCTAGTAGCGGTACAGGTAGGGCTGGTAGTTCATCCGTTAAGTCCTGCACATGTCCATGTATATGTAGATGCATTGGTAGTTACGGAGCTAGGCGTTGTAGAGTTTGCACAGAGAATTGATCCAGATGGAGCAGAAGTATAAGTGCTTCCATTAGCTGTTCCACAGGCTCAGTTGACTATCTGATCAGCACATGTTGCACCTGTCCAGCCTGACTCACAGGTAAAGCCACAGTTTGCAGCACCTTTAACCCAGGTTTGATTTGCAGATGTCGGAGTTCCAGTAGTAAAACTAGCGTGTGTATAGCTAGGCTGAGATGCACAGAAAGCGTTAGTCTGACAGCTAGCGTTTCCTCCACCATTATCACCGTTACAGTTCCAGGTTCGAGGACCAGAGCCAGCGACG
>BNUE01000049.1 GCA_025997135.1 candidate division SR1 bacterium | reverse complement strand
TATGGCAGGAAACGATATGCAGGCTTGAATGTCTAATCTTCAGCCAAAAATCGATGAATTACAAAAAAAACATGCTGATGATCCTCAGAAACTCTCAGAAGAGACATTAAAGCTGTTCAAAACTGAAGGAAAGGCTCCACTCAAAGGATGTCTCACGATGATTATACAGATACCTATCTTTTTATGTCTGTACTGGGTTGTTAGAAAATTTGCGGGTGATGAGTGAATTCCGACTGATCGATTATATAGCTTCTTTTATAGCTTCTGAAGCCAATATGCAGACGTGTCAAA
This sequence comes from candidate division SR1 bacterium, assembly GCA_025997135.1. Classification (GTDB taxonomy): domain Bacteria; phylum Patescibacteriota; class Gracilibacteria; order Absconditabacterales; family Absconditicoccaceae; genus UBA3291. Next base: position 5,347 of record BNUE01000049.1, on the reverse strand, counting down.
TGTAAATAGTACTTTTCTGGGCATTGATTTATTGACTGCAAAAAATATTCCACTCACTCTCATAGTAGCAGTTCTGAACTTCTCTCAGATGAAACTATCTATGATTGCTCAGCCTAAAAAAGCTTCAGCAACTCCTGGTATGCCAGATATGTCCAATATGATGTGAATGATGAGTGTAATGATGGCAGTGATGATGGGAGCTTTGGTCTACAAACTTAATTCTGCTATCGGACTTTATCTGGTTACTACCTCGCTATTTAGTATTTGTCAGATGGGACGAAAATATAGAGCTATATTGTCAGCCAAATTTCATTCTATCTTTCAAAAGGGAAAACCAACCCTTATTCAGCCAAAATAATAGTTATGACCTATATTTTTATACTTATCATTACAATTCTTTGTTCCTGGGCAGGGATAACGTTTTTCAGGAAACTAAAAATATTAGATAGACCATGAAATGATCTTAAAAACTCTAGATTTCCAGTTCCAACCTTGCAATGACTCGTTGTTTATGTGATAATCTTGGTTATAGTAGGTATTTTTTATCCGTCTTTTTATACTTCGCCTTTAATCCAGTGATTTTTAGCAGGCGGCAGTTTGATTGTGCTGTTTGAAACTATTACAGAACTTGAATATATGGGCAGAATTAAGCTAAAAGTTCCTCCGATAGCTAGATTTTTTGTACATGCAATAGCAGCGTGCTTGGCTCTGTATATTAGTTGAATTTCTAATTATGAATTTATCATATCTTCACATACTTTTATACTTCCAGACTGGCTTCTTTATCTGCTTTTTGCTTGTTGGTCGATTTTTGTGATAAATGCAGTCAATCGAATAGATGGTATAAATGCACAAGGAAATTGAATTCTTACCATAGGCTTTTTTACTATTTTCGCACTTATTGAGTGGGTTGTTTTCCCTTCATATACGCAGTTTAATAATCTAGATACTCTCATAATCGTAAAAGAAATGTCTCTGATACTCGCTATCATTTCATTGGTTTATACTTTTCTAGAGTGGAAGCCTTTTGCTCTGATCCGTGACGTCGGGACTATGCTATTGGCGTTTGCCTTAGCGTATCTTTCAGTTTTGTGAGGAGCAAAAATTTGAACGATTATCGTTGCTTTGTCTCTGGTTATTTTCGATGCAATATGGGTTTGACTATATAGGATTTTTATTGCAAAGAAATCTCCGATGAAAGGCGATTATACACATATTCATCATCGTTTATTAGCTCTCAACTGGACAAGGAGCGAAATTAGAGTTTTTGTCTGGCTTTTTTCTCTGTTTATGATGATGCTTATCCTGATGCAAGGAACTAATAGGCTTCATAAAATAATTATTTTTGCCACGATTGCACTGCTATTTTTCGGCGTGAATGCTTATCTTTTTCTCTACAAAAAACTACCTTATTGATTAAAACAGAAAAAAGAATAGATGGAACCTATTATCTCAACTCTTAGACGTTCACTTTCTCAGCATTATCGCTGAAATAAAATGATTTGAACTATTGCGATGCAGGTTGTTAAGTCATATTTTGGCATTGAAAAGGTGGCTGAATGACAAGTTAGGCTCAGAGAAGAAATCGATTGATATGTCAGAAATAATAAACTATTGCTAAAGACGGATTCTCAGGGACTGAAAATAACGATTTTTAAAGAAAAAAGAAAGCTGATCGATGCAGTGAACGTTCAGCTCTCTAATATGTGATATAAGGTTCAGATAGAAGATGTCATACTGAAGTAGTATGATCTTTTATTATACTCATCAACCTTAAAATAAACTTAAATTTATAAGTTTTAGTATGCAATCATGATTCCAGGAGACATTGTCGTAGAAATCACAACTTTTTTGACAAGTTTTCCCTTGACTCCTGTAGGTTTGTTGTCTTCAATTGCTTTCATCAGAGCTTGGATATTTTCAGTCAATTTTGTCTCATCAAAAGCTAGCTTCCCAACTCCTGCATGAATATTTCCTGTTTTGTCGAGTCTAAACTCAATTTTTCATTTCTTAACTTCTTCTACAGCCTGTGCAATATCTGTGGCAACTGTGCCAGCTTTTGGAGAAGGCATCAGACCTTTTGGTCATAGCTGTTTAGCAACTGGTGCTAAATCTCTGATATGATCTGGAGTCGTAATCAGGACATCAAAATCCATCTTTCCTTCCTTGATCAAAGCTAATATAGTTTCAAAACCTGCAATATCTGCTCCAGCTTTTTTGGCTTCTCCAGCTTTGTCTTCACTCACAAATACAGCAACTTTTTTTGTTTTACCAGTTCCGTGAGGGAGGATGGTAGTTGCTCTGAGCATTTGATCGTTGTACTTTGGATTAGCATTGGTTTTGATTGCGATATTTACAGTTGCATCAAATTTGGCGTAATTTACTTTTTTTAGTAGAGCAACTGCTTCTTCTAGCGTGTAAGCTTTCAAAGCTTCAAGATTTTTCTTGGCCTCGTTGTACTTTTTTCCGTGATCTGCCATTGTAATATAATTTTTAAAAGAATAAAAGTGGTATATAACGCCAGATATTGACTGGCTTCCACGATATTAAATAATTTAATCCTACATCTCAACTTCAACACCCATATTTTTCGCAGTTCCAGCAATGATTTTTATTCACTGTTCTACGCTATAAGCATTGAGGTCGTTTTTTTTGAGTTCGTAAATTTCTTCGAGGTCTTTTTTAGTCAATTTTCAGACTTTTTTCTTATTTGGCTCTCCTGATCCAGTGGCAATTTTTAGTTTCCACTTGATAAGACCTGAAGTTATCGGATCTCAGATCTCGAGTAGAAAAGTCCTATCTACATAAACTGTAAGTTTTGCTTTGATTTTCACATCAACTCCTGAGAATTGTTGCATCAGAGGCATGGTTTTGTCGTTAAATTCTTTGATGAATTGTCAGATATTTACACCATTTGCACCGAGCATTGGTCCAAGAGGTGGAGAAGGCTGAGCTTTCCCAGCTGGTACCTCCAAATTGAGGATAGTTTGTACTTTTGCCATTTTAACACTAAAGATTACATAAATAAAGATTTTAGGTACGCTTTGGATGAATAGTATTTAGATGCTGGTACCTGAATAAGCCAGGTATCACCTTCAATTTCTATCACCATCAATATGAGCTTGTCCTGAAACGCTGCCATATTGATATAACTAACTTTGTCGCCGAAAAGCTCATTTTTTAGTATTTCAGCTTCAGTATTCATCACGTACACATTGCCTCATAAGTTCTGCACTGTCCTAACAAAATCTAAGCCTTTCACACCGTATGATGCGAAATAATTTCCTCTATCATCCTGAAGGATATAATCTGGCAATACTCATAGAACATCTATAATATCTAGGGTTTCTAAATATTGGGTAGTCCCGGGTAATAACTGGATTACGGAAGGTGTGGCTGATCATGTAGAAGCAAGGTCAGGCTTTTCCTCTTTTGGCTGTATATCTGAGAAGGTTTCTCATTCAAATTGATTGTCTCCTACATTGACAGTAGGAATTTGGTCATCTACATTACTTATATTTTCCCCACCTTCAGAACCAGAATCAACGTTTGACTCATTCATCTGAACTACAGGAGTAGTAGATATTGATGGCTTGAAAATAGCTGTTTTACGCATATAGGCGAGTGAATATACGACACCAAGCGATAGAAACAGGATAATCAAAGCCCATGTAACTATTTTTTTTTGATCTAACATTTTAGAGTAATTCAATCTTATCTAAATCAATCACAACAGGAGTAATCTGACCTAGGAATTCTACCTGTACGACTACAACTCATTTTTCACTATCTATTTCTTTTATTGGTCATTGTGTCCCCTTGAGGTCTCACTGCTTGATCAGTACGAGATCTCAGATTTTATATGGTATAGTCATCTCTGACCTTTCCTGTGATTGATTGATTTGGGTTAAAATATCTTGGTATTCTTTTTCTGTCAGAGGAACTGGTCTAGTCTCGGCTCAGACTATAAGCCTGACTCATGGTGTATTACGTACGACATACCAGATGTGATCGTTCATACGTGATTTGAAGAATAGGTATCCAGGGAAAAGCTTCTTTTGCTTTACTATTTTTTCGCCTTTTTTTATACTTGCTTCATTTACTTTGGGATTTAAGAATTCAATTACATCTTCATCAAGCTTTTGTTTTTTGATACGTTCTTGTAGGTTCTTTACTACCAAGTCTTCTTGTCAGGCAGTGACGCTTAGAACGTACCGTTTAAAATCCCTATCTTCGATTTGTTTTTTTATTTCTACTGTAGTAGTTGATGCCATTACTATTGAATAGATAAGTAAGATAAAATATTCAAAAATTAAGATTTAAGCTTCGTGAGACTTTTCGTGTTCAGCACTAGGTTTTGATCGAGCAAAATACATAACGACAATATATACCATCACAGCAATGCTCAGAATGCAGCTGATCAAAGATCAAACAACATCATTGAATATTGCCTTCAGAATGTATGATATAATCACTACAGCTAGACTACCACAGATTATGTATCCAAAAGTCAGCCACCATTTACCATTTACCATTTTTTCACTTTCTTTCCTAGCATCAGCATTGAATTTTCACTTATCAATTGAAATTATAATAGAGAATACCCGTTGTACAGATTTCCAAATTCAAGGGATGATCAATAATATACTCCATAAACATGTGAATAAACTCGTAAAAAATCATGTCAAAGCTACAGGTTTAATTTTTTCTAGATTAAGGTTGTCCATCATTAATTTTTTAAGGTCTAGCTTTTTATCTTCGCGAGCATACTTTACAATGTGTACTATCAGCATAAATATATAAGAATAAACAGCAATACTTAATACTGCAATAATCAAAGCAAATAGCATACCAAAAATACCAGATAGAACTCAAGCACCAGTAGCCATTACAATTACTCCTAAAATGGCCATCAAAATGAAAGTTACAACTCAAAATCACAATGAGATTAATCCAATCAACAGTAAATTTTTCCACTGTTTTTTGATAATTTCTCGAGTCTGCATAAAGAGATCCAAAACAGAAGAAGCGTGTTTGGAAAGGTCTTTTTTGGTCATAGAAATAATATGATTAAAAAAATAAAAATAGAACACAAAAGAAAGTTGGTTACTGCTGGATAGGTAAATCTTCACCTCCAACTAGAGCAGAATTAGCATTTGAAACTGTTCATACTCCCAAATCTGCAGATTGATTAGACATCGTCTGGTAAAACATATTGTATCATTCACCAAATATAGCATCAGCCAAGATAAAATAGAATCCAGCAAATATTACAATGCAGAAAATAGCAATAGTTAAAGTAACATAAAGTTTTTTGTCTGGATGTTTTAGATGCTTGACAGTATCC
>BNUE01000048.1 GCA_025997135.1 candidate division SR1 bacterium | reverse complement strand
TTGTCCCGGCGGAGAAGTGTATAGCGGTCTAGCATTATACGACACAATGCAACACGTAAAATGCGATATTTCGACAGTTTGTATCGGTTTAGCTGCCTCTTTTGGTGCTGTTTTACTAAATGGATGAACAAAAGGTAAAAGGTTTGCACTTCCGCATTCAAAGATTATGATTCATCAGCCACTTGTTTCTGGAGGAGGAATTAGCGGTCAAGCGACAGATATCCAAATAGAAGCTGAAGAAATGCTCAAATTAAAAAAAGTACTAACCGAGATAATTGCAAATAATTCTGGTCAAAAATATGAAAAAGCTCTCGCAGATATGGAGAGAAACAACCGAATGAGCAGTGAAGAAGCTAAAAATTACTGAATTATCGACAAAGTAATCAAATAATATTATAGAATTAACAAAATTGTAGGGGCGGATAGACAAATTCGCTCTGATTTTCGTAAACAAAAAAAGAGAAATCCATCTGGGGTAGCTGGGGATCGAACCCAGGACCACTAGCTTAAAAGGCTATTGCTCTACCGACTGAGCTACTACCCCTCACGATGAAAAATCTCCTTAGTTTTAAAGTTTTAGATTATCCTACAAAAAACCCCTGAATTTTTTATACAGTTTAGAATTGATTTTTACTTTCACTGAAGATCAGTCTTCTAATCTAATTCGCTTATTGATTAGATTAGGTTTAAAGGCTCTTTTTGTCGCTCTCATAGAATGAGAACGTTGATTTCCTGACACTGTCTTTTTTCCCGTGAAATAGCACACTCTTGCCATGAATATTGATAAATATGTAAGTAAAAGTTAAATATTATTCAGTTTTTTCTTCTGTTGAGTCTGGAGCTGGTGTTTCCTCAGCTACTGGAGCTTCTGTTTCTTCAGGTTCTATTGCATCTTCTGATAGTGACATCACAGTGATTACAGGCAATTCCAAATCATCAATAACCTCAACCTTTGAAGGAATTTTCAAATCTTTGATAAAGATTACATCATTTAGTGTCTGAATAGCTGAAACATCCATCTCAATCTGATGAGGAAGATCCTGAGGGAAGGCCTCCACCTCAACCGTATCTTTAATAAGTTGAATTCTTCATTCATTTAGTTTTTCTACCTGAGATTCTCCAGTCAACACCAAAGGAATATTAGCCGTCACCTTTTCCTTTCTACTAACAGCCAAAAAGTCCGCCGTAATAATCTCATCACTAATCGGATCAAGCTGAAGCGTATGAATCAGCACTAACTGATCTAAATCTCCCGTCAATTCTACAGGCGTCGTATAACCTGATGCCTTATACACTCTGAGAAGATCATTTTTAAGACAAGAGATTTTAACTGGCTGATCAATATGTTTACCATAAACAACAGCAGGGATAATCCCTTCTTTTCTTAAATTTTTCACCTTTTTACCGACTATATCACGGTTTTTTGTGGCAAGTTTCATTGGTTTATAGATACTAAATATAAATTATAAGTTATACTAATTACTCTTCTGGAGTAGCTTCTCCCACTACTTCTGGAGTAGCTTCTCCCACTACTTCTGGAGTAGCTTCTTCTACTACTTCTGGAGCAGCTTCTTCCACTACTTCTGGAGCAGCTTCTTCCACTACTTCTGGAGCAGCTTCTTCCACTACTTCTGGAGCGGGTTTAGTTTCTACAACTGGTGTAAATGATGCCGTGTGAACAAAAGATTCTGCTGTCAAATCTGCATCTCTACGGTCAGTTGTGATTTTGGATTTAAGACGTGCATCTTTTCCAATTTTATCTCTCATATAATATAATTTAGACTTACGAGCTTTGAATTCGTCCAAAAGAAGCACCTTCTCAAACTTTGGAAACGAAAGCGGATAAATTTTTTCGATCGTAACTCATGAAGCCACACCACGAATAGTAAATGTACCGTCTGGATGGTTCGGCTTTTTAACTTTTATAACCAAACCTTTAAATCTCCAAACTCTCTCTGTAGATCATTCTCCAACTTTTTCGTGGATTTCGAGCTGCATACCCTTTTTTACTGGGAGAACAGGAGCTCATTGTTTGGCATATACCGCTGTGAGTCTTTCGTAATTCATAGGAATAAAATTCAATAACATGATAAATCTAATTTTACCTGCGTTTTTACTCGCAGTGCAACTATATATATGAATTTGATACCTAAAATCAAGGGGAAATTGATATAATTTCATTTTTGCATGAAGGACAGTAGTTCATAAGCCATAATTACAGCATAAAAAATTAAAAAAAAGATAAAAAGCTGACTTAAAATAACAAAAAAGCTACCGCCAGATCCATTATGGTCCATTGGTAGCATTATAATTAGTCAATTCACAACCAGTCCTTACTCCCGCCTTCTATGATTAAAGTGATTAAAGAGTGAGCAAGGGAATAGTAAGAATAATACCACAACGAAAATCACCACAAAAATGGTAAAGTCTTTAATTAACATCCCCCATATCAGCGAGAGTAATAATACAGTTAGGATAATTACGAAGACAATTTCAAACACATCAATTACTGTTTTTTCTTTTTTCATATTTATTTTTCTTTTTATTTAACATACAATCCCTCATTATAATCATTTTTTAACAAAAGTCAATAGCAATTTTAGCAGACGATAAGCCAGAAAGAAAAAAAGACGATTTCTCGCCTAATTTATCAGAAAAATTCACATACAAAACTATTTAACAGCTACTTTTCCATTAAGCATTTTTGCTTTCCATTTTTTTTGCTGTTCAATATTTCTACGAACATCCATAATTACGCTTTTTTCTACACGAACAAGAGCTTTATTCAGCTTTCTCTTTGCATTTGTTTTGAGTCTCATTAGAAATCTACTTTAGAAGATAAATGTTTATAAGTTCTATTTTCCAGAACATCTTTTACCTGCTGAGGAGTGGTTCACATCTTACGAAGCCTATCAATAGCTTTATTTTTTGTGATTTTAACCCATCTATCATCAGCTCAAAGTTTTTCCTCTTTGCGTAAAGTCAAAATATATCGCTCGATAGCATTTTCATGCTTTTTTGATGATTTTTTGCGATGCCAAGTGATTCTCTTGAGCATGTGGGCTATCTTTCTTCCGTTGGTATCTCACATTAGTAAATAGTATTAAAAGTAATAAAACACTGATTATATATAAATTTAATGATGTAATTCAAGACAAACTTACCCCTGCCAGGGATCGAACCTGGATCCACAGCTTAGAAGGCTGTTGTTCTATCCATTGAACTACAGGAGCACAGCTGGTAATCACAAGTATTACCACGCAAATATATTTCTAATAACTAATTAACATATTTCGCCATATAAGCAAATGCCTTGTTCGCCTCTGCCATCTTATGAGCTTCTTCTTTTTTCTTAACTGCTGATCACTGATTTCCGTATGCCGCGATAAGTTCTTCTGCAAGTTTTTTGTACATTGGTTTACCTGACTTACTTCTAGCCGCATCCAAAATCCATTTTGTAGCAAAAAAGAATCTTTTCGCAGGTTTAACCTCAACTGGTACCTGATAAACAGCACCTCCAATCCTCTTTGATTTGATCATAATATTTGGAGACGAATTCTCAATTGCTGACTGAACAACAACTGCTGGATTCATATGTCCATTTAATTTAATCTCTTTTAGAGCATTTTCATAAATTTTCTTGGCAACAGACTTCTTACCATCCTTCATCAAATGATTGATGAGCTTTTCTTCGTTTGAAGACTGAATACCTGCGTTGTTTGCTTTTGACATGAATAATAATATTTCTGAAGATTTAAAAGATGTATATATCTAAATAGCATTATAAATCTGATTTATTTCCCTACTTTTGGCTTCTTAACTCCATAAAGTGAACGAGATTTTTTACGATTAGCTACTGGGTTTGCATCGTATTTACCACGTACAATGTGATATTTCACACCTGGAAGATCTTTAACACGTCATCCACGCACCAAAACCACACTATGCTCCTGGAGACTGTGAGATTCTCCTGGGATATATGCTAAAACTTCTGAAGAGTTTGAAAGTCTAACTTTAGCGAATTTTCTCTGTGCAGAATTAGGTTTTTTAGGTCCCATCACAGAAACTTTGAGACACACTCCTCTCTTAAATGGAGCTGGTTTTGCAACTTTTTTATCTCATTTAAGCTTATTTAAGCCAAACTGAAGCACAGGAGCTTTAGATTTAAAGTTTTTCTTGGTTCTTCCGTTTTTGATAAGCTGGTTAATCGTTGGCATACGTTATTCTAAATTAGAAAATATAAATGGGCATTGCCTTTTTGCTTTGCATTGTGTTGATTTATACGGAAATGGAGAAGAAAATCAAGAGATTTTTACCTCAGCTTCATCACATTATACGTTCAGTATCTAGTCCTCACGAACAAAGCACCGTTTGACAAGCCATTTATTGGGATAACAACTTCATCTTTCTGATTGCCGTCACCTTCTCGAATTACTCTTCCATTTAAGTCGTAAATATAGATTTCTCATATTGGTTTTTCACTGGTGAGGACTATATTTTCTCAAATAAGTTTCGCAGTTTCCTTAACATCTGGAAGATCTACAATATCAGTATAATTGACTACAAATCACTCTAATATATTCCCTGCCTGATCTTTGATTCCAGCATGATAAGTCTGGTCTTCAAGAGGGATTTCAAATTCATTTCAGCTCTGTTCCTGTCCACCATTTAACTCCTCAATTCGATAAGAAGATATAGCTGGAGTCTTTCCTCCATGACTAGCAATTCACTTTGCATTGATGATAAGCTTGCCATTTTCTACTTTCCAAGATGTGATTTCAGGTTTCTCTTTGGCAATCATTTCTTCTTTGTGAGTCAACTCTTTGGATAGAGTTCATAACTTGTTTTTCCTCTGAATTTTATAACTCTTATTTTCTAATACTGCAAAGGTATTTCAGACCTGTTCTACTCCATCGATAACATATTTTTCACCAGTTTCTAATTCGCCTAAATAAATTGTTCTAAAAGTGTTAGTGAAATTTTCTGGCTCCATCTTCCGAATTTCTGGTGTAGTAGGTAATCCATTATTGATATTATTGATTGTGAAAGTCTTTTTCGTAGCATTATGATTGAAGCTTATATCTTCAAAAGTCACCGAATAAGTACCGTTATCATCGAACGATTTCTTGAATTTCTTACCGTCAGTTCCAACCATCGTTCGTCCATCTGGAGTTTTGCACTTTTCATCAGCAGTTGCGATCACTTCCACAGGTCATACGGTTTCTTTGGTATCAAATGAGATATCTACACTTGGTCAAATTTCATCAAATTCACTGATCTGAACCAGTTTTGTCGTCTTTTTGCCAAAGACATCTTCAAATTCATAATTCTGAGAAGTATTTTTTGTGAAAATTTTGTAAGCGTTCCTTTTATCAGTCCAAGTCCACTCTGAGTGAGGCTTCATATCTTTGTTGAAGGTCGCATTTGCAGAAATTTTTCAGTCTGTTTCTTTTTCAGACATATCAATTGTTATTTCTCATTGCAGTTTGTCTGCATCGATATTAGTTAGCTTTATCTGAACATTTTCAGAATTATTACCTGCGATATCTTTGAACATAACACTTTCTTCTGTATTTTTGGAATAGTATTTGCGAACTATCTTGTGTTCAGTATCTATAAAAGCTCGTCCTGTAGGAAGTGGTTCTCATAGGGCTTCATCGAAAGTTAGAGTTACTGAGACATCCTCATCTGTCGGTGCTATATTGGAATAATTAGGAGTTCATACCAGTTTTGGAGCAACTTTGTCGATATTTTGCACGATAACAGTTACCGTTGAAGTATTTCACGCAATATCTTCAATACTTACCACATCTCAGCTAACTGAAGTATTGGCAGTGTAAGTCTTGGTAAAAGTGGTATCATTTACTTTTGTCCAGCCAGTAGGCGTTTTGATCGGCTCATTTGAGTGTAGAGTCACCAGGACATCTCAATTTGTCAGAGTAGTCAG
>BNUE01000047.1 GCA_025997135.1 candidate division SR1 bacterium | reverse complement strand
GCAAGAAATCACTTTATGCTCATCCAGAGATTTGCCCTTTTTGTCATATCAATTCTACTAATTTTCAGACCTGTTCTTCATGCAAAAAAGAGTGAAATCAGGCATTAGACTGAGCAATTATCGGCTTCGCATATCAGTCTTTACTCAAAAAACTAATCATCAAGCTGAAATTTGGACACAAAAAAGATGTTGTTGAGTTCTTATCGGCTAGGCTTGCCTTGATTTTACAGACGATACCTGGATTTCTAGATGATAGAGAGGTGATGATCAGCTTTATTCCTTCTCATCGGAGGAGAAAATATTTAGAGAAAGGCTACAATCAGTCTGAACTTTTAGCAAAAGAGCTTGCAACTCAGCTCAATTTCACTATCATCCCAGTTGCCAAAAAAGTAAAATACACTACTTCTCAGCTCAGATTGTCCAGATCAGAGAGACAAAAAAATCTGAATTCTGCCTTTATTTTACTTCACACTTCACAGATTCCTCAGCGTGCGAGAGTGATCTTAGTGGATGATGTACTGACCACTGGATCGACATTATCATCTTTGGCGAAATTGATAAAGCAGTCTAGACCTGACTTATCTATCTGGGGAGCTGTTATCGCTAGAAATATGAAATAGGAAGATGGTGCAATGGTAGCACATCGGTCTCCGAAGCCGAAAATGGGAGTTCAATCCTCCCTCTTCCTGAATGCTAACTGTCATTGCGGGCTTGATCCGCAATCTCCTTGTTCATTATCTTTTACCTTACTTACATACCTATGGAATCACTACACCTGACCTCATATATCGCATCTGATATATTCCTCTGAGATATAAAAGAAAAGGACCTTCATTTTGATGCTATTTTTACTGATGTGGAATTTCAGCAGAGTGAAATACCAGTTTTTAGTCCACGAAATAAATTAGTAGACGATGATTTATTGTCTTTTTGGAGAGAATCCCTAAAATCACTCCAGAAGCCACTTTTTATACTAAATAATCTAAATATATGAGCTTTGAAACCGCTCTTTGATATACTTCCATCAGATACAGTGATTATAAATCTAAATGTCGGTATCTGAAGTATATCTAGGAAGCTGACTTTTGAGTGAAATGATTTACTCGAGATTCCAGACAATTTCTCAGCCTACGAACCACTAGACCTGATGAACTTATTTCAACAGCTGGAGTCCACAGGTGGTATCTATATTCGTATTCCCCATCAGGATTTCTCAGTCAGCATCTTCAATACTCCAGATATTGGTATTATTGATGCTCAAGTTTTAGATAGGATAGATATGCTAAATCTCAAATGATATGGTTATGCAGGTCTCCACTGAACAATTTTATCATCTGGAGCGAATTTTGGAGCAGTGCTTCAGCTCGGTGATTTCCTCCAAAAAGCTTCACGTGATATGGACATTTTCATCACTGAAAAGATATTTGATGGGACAAAATCAGACTTTTTTTCCTTTTCTCCTGAATTGATAGATAGTCTCCATCAGACCAAAAAATTATTTATAGTGATGGACATAAAGCCATCAGAAACATTCCACAATAGGCTTCTTACCGCTCTCAGAAACGCTGAGCTTGCCGATATTGCTATTGAGTGGCTGACTCCCTCATACGAGCATTTGACGACTGTCCTAGATGAATATACTAGAGAACAGGCTGAGTTTGATGCTGGTGGATTGCTCGATAGGATTTTAAAAATTTAGCTTCTGACCACTTCATAAATGCAAAAAAAGAAGATCGTACATATTGCAGAGTCGTTTGGAGGAGGAGTTTTTTCCTACATTCAGGATTTGGTAAATTGACTCGATGACGACTATGAAACAGCGATTCTTTATGGCAAGAGATCAGAAACTCCTTCAAAAGTACAAACTCACTTCCGTCAGTCAGTCAAATGTATCGAGATACCAGCCTTCAATAGGGGATTTAATCCATTCAAAATCTTGCAAGCAATTCATCAAATAAAAAAACAGATAAAAAAGCTGAATCCAGACATAGTTTACCTTCATAGCTCTATGGCAGGTTGAGTCTGACGTTTGGCATTGATTTTTGACCGCAAAGTTAAAATTATTTATAATGCTCACGGTCGATATTTCGCGGCTTATGATGGACTAAAAGCTGATATTTACGCCTTTTTAGAGAGGATATTAGCCCTCTGGACGACCAAAATCATCAATATCTCAGTTGCAGAGCATCAATCTGCGATAGACAGAAAAATAACCCCTGCTTCCAAAATGATTTTGATAGAAAATTGTATTGATTTCGATAAATTCGCATATAACCCAGATAAATCAGCTTCCATCAGAGCAAAATACGGTATTACAGATGACGAAATTTTAATCTGAATGTCCGCTCGCCTAGATCAGCAAAAAAACCCCCTAATGCTCGCCAGAGCTGCAAAGAGAGTGATAGATCAGTGATTTAACGTGAAAATTATGTATATCTGAGATTGAACACTGCAAAAAGAAGTGTTAGATTATGCTCAAACTAACAGCATTTCATCAAACATAATAATCACTGGACGAGTAAATAATGTGAGTGATTATGCCAGTGCATTAGATATAGCAGTTTTGACCTCCAGATACGAGTGATTTGGCTTAGTCTTGCTCGAATATATAGCCTGCTCCAAACCAGTGATAGCTACCAAAGTCGGCTGAATACCTACGATTATTGCAGATTCTGACACCACTTTCTTGATTGACAACGATGATGATGAGGCATTGGCAGACAAAATTATATTCTGTCTAAAAAATATTGACAAAATAAATAAAAATAGCGAAAAAACTCTGAGTATTTACAAATCAAGATACGATTTACCAGTTATGCTTGCGAAATATCGTCAACTTTTTAACTCTTTTTAAACTTCGCCATAAATGAGATTATCAGTGGTATTTGGTACCAGATGAAATGAAGCGAGTCTCCCACATTTGGAGAGGATTTTCACCTGTTTACAGGCTCAGACTTTTCAGCCTTTCTCAGTGATTTGTGTGGTAGATACAGCCGTTATTCCCAGTACAATGAAGGAGTTATGAAAAGGTTTAGATATACAATGGATTGCTTCACTTCGTTCATACTGACAATCCAGCAATGCCAGTCATGTTAGAAATCTCGGCCTCAAAGCCGTAAAAACAGAGCTAGTCCAGCTTTTCGATGATGATAATGCTTTTGATGAAAATTATCTAGCCAGAGCAGTTAGACACTATGATAATCTCAAAAAAGAACTAAATACTGAAGTCGTTATTTGTGGCACAGTAAAAAATCCTAAAGATTGATCAGCCAGAGATTGGTGATTTTCTCACTTTAATTTTCGAGAATCTAGACCAGTGATAAACATCCAGAGACCAGGCGAAACGATCGCTCAAATACAGATGTTCAGTTGAAATTGATTACTCTGAAATAGTCAGCTTTTTAAATCTGTTTTATATGATGAGCAGATTGCCCGAATTGCAGAAGATTTAGATTTTACTTTATCACTTTATGAGAGAGGCACTAGGCTTTTTGTATTAGATGATTTACCAGTTCAGCATTATGAGAGAGACAAATCCAGATTAGAGATGGCACGGATTGGTTCATCAGCTCAGGCCCATCAGAAAGCTAGAAATCGGTTTATTTTCCTCCAGAAACACTGAAAATGGCGAAATTATATCCAATTTTTCATTTGTGGACTGCCATGATGCTTAATTTGGCTTTCCGTCAAGACAATTATCTGGTGATGAAAACATAGGCGACAGATTATTTCTTGACTTTTTTCTTGAGCCAGAGAAGGATTCAAAATATTGCGTCACAAAAACTAGCTCCTAGGTATGCTCACCTATCTTTTCACAATTTATATCATAGACTAATCAATCCCACACTAATCTTTTCAAAAAGTCGTAAAAGATAGCTCTTAACTGTTGCTTTCTGTTGTTTAATATATGATTTCCATTTGGTCTGTGTCAGATAAGAATTGTATAATTTAACCACTGATTTTGGCTGGAGAGAAGGAGAAACTCGCGGTTTTTTGATAGTATGGATGATCGTAGTGTTGTTCCAGTCAAATTTTCTCTCTCAGGTTAGGAGCCTATTGTTCTCATTTCATACCACCTTTATCTTATCTTGAAAGATGATATTTATATAGTCCATATCTGGGAATTTGATTAGATTTTTATATCACTCATTAACTTTCTTTACCTCGTTTGCCCAGTTCGTATCTATGATTTTTCTATTCATCAATAAAACCCCAGAATTTATATAAGTTTTTAATTTCAGATGCAGCTTCCTTTCGTAGTCCGTAGCTGGACAATCTTTAGCTCAGACAATACTCGCATCTCCAAAATCAGTATTATAAAACTGTTTCAAATCTTTCAAAACCATAGTATCACAGTCGAGATATAGGATACGGTCTGTGATATCAGGAAACACATTCCACCAGAAAATCCTATAAAACATTGCCAACGGTCGAGAATAGTAGATGTCTTTTCGGATAAGCAATTTTTCAATATCCTCGGGAATGATATGCTCACCTAGATAAATTGTAATTTTCTGTCAGTAATCAGCCACCAAACGTTCTAATTCAGCTTTATTTTCTCCTGATAATTTAGCTGACAAAATATAGATATTCAGCTGATTTTCTCTATTGGTATCTAGCAGAGACAAAAGGCTGACTCAGAGATGTCTAGCATAGTCTTTTCTCGTCTCATCTAGACAATATAGTATGTTGATTTTAGAGTTAATCATTAGAATACAGGTTATAATTCAATAAAATAGTTTTTTTACTTTTTTATAAGTACATTTTCTAAAACTTTTTGCATTTTGATAATTTTCCTCTGATATGGATAGACTTTAGTCGTAACCTGTAGGTATGAAGCCACCAGAAACAGATGCAATCTCGTACAAAATACAGTTTCAGCACCTTTCAATACAGATACAAAACGCTGAAAATCATCTATCCAATCTAGTATTTCAAAAGGATGCTTTGCATTTAGCTTTTCTTCCAAAATATGCTTAAAATGTAGATCACTTGGGATGCCTTTATGCGAGCGATAGACTGGGATATAATAAATTTTATAACCCTGATCCAGATACGGCTTTATATCATTTGCCACATCAGATACAAAATTCTGATCACAGATATTTACTACGATATATTTCTCTGGCGACACCTCTCTTCCTTCAGTGATTAGAACTTCATTCCATGGATATGCAAAATAGCTGGTATCCATACAAAAATCTATCTTTTTTGACAAAGATTCTTCGTTTCATTCAGAATGACTATTGATAAAATTTTCTACCTCTTCAATTGTCTGAAAATCGCGAAGATACAGGTGATCAGAGTTTTTTAGCCAGAAGTTAAGATGTATTTGCTGCACCTTTGAGTCTGGAACTTGGATCCCTCACATCAGGTACAAAAATTTTGTAGAATTACCCAAAAAATCTCAGAGAATTTTCTTGAATAAAAACGGTCGCATTCATAAGGCTCGATAGCCACGATATGCACTAGGATTTTCAGCTGTAAATATCTCTCACCCACCGAGTATTACACTATCCGTAGTCCAGAAATATTTCAACTCTCTAATTCAGCCTTTTTTTATCCATCTAAAAAATGATCTAAAGCCTTTTGGTAACTCGTGAATGAATGTTATACTTAAAATTTCTTTTTCTGTCAAAAATTGTTTGAAAAAATGCTTGAGTCATAGTGGATCTAGACATGAAATAATAATGTTCTTCCCATCTCTCAGGAGCAATTTTACAGTTCACAAAAGTATCAGCTCGTCTCACATATTTCTGTAGGCTCGATTACCGATTATTATGACAGTCTTTCACTGGATATTGAGATGTGTAGAGATGGCTTTCATTTCACTTGATTATATTTTATCCAATTTATATTTCAATCCAAAATGAGTCCATTTTCCCATTTTCTAGAATTATTCTGGATATAATGCTGAATTCTATTGTAATCGTCTGCATCACGGACGATGTGATCATGATAATTGCGTTGTCTAAAAAACTGATATTATTGGATCTGCATGAACGGACACCTCACCCAACCCTCCATTCACAACAAATCGCCTCACGAAACCACCCCTACAAACGGTAAAAACAAACAAATAATCCCACTTTCCCACAAATCACTCGAAACCTCAGTTCTCCATATATATATATATCAAGACTAATTTTCAAGCAAAATGCACCACAGAGGCAAACTCAGTAGATAAGAACTAGATTTCTCAATTTTGATACTTTTTAAACAAGTTTTCAGCACTTTCATAACCTAGAATTTTTCTAGGTTTTTG
>BNUE01000046.1 GCA_025997135.1 candidate division SR1 bacterium | reverse complement strand
AGAAAAAGCTGACACAGGAGGAATGAGTCAGCTTTTTCTATCCTTTATTATACTCAAAATTCTCAAAAAGTCAATAGCAATATTTGGCTTATTTACTATCATTACATTTTTAGCTGCCAAAAGTTTTTATAATTCATTTACATCACTTTATTTTCATCCCCTCGACAATTGCCAGAAATTCACCGATATTATTTGTCCCCATCTCAAATTGAATATCATCCGACTCTGGATCAGACTAAAATGCTGGATTTTGCGAGGAAAACTGGTATGTTGATCACGGCTTATTCTCCACTGGGTCATTGACATTTACTATCAAATGAAACTTTGCAGAAAATTGCTGATAAACATTCAGCCAGTATAGCTCAGATATGTATTGCTCGACTGTTGCAGCAAAGGTGTGTAGTTATTCCAAAAGCTAGTGCTAGAGAGAGAATACAAGAGAATTTCAATGCTCAGAAAATTGTTTTGGATGTAGAGGATCTGAAAATGATAGATACTTTGCCAAAAAGTCATCGTTATGTCACTCCACCTCTTATCTCTCCTAAATGGAATGAATAAAATATGAAACGATATGTAATCCGAAAAGGGAAAGAAAACTGAATTTTTACCTCACGAGATGCAGTGAAACCTCTCGTATCTGGTTTTGTCGATGCAAAATTTAAATCATTTTCGTCTGAAAAAGATGCTTTGGAAGCTTTCAATTCTTCGCGAGAACAATATTATGGGCAGGGGACTGGATCTATCTGGAAGAAATATTTGAATAATCCAAGTATAGATGTGCCATTTGATACGTCTTTTATCGCTGTGGATGCAGCATGTAGCTGAAATCCCTGAAAACTAGAATATAGAGGAGTAGAGGTTAGATCTTGAAAGGAGCTTTTCCATTATCAATTTGAGATGGGGACAAATAATATCGGTGAATTTCTGGCAATTGTCGAGGGGATGAAAATAAAGTGATGTAAATGAATTTATAGTGATTCAAAAATTGCTATGAGCTGGATAAATGAGGGGAAATGCAAGAGTTTACTGAGAGCAGAACAACCGTTTTTATCTATTTGGAAGACTGTTGATGAAGCAGAGGAGCGATTGAAAAATCAGATTTCTTTGCCTATTGTGGTTAAACGAAAAACGAATGAATGGGGTGAGATTCCAGCTGATTTTGGTAGAAAATAGATAAAGTCAAGGGTGAAATCTCTATTAAATTTGACGCAAATGTGAGAAATAAGTATAATTCAGGTACTTTTATTTTTAATTTTTTTTCAGATGTGAGTTGAGGCGTTAAAGGATTGGCAACCTAAGATTACATTTTCTGCTAGTCGAACAAATGATCTTATGAATGTGTTAGATGCAAAGGAGAATGTACAAGATGAGGATGAAATTGATGATTTTGCAGAAGAAATTTTGACTGATATTGAGTCAGATATTGATTATTCAGAATATGAAGATGATGAAAAATTGGATGAAAATTTTCTGAGAATGGGAAAAAAGGGACAGAAAGCTGAATTATAAAAACTTTTGGCAGCTAAAATTGTAATGATAGTAAATAAGCCAAATATTGCTATTGACTTTTTGAAAATTTTGAGTATAATAAAGGATAGAAAAAGCTGACACAGGAGGAATGAGTCAGCTTTTTCTTGTTTTTTAGGATAGTAATCCCTTGATCATCTCTCATTCAATGTCGTGCTGGATATATCTCTCGATAGGTCTGGCTCCGTACTGAGGATCATAGATTTTGTCTATAATATCTGCAACTTGTTTTTTTGTAAATTTTGGTAATTTTACAGCGGTATTTTCTTTTCGCATATCTAGGAATTTTGTGAGCTGAATATTAAAAATATTCGTAAGAGCTGGCTTATCTAGTGGCTTGAAAATAATTTTGTAGTCCATTCTATTTAAAAGTTCTGGTAATAACTGGCTTTTTAGTTGGTCTAAAATCCTTTCTTTGATTTTATCAAAACCTTTCATCTCAAAGTCAGCTTTTTCTCCTGTTGAAAAGCCAATATTTACTTGTTTTTTGGAAAATTCATCGCTTCAGATATTGCTGGTCATTACGATAATGGTAGATTTGAAATCAACTAATCTTCATTTATTGTCTTTTAAAATTCATTCATCTAGTATCTGGAGCAGGATATTTAGCACTTCTGGAGAGGCTTTTTCAATTTCATCGAAAAGTACTACACTATATGGTTTTCTCCTGACGGCTTCTGTCAGTCATCATCATTCGTCATATCAGATATATCCAGCAGGAGAACCTATAAGTTTGGATACAGATGCTTTCTCCATAAATTCTGACATATCTAATCTGATCATAGCATTTTCATCTCAGAAATAATCCTTTGCGATGAGTTTTGCTAGGTATGTTTTACCAACTCCTGATGGTCAGAGAAACAGAAAACTTCCGATTGGCTTTTTCTTGGCAATCATAGAAAGTCTAGATCTGATGAGAGTTTTGACAACTGATTCGATGGCCTCATCCTGTCAGACCAGATTCTCTTTCAAAACTGTATCTAGTCTTTTGAGCTTAGTTATCTCGTCTTCATTGACGATATTTACAGGGATTCAGGTCTTTTCGGCCAAAACATTACCAATATCTTTTGCATCTATTTCACTTCTGAGGTGAGCAGGGATGTTTTTGGAGCTTCTGATGGTGGTAAGCTGTTTTTTAAGCTCTTCTTCTTGTTCTTTGAGTTCTGCTGCGGCGAAATAATCCTGATTTTCAATTGCTTTTTCAATTTGTTTCTGGATTTTTTCGATTTTTGATTCTGTCTGTTGGTAGGTATCGTCATTGTCTAATTTTTCTTGCATTGTAGATTCTCTAGCACAGGCTTCATCTAGGATGTCAAGTGCTTTGTCTGGCAAATGCTTGTTTAGGATGTATCTTTTTGATAGTTGAATTGAAGCATCAATGGCTTCATCTAGTATATTTACACCATGAAAATCTTCATAAGTTTTTTTCAGTCATTGTAAAATGTGCTGAGTGGTTTCATCATCTGGCTCGTTTACGACTACTTCCTGAAAACGTCTCTTGAGAGCTGCATCTTTTTCTATGACTTTTTGATATTCGTCAAAAGTTGTCGCTCCGATTAGCTTTATCTTACCTCTAGAAAGGAGAGGTTTGAGCATTTGGGCTGCGTCGTTATGTTCTTGTCATCCTGCTCAGATGATGGTGTGAAGTTCATCAATAAAAAGTATGATATTATTGGTCGGATCTACGGCTTCTTCTAGTATTGCTTTCATTCTGCTTTCAAATTCTCAGCGGTATTTTGTACCAGCGACGATCGTTCACATATCGAGCAGAAAAACCCTTTTTCCTTTGAGTTTAGCGGGGATGTCTCATTCTTTTATTTTTTGTGCAAGTCATTCTACTAGTGCTGTTTTTCAGACTCATGGTTCACCGATAAGAAGTGGATTATTTTTGGTTTTCCTCAAAAGCGTATAAATCATTTGATTGATCTCTTTTTCTCTGCCTATGATCGGGTCGATAAATCCATCTTTGGCTTCTTTGGTCAGGTCAGTACCGAAGTATTCGATGGTCAGCTTTTTTTCTTCTTTTTTCTTTTTGTCAATTGTAGAAGTCGTCGAAGAAGCGTTATTCTGCTTTTGATCTGATTTTTTGTCGTCTTCATCTTCTAGTCAAATATCGCTTTCTACGCTGTCTAAAAGATGTTCTAAATTATCGAGATTATCGTCAATATGAAAGTACATATCTGTAATTTGGTTAATATCTAAAGGGATTTTCGCTAAAATTGTATTTAAAAGTTGAAAAAAAGCAAAAGTTCACTGCTGATGAGTGAGAGGATTTAGAAGAACTTTTTTGCAGTTTTGAATTAGTGTTTTTCTAGATATTCAATCCTGTCTGAGTAATGAAAATATAAAATTTTGGCTAGACAAACTCATAAAAGATGCAAAAAATAGGAAAAAAAAGTCGACTTGCCTCACGTTTAGCTCTTTCCTGAAAGATAAAAGTTTTTCATTTGTGATGTGCTCGATATCTATGCTTCATGACTGTGATAGCTCGTGATGATTTGATAATTTTTGGCTAAAATTAGTTTGATAAAAATTATCGAATTTTTTGGCTTTTTTGATGCCGATAATAGCAGAAAAAGTATCAAATAGTTCGTGCTGTCTGATAAATCAGTAGGTTCATCGAAATATGTCTTCAGATTTTATAATTCCGCCAGATATTAATTTGGCGTTTTCTAGGCTAAATAATGCGTCTTTTGAGAATAATTTAGTTGGTTTTTGCATTGTCGATAGCATCTAAATTAAATAGGTGCTATGAGTGTAGGGATTTTGATAATAATTTCAAGAGAAAAGCAGTGCTGTTTGGCGTAATTCGCTTGAAATTTTTTTTACTCACATTTAATAGTTAAAGTTTTGGCATCAGTCAGCTTATTCCCTGCTTTGTCTTCGTATCGAGCTATAATGATTCCATTTGTATTTGTAGAGTAAGGTATGAGATTTCGATATTTTCATGTTTTCCAGTTCCAAATAACATTTGAGATACTATTTCATGGATACCAATACTGTACACGGAAATGTGCATCTGCAACGATGTTTTCAGGTTTTAATTCGAGAGGAAATCGTCAGCATTTTTTTATTTCTTTTCGAGATTGTCCATCAACTATAAAGTTAAACCCTGTACTATTTGGATCAGGTGTTCAGTTAGATACACATGCACTACCATTTCGAGTATCATTTTGATTTGCACATTTAAAATGACATCCATTCGTCACTGCTGCTGTGCTATAAATACCTGTTTGTGTCCGAGGTCAAGTAATATCACATGAAATCTGTCCAGTATAAGATGGCACTGTGTTTCGCTCTCCTGATGTGGGCAATCCAATACAAGTAATTTGCCTATCACACATTTCTGGCTCTGGATCTGGATCTTCAGGATCATCTGGGTCTGGGATGATAGTTTCTTGTATTTTTACAGCTCTGATCGCTTCACCTGTATTGCCAGCCGTGTCTGCGACTGTATAAATTACTTGATATTCACCTGTCTGAGCTAGATTTACTGCCCCAGAATGGATGATAATCTTGGCAGTAATATTTCAGTCCTTATTATCATTTGCCGTCGCTCCTAGCTCTATATACCCTGATCATAACTGGATAATCTGAGGGTTGGCTCACAGCAAAGTAATGGTTGGTTTGGTCGTGTCTGGTAGGTCTGTATCAGGGTCTTCTGGGTCTTCATCTTCCGGCCGTGCCCAGGCTGGGAAAGTTGCTATTTTTTGCTGAAATTTAGCACTATTTGGATCAAGTTTATTTCGGTAGTGCATGTGATTGTTTTTTAACAGAAGCCAAGAGAAAGTCTCTGCAAAGTCTTCTGCTCGTGATGTATCTGAATAATCGCTAACATAATTTGTATCACTACAAGTGCTATTCTGCCCTATGGAAGAATTCCAACAGATAGAGCGAAAAGGCGAGGTGGCTGAAATGAAATTTTTCTTTTCACTGGCATCTCTGACATGTCCATTCTCATGAATAACAGTGCTAACAATATGTTTAAACGTATCATAATTACTGTTCAGAAAGAAATACTCAATTTTGTCTGCATACCAAGCTCCAGCCAGATAAGATCAGTTAGAAAGGGATGTGGTCAGTCATAATATATTATTATTGGCGTAATTTTTTAGTTCCCAAGTAGGTTTTGTACTGGTAGATGAAGTAGGAGGCAGATGATAAGCTGTAATAAAAGCATCAGTATTTTTCAAACCATCAACTGAATCTATAATATATTTATCATCCTGAATATAGTCAGTGAGTTTCTGTATCCATTCTTTCATCTCAGCTTCTGATAGCATTTTATGATTTAGGATAGGAGTCAGAGCTGAAGGTGGAATCCTCTGTCAGAATAAGTCATCTAATGTATAATCTCAGAATAGTGTATTTAAAGTTGTGTCTGCGTTTTCGTATATTTTTCCTATTATCATCTCATTTACATTCACTGTATAATCAGCTGGTCTACACTGAGATAAACATCTATCAGTTCTTCGAGAGCATTCTAAGGACTGAAGGTAAGATTTACATACATCTCCATTTCATGAGTGATCATCGAAATTTGAAATGGTTGTTATTTGTGTATCAGGATCGTCTGGATTGTCTGGTGTTGGTGGCTGAATATTTATGCTGAAACAAGAATATTCAACTCAATCAATAATCTCTACATTTGATGAAGAATTAGATAAACTAGCATTGTCTGACATCGATCCTTCTGCTCCGATACAATGATGAAAAATGTCTGAATCTGATCGAGAATTGATATGTGTAGAGATCCCAACTCTTAGATTTTGATGTTTTCTAAAGGTTAAGAAATTGAACTGAAGGACGGTATTATCTGTAATTTTTGGATTCATATGAATAGAAGCACTACGAT
>BNUE01000045.1 GCA_025997135.1 candidate division SR1 bacterium | reverse complement strand
TCTTTCCTCTTGATTTAAGTGGTTCTTTTGTGTAGTATTGTGTGGCATCACCTATGAAAGTAAAGATATAAAACGTAACATTTCTATCTTACTGATTGGTGGTGCATTTTGAATTATAATTTTTCATCTTTTTTTATAACTTGATTTTTGCTTTCAATTCATTAGGTTGAGACAGATTTCTTTTATCTTTTTCCTTTAAGATGAGTATCAAACAATTACCTCCAGAGATACAAACTCTATTGTTAAACGCTCAGAGAAATGAGGCTACAGAGGCTACCGTCTACAAACGCATATCCAAAAGAATTAAAAATCAGACTAACAAAGCCGTTTTACTCCAAATCGCAGAGGACGAACTCAGACATTATCAGATTTGGAAAAAATACAGCTGAAAAGACGTAAAAGCCGATAAAAAAATGGTTTTTTTGTACGTTATGATTACGCATGTCTTTGGACTGACTTTTGGATTAAAACTGATGGAAAGATGAGAAAAAAGTGCCATTTTAAATTATGAGTGAGTGAAAAACATTTTTCCAGAAGGTATAACGATCCAGCACGAAGAAGAACAACACGAGCAAAAATTATTAGAAATGCTAGATGAGACCGTCCTTCATTATCTAGGAAGTATTGTACTAGGATTAAATGATGCACTGGTAGAATTAACAGGAGTTTTAGCAGGTCTAACCTTTGGCTTTCAGGATTCAAAGATGGTAGCTTTCAGTGGACTTATCACAGGTGTTGCTGCTGCTATGAGTATGGCAGGTTCTGAATTTCTATCTACTACCACTGAACATCAATCAGGCATTGACCCACGTAAAGCATCTCTATTTACTGGAATAGCCTATATTGGGACTGTTATTTTGCTATTGTTACCATATTTTTTATGTAAAAATGTATTTGTAGCTCTGAGCTTCACTCTCCTAATCGCCATCAGCATTATCGCTCTTTTTAATTTTTATAGTAGTATTGCCCAATGACACAGCTTCAAAAAGAGATTTCTACAGATGATAAGTATCAGTTTAGGAGTAGCATTTATCAGTTTTTGCGTTGGATTGATTGTCAAGCAAGTCTTCTGAATATAAAAATCATCCAATTATACCAAAAAACTTTTTCACCCGACGAATGAATATTCAGTCCTGTTCTGAAAGGAAAAATCTGTTCTCATCAGCCACATTGTAGTTTGTATGCTGTCGAATGTTTAGAGAGATACGGCTTAATATCTAGTATTCCAAAGATTTTCAAAAGAGTTTTATCATGCAAACCATCCAACATGACTCATTATGATCCCAGCTCTTATCGTGTAATATTCTTCTCTTCAGCCCCAATTGGAGTCCCTTTTTTACAAAACTTAATGAATGATAATAGATTTGAGGTCATTTGAGTAGTTACTCAGCCAGATAAGCCCGCTGGCAGAGGTATGCAAATGCAAGAAAACGTGATCAAAACTACTGCTACGACATTAATTGAACACTCACCTGATAATTTTATTTCAACTCCTTCAAGCATAAACCCCGACAAGTCTCTAGAGGGGAAAACCTTTTATGACTGGTTAAAAGACAAAAATGCAGATTTTTTTGTAGTCATCAGTTATGGTAAGATTTTACCGCAGTCCATTCTAGATTTACCAAAATTTGGGTGTATCAATATTCACGGTTCTCTACTGCCAAAATACCGCTGACCTTCCCCTCTTCAGTCTGTTTTTTTAGAAAAAGAAAAAGAAAGCTGAATCACTATTATGAAGATGGATGCAAGTATGGACACCTGAGATATTATCGATAATATCAAGATTACAATCCCATTTAACTGGACAGTCAAAGAATTAATTGAAAAGTTTGAGAAGATTTGACCTAATTTTTTAAATAACACATTATGGGATTTCGGAAAATGAGATATTGGAACCAAAAAACAAGATGAAAACAATATTATTTTAACCAAAAAGATAGAAAAAGTTGATTGATTTTTTGTATTATCTTCAGACACTTTAGATGATATTTATGCTAAATATAGAGCATTTACCTTGCGACCCAAAATATCATTTATTCGACAAGACAAAAAAATTATAATTGAAAAGTTAATTATAGACGAGTGATTATTTGAAATTCACAAAGCTGAACCACTATTAACTGACTGAAACTTAAACCTTGCAGTAAAAGACATATCACTAAAACCTGAATGAAAAAAATCGATAGACTGGAAAAGTTTTGTAAATGGATATTTAAAATAACTATATATTATACTCAGTCGTAATCCTAAACGAGACATCTACTCAGTCGTCATCCTGAATGAAACGAAGGAACCAGTTTGAAAAAACTATATCTGGATTCTTCGCTATAACTCAGAAAAACCGCTTCTCTTCCATAGATTAAAAAAGTCAAGTGATTTTGGCTAAATTAACGTCTTTTTACTTGCTTTTAATAAAGATTTTTATATACGATAGACTGACCTAATTTTTGTTTTATTTTTTAAATTCTTTTTAATGGTTGCTAAAAAATCCACTATTCCTCAGGAGGTAACTGCAGTTATGGATGATGTCAAAGAGTCAGCACATGATGTATGAACTCGATGGAAACGCTCAAGTATCGAGGAAAAAATTTGTACAGTTTTAGGGATTTTTGTTTTTGCATGGTGACTACGATGTTTGAAACATCTAATCGGAGGAATTCTTTTACTTTTGATCGGAGGAATTCTAATTAGTGGGGTTCTAAATGCTCCTCTTCGTCAGTTTTTCAGAATGATTACATGACCATCTGAAGACAAGAAATCTGCAAAAAAAGCTAAAACTTCTGAACCAGCCAAAGCACCTACCAAAGCACCTAAAAAAAGTAAATAAAAAACTGAGCCATTCCAGAGAAAACCCAGTTTTTCACTCTCACAAATGAGAGGAGGTTCTACCACACACATATATTATACATATTTTTTGTGATTTGTCAAATTATTGAAGAAGATTTTTACTTGTTAAATATCTTTTTCTTATGGTTTTGAGTAAAATTATGATTGTCTAAATCAGCTTTTTCTTTTATTTTTTGCTTTTACACTATGAATAAGGTCAAAAAAAAGATTCGAGAACAGTTAAAAGACGATATTTTAGAGCTTTCAGAGGGATTGCAACAATTATTGGCAATCGGTGCAGAAAAAGGCAAAATTCGTGAAGAAGATATTATCTCAGAGATCGATGATATAGACTGAAATATCAAGATTTTTGAGAAATTTTATGATTTGACTGACAAACTTTGAATCCAGATCATTACTATCGAAGAATTACTAGATGCAGAAGTCAAAGATATGAAAAAAACATCTAAATTAGGCAAGGTTTCCCTCTACGATAGCGACAAAAAACAAGATAATGCCTCAGATATTCAGTACAAAGATTATATTAAATTATATTTTATGGAGATTTCACGCATCAGTTTATTGACTCCAGATGAAGAAAAAGAAGTAGCCAGAAAGATAAAAAAATGAGATGAACAAGCCAAAAAAAGGCTGGTCGAAGCCAACCTTAGACTCGTTATCTCTGTGGCAAAGAGATATTTCGGAGGTAGACTAAGTTTCGCAGATTTGATACAAGAATGAAACATTTGACTGATAAAAGCGATAGAAAAGTTCGATCCAGACAAGGATTTTAAATTTTCTACATACGCGACACGATGGATCAAACAGTCTATCACCAAAGCCATCGCCGATATGAGCAAACACGTTAGAATTCCAGTACATCTGATCGATGAAATCGCTAATTACAACAAAACTTATCAGCTCTTATTTCAGAAGCTAGGTAGAGAACCAACTAGCAAAGAAATCTGAGAAAAACTAGGATTTCCTCTCAAAAAAATCAAGAAATTAGAAGAAGTAATCTTCTGAAACGTCAGCCTAGATCGTGAAGTATGAGATGAAGGAAGAGACACTTTAGCAGACCTTATCGAAGACATCAATACGATGAGACCTGACCAATTAGCTGAAAGAAATATGCTCAAAAAGAACCTAGATGACATCCTATGAATGCTCGAAGAGAGAGAAGCCAAAATAGTAAAAATGAGATACTGAGTAGACTGACCCAAATATACATTAGAGCAGGTATGAGAAGAGTTTGAAGTTACCAGAGAGAGAGTCAGACAAATCGAACAAAAAGTAATCCAAAAGCTCAAAGAGCACCAGTGATTACAGCACATGCTCGGCATTCAGGATGAATTAGAAAAAATGGAATACGATGCCAAACACAAGAAAAAGTCCAAGAAAAAACCCACAAAAGATAACCTATGAGAAGATGCTGAATACGATTATTTTATGGAGCATTTAGGTGGTGATGATGACGATGATGACTCAGATTTCTACGAATGAGATGACGAATAATATTACTCAGCTATTAAATTAAATAACTCCTGTACACGAGAGGTCTCAACTCTAGATAAATATTGACTTTCTATGTCATCTACCAGATTTGTTTCCTCTTTTTCTTTTTCATTTTCATCCAAAACATCTGAAAAGTCAGTATTATCATCAGTCAAATCAGCTATATCTTCTGATTTTAATATTTCCTGAATTTGTGCCAACTGAGCCACAATTTCTGAGTCTATACCTATCAATTCCTGAGTTTCTAATCACTGAACAATAAATTGATGCAAATATTGAAAATTTTGTGCAGTTTCTATAATTTCCACAGTCTCGACCTCCTCTCCTCAGAAAAAATAAGCTATATAATTTGGGATATTTTTTGTATTAGTAAATAATTTTTGTCATTCAATAGGATTAAATAGATAATATATAAAAGAAGCAATAAAAATCAGAATAACGACAAAAACCACCCTTTTCAGGTACTTTCTCATAGCCAACAAAAGTAATCCTATCACAAAAATAATAAGTAATCGTGCGAAGAAAAGAGCCATTATTCTAAATAAACAACAATTAAAGCCGTTTTCAATCACATATTATACATATTTTTACAGAAAAATCAAGAGGAATTTACACCCTCTGCAAAACTGCATATTCTACATACTGAAGCTTATTTCTCTCTCATTCAGCTGGATTTGTATATTCTCAGAAATCTTTCACGTCAAACATACTACCTAATTCTTTGAATTCATTGAGATCATACTGATGAAGAGCTGGATTACTCTGCATAAGATACGACTTTGGTGAATGATAAGTCAGAAAAATCATACCTCCTTTATTTAGATGTTTGTACATCATAGGTATCAGCTCATCAAAAATATATTCTTTGGGATAATACATCACAATATGCTTCATAATGATGAAATCATAACGCTTCTTGAACTCAAAATCCTCTATCTTGGTATCAAAAAACGTAATACTCGGATGAGATTTGAGATAATCTGGATACTCCCCTCCTGGCAACATATCATCCACCACATCGACATGAGCTCCGTAACTAGCCGCCAATAGACTAAAATATCATTTTCTAGCTCTGAGATCCAGTATTTCGATTGGCTTATGCTTTTGGATCAGTCCATTCACGAGTTTTGCTCCTTCCATAATTATTTAGATATATGAGATAAAAAATCTGATTTTTATACTTTGTTTTAATACTTACCTCAAGAAATCATTTAATCTAACAATATCTAGGTCTGGTCTAGTATCTGCCAAATCATCAATAGTAAAGTCTTGAAGCTTTTCATCGTATGTCAGACAAAGATCTTCGATGAGAACTAGATTAAACTCTCTATCATACGCCTCCTCCACAAACATCCTAACTGACAAATTTGTCGGAATCCCCGCTACGACTATATTTTTTATACCTGATAAATGTTTGTCTAGTTCAGTTTGATAAAATCAAGATATTTTTGACGCTCAAATAATAACATCAGTATCCTGAATTTCTATCTCTCTGAAAATCTTAGATGTCGACTCATCTATCGAAAATGGTCATTGATGCTCATAATGATTTAGAAAGATAATTTTGTAGCCATTATTTCTAGCGACAGCTATCAGATCTATCGTTCCATCTATTATAATATCACTACCATGTAAATAAAATTCATGACTTTTATCTCTTCGAGCTTCCTGTAATCCTACGAGAACTAGAGCAGTATCAGCCATTTTTCTACAAAATAAATAATAAAAATCTGATCTATCCAACTATATTATTTTCACAAAAAAAAACAAGGGGAATTCACCCCCTGTCTCACCTTATACTCCATATGTCGCACTAGAACCTAATTTTTCTTCAATTCTCAATAATTGATTATACTTTGCAATTCTATCCGTACGTGAAGCAGATCCAGTTTTGATAAATCCAGTGTTCATCGCAACTGCTAAATCCGCAATAAACGTATCCTCACTTTCTCCACTGCGGTGAGAGCTGATAGATTTCATATCGTGATTATGAGCCAAGTTAATAGCATCCAGAGTCTCAGAGACAGTTCAGATTTGATTAAGTTTTATAAGTATTGCATTTGCCATATTTTGATCAATTCACATCTGTAATCTCTCTATATTTGTCACAAATAAATCATCTCCAACGAGCATAATCTTATCTCCCAAAATTTCAGTCAATTTTTTCCATCCCTCGAAATCATCCTCTGCCATTCCATCTTCGATAGAAATAATCGGATATTTACTGCATCGATCCACATAAAGCTGGATTAGTTCATCTGCAGTCAGCTTTTTATTTTCCCCTGCCAAATCATACATTCCATCTCTAAAAAACTCAGAAGATGCCACATCCAGAGCCAGTTTTACTTTACCTGTATGTCATGCCTTATCAATTGCCTGCATAATCACCTGTAGAGCTTCCTCATTTGAACTAAGATTTGGAGCAAAACCGCCCTCATCACCTAAATGCTCCATAAAATAATCGTATTCAGCATCTTCTCATAGGTTATCTTTTGTGGGTTTTTTCTTGGACTTTTTCTTGTGTTTGGCATCGTATTCCATTTTTTCTAATTCATC
>BNUE01000044.1 GCA_025997135.1 candidate division SR1 bacterium | reverse complement strand
AAGTCAAGCTAAATAATCTGGATATTCATGGTTTTATCAGCAGTTTGTCAATCTTCCATAGTTAAAGTAATAGTTGTCGTATACATTCCAGGGATAGTATAAGTATGCTGGGTTTCATAACATGTTCTACCTTTACACTGAGTATGTGTAGATCCATCTCAGAAATCTCGCTCAATCGTCTCAGGTAAGCCATTAAATTCTGCACGGAATGTTACTGAATCATTAGTTTTTGCCTGTGATGTTGGATGATAAGGTGCAGAAATATCAATCTGAACAATCTGTTTCATAACCAAGATAGGTAAATCCAGAGAAAAAGTCTGACTTTTACCTTGTCTAGTCTCTAATGTCACAGAAGGCATAAAAGATCCATTTTCTTTGCTCTTATCATAATAATATGTATGCTTGATAGTTCATTGAGTTAAATTGTCTTTACGCTGTCAATCACCAAAATCTCGCGTAAAATAAATAACTTCATCATCTTGTAAATTCGTCTGAATCTGAGAAGCGTCAAATGTAACTTCCAGTGGTTCATATCATTTCTGAGGTTCTGCTACCAGTTTTCCTTCAATATCAGGTCTATCGATCACTATATGAATAGGTATTTCATTGTGTAAATCTTTCTCATTATCATCCAATTTTATGACTACTTCATAATTTCTGGATTCATTAATTGAAAATTCATAGGTATTACCTTGATTTAGAATAGGTTTTCCATCTAAAAATACATTTTTCTGTACTGAGGGAGAATCTGGTAAAATTTTAGTAATTTCCAATTGCAATATCTGAGGAACTGATCTAATTGTCACAGTATCTCACTGAATATCTGAACTTGGAACAGGTACAAATCAGTTTTCTCCAGCTTTTTTCTGCTTCATAACGTATGTAGCACTGATCGAAGACTTCGCAAACTGCAAGACATCAGATTCACAGCCACCTTTCTTACCATCAACTGTCGTAAAATCTACATAAACTAGATAATTTCCTTCCACTGGAAATGTATAGTCTCGGTCTTTTTCAGTAGCAGAAACGGTTTTAGTATCTATATCTTTATTGGTAGAAGTATCTAAAATATGGTATCTAAACTGAGAAATACTCGAAGTAGACCCATCTAGAATATTGATCTGAATTTTATATTTAGTTTTTTCCCAGTTGATAAGTTCCACCTCACAAATCGGTACGTCAGAAGGCTCTACTCTGATAGGGAAAGCATACACAAAATCTCCCAAATCTGGAAATTTAACCGTCGGATAATACAATTTCGGACGATTAAAAATATAATCAAAACTTGTCATATTTTCTCTATCCACTTGATCATCACCATCCATATCCCAGTAAAGTTTATAATCTGAGAGATTGAAATCTCTAAAAACACTGCTCGCATCTACCCTAATTTTTGCTGGTGCCTTTCATAAGTTAATAGCTGTTTTATCGTTTGCACTAGCTGAGAGTTGTTCCACTCATTTTTTATTCTGATTAGAGACAAAAAGCTGAATTTCACTCAAGAACGAGAGCGTACCTATAGATTGGTCATCTTTTATGTTCTGTTCTTTTGTTGTGTTATTTGAATAGATGACAGAGCTAGACAGAGTATAGTCTCACTTTTTATCATAAAAACATCTTCCATCAAAAGCTTTATCTGCAGTTTTATAGGTTATCACTTGCTTCTGAGTATTTCAGCAGTTAATGACAATCGATGAAATAGAAATATCTCATATTTTCTTAATATAAGTTTGGATAGCAGCATCATTTAGTTCAAAATCCACTTCTCATGGAGCAATAGCTTTCACATCACTCCAGTAAATTTTTGCACCATTTTTCCCGACCAAATATGGCAATACTAAGCTATTTGAACGAGAATTTGGAATAACATTAATTTTTCAGATATTAGAAAACGAAAAACCAGCCATCGCACCTATCACTCCAAGTGCCAAGATCGATAAGATTATTTGAAGAATCGTTTTAGCTTTAGCTGTTGCCTTTCATGATATGATTTTATATATATTAGAAAATAAGAACCCTACAGCTACCAACCCTAGTCCTCAGAGCACAAGCCCAGCGAACAATGACAAAAGATTTTTTGCTGTGATAGCATCGATGCCTACTCCAATCAATGCTTGAGGATTTCTAATCAGAGAAAAAATCGTAACTGCAAAGAGTCCAACTATAATAACAGCTAATATCCCGCATCAAATGCTAAATTTTTTCAGAGAAAAATTAAATTTTGCACCTTCTTTTATAACTACAGATTTATCCACCTTAGTTCACTGAGTTGCTTGATTTGTTCCATATCAGAGAGCCTTGAGTTGTCACTGAATTTGCAAATATGTAGCATTTAGAGAGTCTAGCTGACTTTTTATCTCAGCTATACGCTCAGGAGCTTGATTTGGATTTATTTTTAGATCAGCAACTATTTGATTATATTGGCTCTGGATCTGAGATTGTTGAGCTAGAAGTGATTGAATATCCATTACAATATTGGATAGAATATAAAATACTTCTCAATTATACCTATTTTTACCATTTTTTGCAAGTTTTGAACCATTTTTTCAACAAAAAAAACCCACACGAAGTGGGCTTATAATCTTAAGATTTAGTTTAGAATGGCAAATCGTCATTTCCTCCTGAGTTTGAAGACCCTCCAATAGGATCAACTCTCCAAGCTCCAATTGAGTTAAATCGTCTATTCGCTTCCTTATTTGACTGTTTAGCTCTGTATGTGAGAGAAACCTTTACATTGTCGTTTTCTCTAAAGCTGTCAACTAAACTTACTTTGTCTCCTCGTAAGTCGATCGCAAGTGAGTTCTTAAACTCTCTATCAGAAGCCTCTTCTACTACGAATGTCCTCTTTTGACGAGGTTCTCCTCCGATTTCGATCTGTTCAGTTGCAGAAATAAAAATGATGCGTCCTTCAATAACCATGGTGTGTAAAAAAAATAGAATAAAAGTGTATTCTTCATTATACTCATTTTTTCTCTGGTGTCAAGAGAAATATTTCCCTGATGAAAACAAGGATTACTCAGATTGTCAAAAAAACGTCCGCGAAATTGAACACAGGAAAGCCTCCAATAGCTATAAAATCTCTAACACCTCATAGAAACACTCTATCTATCAGATTTCATATCGTACCAGCCAATAAAAAACATACTTCCGATCTAGTCAAATATCTTTTTCGCAATAAAAAACAGAATAAAAGACTGCATCCTATCGCGATAATCATAGAAATAACGCTTGGCATCGATATTCATCGAGAGATGCCAGTGTTAAATAACGGCTCTAAAAATATCAATTCACTACCCAGCTCCTGACTATAAAAAATCCATTTAGAAACCTGATCTAATACAACCAACATTATCAAAACCCCAACGAACAAGGCGACCTTTTTTTTCATAAATTTTTTGCAGCAAAATAACAAATTAAACAAGTTTTATTCAGCCTTTTCTATCTGATTCAGATTGATTTTCTCTCCTTCCATTTCCAGCTGATCCAGCTTTTTACTTACCGTTTCATCGAAGAAAAATCGTAAATCCATACCTTCCACATCATCTAGTTCCAGCACTTCTGGTGACTGAATTATTCCAAATGAAATTTTGTCATCTATCACGAGAAAATTGAGTTTATCACCTTTTCATGCAAATACTTTTATCATAAGATCGTCAATATCATACTCTCACGGAAAATCGATAGTAGTCAAATTTCATCTATCGTATGCCATAATTTCTCCAGTAATAGGCATCAGATTGACAATTCAAATCTGCACTTCCACTGGATTAAATACAATACGATCTCAAAATCTAGCTTCTCCATCCAAATATGTGTATTTTATCATCTATAAATTCAAAAAAAGATAAATAAAGCTGAATGATATGATAATTTTCCTAAAAAGCAAGTAATTTAACCTTTTTTTCTCCAGTTCCATCTAACGGCAGTTATACATCAGATAGCAAACACAAATAAAGAGGAATACTGCTTTATATCTAATGAAATTCAAAGTATATTTACCAATCAATACCTAGGATAATACTGAAACAAAAAACAAATATTAATCACAACCAAAAGTGCCAACATACCTCGCAATCATCGTCAGCTTTTTTTAGCTAATATTCTTCAGACATTGACTACAATATTCACTATCAGTGTACCTAAAGATAGGAATAGACCAACAGGATAAACCCCATAAAATTTATTTAATCAGCTCCCCTCTCTCAAAGCCCTAACCGCAAAAATCGACTGAGTTGATGAGCCTATAACCGTATCTCACAGCACCAAAAAGAGTCCCAACAGCATTATTCCATTACAAAAAGCAGAGAAAAGTATATCAATCCAAATTCTCTTGTTCTCAATTCTTTTTACCCCAGAGAAAAACACACTCAAACAGATAAAAACAGAAAGCAGAATTCCGACTCGATGTAGATTAAAATGATCCAAACGAAAAATATTCATTATTTCAATTCACGAAGACGGCAACCAGTCTTTAGTAGCCAAAGCCACAGCGAAATAACGCGACAAAATATAAGTCAAAACTAGCCAAAATGGAATTTTATATCCAATCTTCATAAAATCTTGATGATACTTTTTACACAAATACCATATTGAAAACATAAACACAATCACTGACAGCAAGACACCTATCGCCATCATAGAAACTCTCACTCCAAACACTTCGAAAAAAGGAAACATCTTAACTTATAAAAGGTAAAAACGTTCTTGAAATGATATTGACTTACTCTGAGAAAGCAAGAGAAAATTTGAACGAAAAAAAATATGGCTGGGGAACTAGGATTCGAACCTAGATAAACGGAGTCAGAGTCCGGTATCCTACCATTAGATGATTCCCCAATCACCATATTTTCACAGCAACCATAATAACGATTTAAAAACAATTTTCAAGAGAAAAATCCAAAAAAATCTGTCATTCTGAACATAGCGAAAAACCCAGTCAATAAACAAATAGTTCACTGGATCCTTCGTTTTATTTACGTATTCACTCAGTATAACATAAGGCACTGAGCTTGCCACTATGGCACATTTTGCTTAAAATTTAGTTCATATTCTTGAATGGCACAATCGTTATTCCATAACTTGCCTGAGCTAAATCTGCTGGATACATCATGCTAGCTCATACATAGATATAGTAAGAGTATCAGTTAGTCGATGATGTAGTAGACCAGAACTGCGGATTACTAGACAGATAATAGCCTCCATTACCATTATCTAAGTATCATCCAGCTGATAATTTAAGATCTGCCAGCATCATATCTCTAGTCATTTGAGCTGTCCAGGTAAAATTTGATCACCGAGTATAGCTGGTAATGCCTTTGATATCATGTAAGTAAATATACATCAAATCTTTCCACTCATTAGCAGATGGAATATGATATCATTCTGGACTAGGTCATCTCTTGGCGATATTATTTCAGTCATCACCTCGTATATTGCGATAATTTGTATTGGCATATCCAGCACTATTTACCCAGCTAGTTCATTTGATGAAGTTAGAGCTATTGTAAGGATTGAGATTTGAATAGCTACCAATTGCAATAGCTGTAGAGCCTGAGAGAACAGCTGAGGTATGGACTCAGAAATTATAGTTATTACCTCGCTGATACTGATTTCCATGAGTATCTACATCTGCTCGATCTCCACTGTAGACTTTGGATGCACCAATAGCTTTATTTGCATAAATTATTTCTTGATCTATTCAGTTGGAAACTATAATATCGTTTCATTGGTAATGGATTCCGATAGGATGAGATGGTGGAATTGGATTTTTGAAACAACGAACCGAGAAACCGTAGCTACGAGTGTAGCTATTCTGCGGATAGACAACGAACGAACTGAAGAGCAAGCTGTAGGCGTTGGATGGACTGGCGTAAGGAGACGACGACCAATAGTTGCCGTTGCCGCCGACATCGCCGGGAGAAGCAACGGAATAGATACGGGTGCCAGCTAACGGGAGCTTGAGAGTACTGAATAGTGAGGAAGGATTGCCTCAGTTTAGCATGTTTTTTCGCTCAAGTGTAGATGGGACGTGAAAACCTACAGGGCAGGGTCAGCGTCTACCTGCTGAGGTAGTACCTGCTCAGTTAGCTGTAGTAGTATCTAGAGTTCATCACCAGAGAGTATCTCCGACGGCGTTGCGATTTGCAGATCCATTATTCATCCGAGGGTTAGTAGTAATAAAAGTGCTGGATGAGTATCATACTGTAGGAGCGACCTGTGATGAACTAGTGGTAATTCATGCGGCGGAGGCGGATCATTTGTCTGCTCCAGGAAATCAGTAGTTATTACCTCGCTGATAGTAATTACCATAACACTCTGTGTCAGTCAGTGAAGTACAAACACGAGAAGCTCAGAGGTTCCTGTCCATGATGACGTATCAGTTGTATGTGATAGTGCCTACTGAGGCTTTACAAGTCGATCCATCTCGCTCATAGCCAGTATCACAGCTGAAACTGCAAGTCCCAGGACTAGCACTGTAAGTTCGCTCTAGATTATCTGCTGGGACTCGTGAAGAAGTAGTGTAGGTCTGGAGATATGTGGATGCAGAAGTTCAGCTAGCATTAGCAGGTATACTACCCTGACAGGTTCAGATCTGAGTATCTCACTGAGCAGATCCAGATGAATGTTCTGGCTCGATCGGAGGAGTAGATGGAGTGATACTTCAGCCTCGCTCTGGTGCATCTCACCTGCAGACTGCATAGCCTCATCCACACGTCAGTGTACATCATCATAGTGTAGATGTAGTCTCGTATGCTCCATTGTCTCGTCCTGTGATGGCTGGATTGTAGGGCTGACGAGTACAGGTAGTGAGTGTCTGCTCATCAGTATCGATAGTCTTTTCACAGGAGTATCTACCTATAGGTCAATTCTCAGTGCATGATAGAGAGCATCATGACATATATCTGACTATCTCATCACAGTTTTCAGATGGTGCAAAATAGTCTGCATTGATCAATCGAAATGTGAATGCTGTAAGTATGATGAGGATAGATCATCAGATGAGGAAGTAGATGTTTGGAGTTTTCATAATGTGAAGTGTAATTAAAGATGTAAATGATAGCCTGTCCCCCTTATGAAGGGGGAAGCTGAGCGTAGCGAAGCAGGGGGTTCAATTATCGTTTCACTCAGTCCTGACGCAAACATTAA
>BNUE01000043.1 GCA_025997135.1 candidate division SR1 bacterium | reverse complement strand
CAATCACATACAACTGATACGTCATCATGGACAGAAACCTCTGAGCTTCTCGTGTCTGCACTTCACTGACTGACACAGCCTGCTATGGCTACACCTACCAGCGAGGTAATAACTACTGATTTCCTGGTGCAGACAAGTGAACAGCCTCTGCTGCATGAATTACTACCAGCTTATCAGCCGTTGTAGCTCCAAAATGATACTCATCTAGCACTTGGATTAATGTTTCCCCTTGGATGAATAATGGATCTAACAGCACAACTGCCATCTGAGATACTCTATGGTGATGAAGCTGAGATACTAGTGAAAAAAATTGAGCAGGGACAACTTCAGTAGGTAGGAAGTGACCGTGTCCAGCAGGTTTCCATGTACCATCTACACTTGAACGAAGAAATATGCTAAACTGAGCTAATCCTTATTCACTCTTCAGTACTCTCAAACTCCCGCTCGCAGGCTACCGCTTTACTAATATGGCTTCTCCCAGTCTTGTCGGCACCTACGGCTACTATTGGTCTTCCTCCCCGCTGCCCTATGCATCCTATGCCTACATATTATTATTCTACTCGTCCGGTGTCGCTTCGCAGGCTGACAGCGATCGCGGTAACGGCAATTCGCTTCGTTGTTTCCAGGATTCTTAGGTTAGAGCAGGTACAAGACCTGTCCCTACAAATTGGAATTTATTTGGTAATAAAAAAAAAACATTTGTGTAGGGACGGGTTTCATACCCGTCATAATTTTGGTATCAAACAAAAAGGACAGGTACAAGACCTGTCCCTACATGTGGTGCATTTTTAATTATTATTTTTCCCTTTTTTCTTCTCTTGCATTTTTTGTCTACATTCATACACTTACGTCTACACCTGTTTTATCCTGCAAAAGACAAAGCAAATGCCACAAAAAACAAAAAAAACTGACACACAACCACGTCTGATCCCTGTTCCTGTCTGGATTTTTTTCGGAGTGTCATTGTTTCTATTCTGTACCGCAATTTATCAGTCTGTCTTACAACAAAAATTGGTAGGATATGAGTGAGAGACTGAGGTTATTATACCGACAGTTATCGACACTGGAGATGAAAGTATAGATTGACAGTGAAATACTTGAGAAATTTGAAATCCTTGAAACCCTAGTCAGTGACTAGATAACCAGTCAGATACTCAGCAATCATCTATACAAGTGATCGAAGAGGCTCTAAATGGTACTCAGCTTATTCAGCAGTTTTATCAGGTATTTTCAGCCAAAAACGTGGATGCTATGCTTTCCTTATTCGATATAAATCTGCAGAGAGACTCCACAATTAGACAATTTTTTGTAGACAAAAATATTTCCTCATTCATAGACAATATCGAAAATAATAGATTATCCCCAGCCAATATTCAGCTTTTACCTCCTTCCAAGACTGGAACAGAAGAGTATCAGTATGATCTTATCTATAGACTCGCCTCAGGCAAAGGCATCGATGAAATGTGGACAGTCAATGATTTCATAGAAACTTGGATAATCAAGGTCAAAACTACACAAAACTGACCCAAAATCTCGTCTATCCGCTGCGAGACACACAGATGTTCATTCAATCCATTTTTCCGACCTGAAAATTATGGTATCAAATAATCAGCTTTTTATGTCTATTCTCATAATCTCAAAATGCCACTTTCCTGCCTAGACTACGCTATGACCTATCTCTCCAAATATCCAAAAACTGAGCAAGAGATGAGGCTTCTCCTCTACAAGAAATGATACGACACTGACAAAATTATCTCAACTATGGAAACTCTCAAGAGAAATTCATTCATAGACGATGCTAAATATGCTGAGAGCTATTTTAATAGTGAGGTTATCAGGAAAGGGAAGCCGATTTTTATAGTTAGACAAAAGTTAATCCAGAGAGGCATAGACAAAAAGCTGATCGAAGATTTAATATCAGAGAATCAAGATGAGATGAACTCATGAA
Source organism: candidate division SR1 bacterium (assembly GCA_025997135.1). GTDB lineage: Bacteria > Patescibacteriota > Gracilibacteria > Absconditabacterales > Absconditicoccaceae > UBA3291. The sequence continues at coordinate 5,240 of BNUE01000043.1, read as the reverse complement.
TCGACGCGACCATCCGAAAAGAGCTTCAGCAGTACAAAAAAAAAGGCATAGATTGATTTGACGGTATCCAAAAGCTGATTCGCAAATGATATAGATTACAAGATATAAAAGATTCTATTCATAACCATACAGCTGAGTAATGCTTCGTCATACCTCCATTCTAGCCTCAGAAATCTATCAGAACCTTCCTTCCAGTATCGAGAATTATTTCGATGGCACTTTTTGACATTGAGGACATGTTGAATACATTTTATCTCATCTGAGCGAGGAAAACAGACTGCCACTGCCAAAAGTTATAGCCTGCGATATTGACAAAAAAATATTGACAAAATGACTAGAATTCACATCTGCACGAACTGATTATATCACTCCAGAACTAGATACATACGCAAATATCGACCAAATCACTGAAAAATACGGGCTTTTTGACTTTATGCTACTCGATTTAGGTGTAAATATGGAACATTTCAAAGATGCTGAGAGGTGATTTTCTATCAAAACTGATGCTCCACTGGATATGAGATTTCGTAATGATGCCAAAATCCAGGCAAAAGATATTGTAAATGAATATACTAGACTAGAACTAGAAAAAATGCTGATTACATACGGAGATTTCTCGCCCAAAACATCAGAATACATCACCAAAGGCATCGTTGACTCCAGAGCTAAACAACCAATCCAGACGACTTTCCAGCTCTCAAATATACTAAAATCTCTCCACTTTAATCAAAAAAAGATAGCAGTGATTTTCCAGGTCTTACGTATCGAAACAAACCAAGAACTAATCCAACTTGAAATCTTCTTGAAAAAGTTCTGCAATTGTCTAAAATGAGGAGGTCGCTGTGATATTATCACATTTCATAGCATAGAAGACCGTATGGTAAAGCTGGCTTTCAAAGCTCTGAGTGAAGAGGGAATTATCAAGCTGATAAACAAAAAAGTCATCCAGCCACATTATACTGAGATCCAACGCAACAAAGCTGCTCGCAGTGCAAAACTTAGAATAGTCGAAAAACTTTAGGTTATATATTATCAAATGAAACTTTTAGTGCTACAATCAGACTGAAATTTTAATAAATTTTACAAAAGTGCGGTTACTCTCTACAGAAGTCATAAACTTTTCTGGACAGTGATTGAGATTTTCCTATTGATATGTGCTATTCTTGCCTGTGGCATCACATATATCTTGATCATCAACAAAGCTTCTACCGAGGGATATTCACTCAAACAAGTCAATTCTACTCTTTCCAAGACAGATTTTCAGTACAGAATTGTAAAAACCAATATACTTGATCTCAAGCAGCAGAACTGGGAAAAGATCACTTCATCCAATACTTACTGACAGAGTATGAGCCTATTAGATTCCAATATCGAGACAGTAGAGATGAAAGATATTGTCCAACACACCTCCTGATAATATTTCAGCGATCATCCTAAATACACATTTTACTTAAATTTTACATTATGAAAAAAAATCTGATCTCCGCGACAATATTCAGCTTTTTATGTCTGTTTTTATCGTTATCTACACTTAGTTTAGCCTCAGACATAAGTGTGGATGGCTTTATTCAGGCTCTAGAAAATGCAACCTACAAAAAAATCAGCACAAACGAGCAAATAAATTTTCTAAATAGCGTAAATTTCTTACTTCAAAGCTCTAAATTTCAGTCCTCTGAGTATAAATCTCTCTTTGATCAGTTATCAAATTATGCCTCATCCAAAATTCAGTCATTATCTATATCAGATACCCAGTCTTTATCCTCTACGACTGCCATCTCTCCGACATCCATTTCAGTATCATATCTCGATCTACCTGCTGTAAACCTAGAGAAAATCAGAAATACCATCCTTTCTTGGCACAATCAAGAGCGTAATTTACTATGACTGCCATGGTATATCTACCAATCTCAGCTCGAAAGGTCAGCTAACGTTTGGTCTGATGTACTAAAATCAGAGGAGAGGACGGTAAACACACATATTCGCAAGCCAAGTGACGGATATTACAATTATAACAGTATGTCTGAGCGATTTCGCAATCTAGACATCAGCTTTTGATCAGACTGAAGTTTCTCGGAAAGTGTTGGACGAGGTTATTACAAGTGTGATAAGACAGACTGTACTGACGAACTGCTAAAATCCCTCAAAACGACTCGAGATTTCTTTATGTCAGAAAAAGACAGAAACTGAGTACACTACAAAGCTATTTCCAGTAAAGTATTTTCCCAGATAGGCATTGGTATCTCTGTCGATACATCCAAAAAGAGATACTACTTCGTACTCCACTACTGAACTCCTATCTCAAATTAAAAAAAAGATTAGACTTATTCGCCTAATCTTCCTATTTATGCTTACTGTTTATATTGCTAGCACAGTAAACTGTTATTTAAAACTTACGAGGTTAATCCTATCCCTATGCTGATCCATAAGGTCATACTTGATATCTTGTATCGTCTTCTCTTCCTGTACAATTATTTCTCTCTGTTTATTTTTCAAGAAATTAATATCTCTGATATAGATTATGTCATTCTTTCTGATAAGAACTTTCCACTTATCAGCCACAGAGAAACAAGAAGCCGTGCAGTCTAAATGCTTTACATAACTACGGTACAAATCCCAATAATCATGGAATTGAAATACATAATGAATCCAATACCTGAGAACATCACAGTGTTTTGATTTTGGGAAGAACTCATTTAAAGCTCTAATTACCATCATATCTTGTAATAAGATTTGACATAAGTCAGCATTAGATAGAATATTTCCCATCTTTGAATGCTTCATGACAAGCTCCTTAATTTTGATATTAAAATCTTTAAAAGGATTCTGTTTATTACGAGAGTTGATATATTTATCACGAATAATGATAAACTCTCGTTTTGCAGGAGTATCAGCTAGTGTGTCTAGAGAAATGTCCTTCAAACGTTTAGTTAATGAAGTTTGATTGTAAGTTTCTGTTTCCGCTTTTGTTAGTTGCGGATAAAGGGCACAATTTGCCATAATTTTACCTTTGTATTATTTTATATATATTATTTTCTATTTTATATTATTATATTATACTCATTTTTTCATAAAAGTCAATAGATATTTTTGGCTTTAAATTGCTGTTTTGTATAAGCTCTATTTTTCTATTTATTATTCTTAGTCTTTTTTTGTAGTTTCATAAGGATAAATGTCAACGATCCTCCCAAGAATATAGATGCGAAAGCAGTTGCAATTACTCATATTCCTACTGTAAATGCAAATTCTCTCAGTACTCCAGTTCCAAATACTCGCATTGCTATCAGTACGAGCAATGTAGACAGTGAGGTTCCAATAGACCTTTTCATAGTTTGCCACAGACTATCTTCGATTACATCTTCTACTACTACACTATTAGTTCAGCGTTTTTTTAGTAAATTCTCACGTACTCTATCAAAAATAATAATAATATCATTCACTCAGTATCAGCAGACAGTCAGTATAGCGATGATAAATACAGTATCTACCAGTATAGTTTCATTTGTCATCATCCATAGTCCATACGCTCAGAAACACAAACTTACCTCGAAAAGAAGCACAGCCAATGTCGTGAAAGCCAGTATCTGAGCTGGTATATCTTTCCTAATCTTACCAAAAGAAAATAATATATATATCACCATCAATACCAAACCAGCCATAAAAGCCTGAATGGCACTGGTTTTCATATATTCACCCACGCTAGGTCAGATTACAACCTGTCATATAATCTCATCAGTCGAATTTACTATTTTTTCATCCAGTAAAAACTGCTTCACCATATCAGAAAGCTCTGCAACCTGAGCATCAGAGTCTAGAGTGGCATTCATCTTGATAGTCAAGGTATCGCCAGCCTGATCGATGGAAATAGTCGTTGGATAGTTGTTTTTGTCCAGAAAATTGTGTAAAGCAATCTGTAGAGATTCAGGGCTAGACTGAGAAATCAATGAGATGCTCACTCCACCAGTGAATTCTTCACTAAACTTTGCATTCAGTAAAAAGAAAAATAATCCACATATCGTCATAGCGATAGACAAGCACAGCCAAAATCGTGCATTCTTTAGGATAGAAAACCTGATTTTTTTCATGAGTTCAATGGTTCAAATAGGGATAAAAACTACCCTCGCATGAGCAAGATTGCCCACATTATACTAATCAGCTTTCTTTTTTCAATTGTAATTTGACTTTTTTTCTTGAAAATGAAATAGTTTTTGGTATTAAATAGCTGGTTTTTATCTATCTACTCATCTCATAATGCGTTGCTGAAAATGTAAAAATGCTGATACCAAGGTTATTGACTCCAGAATTGTCGATAATTGACAGACTATTCGCCGTAGGAGAGAGTGCGAATTTTGTGGTTTTAGATTTACGACTTTTGAGAGGATTGGCGTTACTGATCTGATGGTGGTCAAAAAAGACTGATCCAAAGAAATGTATGATCGCGGAAAGTTAAAGAGGGCTATTATGCTGGCTTTTGCAAAGATGGACGATACATCAAATGAAAAAATAGAAGAAATGCTGAATATCCTCGAAAGTACGTGGCAAATTCAGAGTAATGAAATATCCTCACATCAGATATGAGACGATGTCCTAAATATATTAAAAGAAGAATTTCCAGTACCTTACGTACGTTTCGCCTCTGTATACAAGAGTTTCACTGGTTTGAAAGATTTTCAGAAATTTATTTCATAAAAAACTCCCAATTCAGCACTTGAGTTAGGAGTCTCTCATGATATAATATCAGATTTTTATGCTTTTTGTTTACCGAAGATTACATATCATCCATACACTAGAATAGCCAAAATCATAATAGCGATAGCATTTTCCTTCGGTCATGTAGGAGGAGTCTTTCAGATTGGAGGAGCTGGAGGGGTCGTAGGATTTCAGGCTTTCGCATTGACTGTATAGCGGACTTCATCACCTCCATCACTTGGCTGAAACCAGAATATATATTCTCCAGATTTTGTAAATCTATAATTGTACTCTTCATCACCCATTTTAGCTGTAGTAACATTTGAAAAGCTAGTCTCACCAGGTCATCTTACAGAGATTTTAACATTTGGTGCAGATCCAACCTTTGTCCAGCGGAGAGTTATTGTATCTCCAGTGATAGTATGTCTGATATTTGCTAGATTCATATTACTTGTTCATGCATTGTGCGTCTGAGCGTTTTCATCTGTCGTTCCGCTGTATGTCGTCGTGCTATTGTTATTTGCATTAGCGGCATTATTTGTACCAGTAGCGAC
>BNUE01000042.1 GCA_025997135.1 candidate division SR1 bacterium | reverse complement strand
TCAGTATTCACTGAATATATTAGATTATCTCAATAAACAGGCTTTTGGTGATGAAATAGTAAATGTCTCAATAAAAGATAATAAAAAGCAGATTATTTACGAAAAAGATAAATATTATATCAAAAGTTTCGAACACAAAACACCTATTGGACTGACAATTCTGTCGCTGGAATGGATTGTACCGTGAGTATCAGCAGAGGCGATTGGTACGAATATTCAACTCTTGAGCTTTCAGAATTTTTTATCTTTTGAGTATTTTGATAGTAAAAAGGTGGAAGAGACTCAGTCTAGTCAGTTTTTATTAGATCCTGAAAAGGGAATATTTCTGGCAAATAAGGCTGGAAAATTAACATTTCTAGTGCTGGAGATTTCTCAGAGTCCGTTTTTTACAGGAACGAGTAAAACACCAGTTCTTCCGCAGTATGTGAAGTATTTAAATGCCGTATTTTTTTAAAGTTTTTTAAGGGTTGAAAAAGGAAGGAGATTGGGTATTGTCTAGATAAAGATAGAGTTATAAATTTATCTCATAAAAATATAAAAAAATGATAGAAGGAAGTTTGACTGTCGGAAATATGACTTGGACGCATTTGGTCAATCCTCATCGTAAACAAGTGGATCCAATTATTGAGAAATATCAGTTGCATGAAATTATTGAACAGGATTTTTTGGATTTCACGACTCAAGATAAGATAGATGTCTATGATGACTGTATTTTTCTGATTTTACGTTTCCCAAAATATAATGAAAAACTAAAAAAACATTTCGTAAATACGATGCATGCGATACTTGGTAAAGACTTTATCATCACAGTAACCTCGCATGTGACCAATAATATCGAAAGAATTCAGAACAAATATCGTGAAGAATTAGCTGAAGATGACTCAGAAGAATTTAAACTTTCACCGTATTATGTGCTGTATAAGATTATAGATTCGATGTATGATAAAGCATTGACGGGACTGGGAAAATTTGCACAAGATTTGGTAAAAATTGAAGAAGATACTTTTGATGCTGAAAATGTAAATCAGAATTTACTTTCTAGTCTCCTGATCAAAAAGAGAAATGCAATTTTACTCAAACAAATTATGACTCCTCACAGCGAAATCCTCTGAGAATTGCAGATAGCGACCGTAAATTTCTATGAATGAGATTTAGATGTGTATTTCGAGGATTTGCAGTATAAAACAGATAAAATTCTCTCAATCATATCAATGGTCAAAGAAAATACAGAATCACTCTTTGATGTATCTGATACTCTCGCGACTATGAAGACAAATCGTGTGATCTCGATATTGACCATATTTACCGTGATACTAGGTATATTGACGTGGCTGAGCTGAATGTACTGAATGAATGTAGATTTACCATTTGATGATAGTCCGTGGGCATTTTCAATTCTATTTTTTGTAATGTTTGCTGCTGCTGGATTTACGATGTTTTATTTTAGGAAAAAGAGGCGGTTTTAGTGAAATATTTTTGAAGCTTCATTTTTTGACTTTGAGAGACTTTTAGTGTATAATAAGAGGAAGTTTTATTTTATCGAAAGTCTCAATGACAAAGAAAGAATATCTGCTGTCTGTGATCAATGCAATTCCAGACTGGGAAATGGGTCGATGACTGAAAACATTGATAGAAAACGACCAAATCGAAGAGACAACCCTAGATAAGTTGGTTGTGATTTTCAAGTGAGCTGTCGGGCGTATTGTCCAAACCATAAAAAATAATAATATCTTAGAAATAACTCAGCAAGCCATACAAAATAATCAATTCATCCAACAGCAAGCTACACTAGATGCTCAGGATATCTGAAATCTGGAGTCAGCTTTAGCTTCTTTTTAGTTTGTTAACCTTTTCAAAATGACTGAAAACAACATCACACCAGAGAAGGCACAGGCTAATAACCAGGTGCGAAAATCGCTAGAGCAAGGGATTATGGATCTCATCCAGCATGATACGACTAATTTATCAGATCTTTCAAATTTTAAAAAGCATCTCTCAGGTGATATAAAAATTACAGTTTCTCACCAAATGTTGGAAAACCTAAAAGCTGACCTAGAAAATGGAGATTTAGTAGTGTTCGAGTGAGGAGTCAGAAATGAAAAAAGATTTGGATTTGAAAGTATTGGACGTGATATAAAGCCGACGATTACGCCATCAGGAGATGTGCTGATACCAGTGAATTTCTGGTATGATTCACAGAGAAGGACAAAGATTTTGGTACTTCATCTGATGGAAGAAGACTGAAAACTAGCTTATCAACTGCCAAATGGTAATAATTCATACGATATAACTATCGGACATGAGGATTTCACATACGAATTATATCATCAGGATAACCTTTTTTATCTCAAAATAAAAGAATAATGGAATTAGATAATTTTACTCCTTCAGTAGAGGATATTTCACCAAAAGTAGAAAAGACTGACTTATTGATTGATGATTTGCCTACTACTCCAGAGGGATTTGCTAATAAAGCACAGGAAATTATACAAAATCCTGAAACGCCAAAAGAAGTGAGTTTATTGGCTCAGGCACAGGAACTTTTTATGAACGGTAAAATGCCTGAATATGTAGGTAGTGTCTATGAAAAATGAAAACAAGAATGACTCGGACGAGCTATCGAGAAGTATAAACAAATTTCTGTATAATTTTTCGAGATTAATTAAAACTTGAATTGTACTGCTGTATTAGTAAAATTTGTTAACAATCAGATTTTTATATCTTTTTTATGCTAACAAATGTTTAAACTTGCTAATTTACCGTATGAAATGGATGCTTTGGAGCCTATATTTTCACGTGAAACTATGGAGTATCACTACTGAAAGCATCACCAAGCTTATGTCGATAATCTAAATAATTTACTTTCTGGAACTCCAGATACAGAAAAAACCTTAAAACAGCTATTTTTTGAAACTCAGAGTTGACCTATTTTTAATAATGTAGCACAAATTCTAAATCATCAGTTATTCTGGGATCAATTTCAGCCGACAAAAGAGGAAAAAAAATCAGAATGAAAGATCTGAAATATGATCATAGATAAACGGTGAAGTATAGAGAATTTTCAGGCAGAATTTGAAAAGAAAGCAGTTTGAAATTTTGGATCAGGATGGACGCGATTGACCAAAAATATGGCTGGAGAACTGGAAATAATAAACACTACCAACGCAGCCAATCCATTACTGGAAAATAAAGTACCTTTATTGACTGCAGATGTATGGGAACACACATATTATATCGATTATCGTAATCGTAGAGCTGAATATCTACACAATATATGGAAAATTATAAACTGGGATGTGGTAAATCATAGATTAGAACTAACATTACAGACTTTTAATTTTTAGGGATAGATATTTCTTCGCCTGTTTGCATATTTTTGATTTTGTAAATTCAGGCTTGTTTTTCTCATTCACCTAGGATTACTACATTTGGAATTCATTTTTTGTCAGCTAATCAGAATTGTTTGCCTAATTTATCATTGGAGGGGTAAATTTCGACTTTTTTTCACTCTGATATAAATGTAGAGGCAAGAGATAAAATCTCTGATAAAGTCTCTGGAAAATAGAGAAATAAGTATGATGCACAGGTATTTTGTGACTGTTTCTGCTCAGCGAAAAGCTTGGAAAGTAGCCTAGTGATCCCAATTGATCAGCCGACTCAGGCATAATTATCTTTTTTGGGGTCTATGAAGCCAGTCAGAGTCTCATATCTTCATCATCAGCAGATGGAACCTAGAGCTGGGTCTTTGTGTAAGGTTGCCTCAAATACTGTACCTGTGTAGTAATCTAATCAGCGAATAATCTGGAGATCTACTAAAATTTGATGATTTGTCTGAAAGGCAGACTGGAAAGATTCGAGTTTATGTGCTACTTCTTTTAATTCATTAAATCACTGTAAAAAGAGAGGGGCATCAGAAAAAGATGCTATTTTATCTACCTCTATCAGAGAAGTTTTGGTAGTGATGAAGCTATGAATTTTATCAAAAATTTCTAAGGAAACTTCCATATCGAGAATGCTGCTTTTAAAATTGTCAAGTCCTATTTTGGAATATTTATCGATAAGTGACGCAATTGGCTGAATTTTATCGTCTGGAACTAGGTTTTGTAGAAATCAGAGGATCAGTTTTTTATTACTGATGTGCATAATAGCGGTATCATCTAGGTTTACGACTTTCAGAATATTGGATAATGTCTGTGACAAAGTGAAAATTACCTCAGCATCATAAAATAGGTAATCTCAGGTATCTTTTTTCCAGATGGTGTCGATGTCGCACTGAAAAAATTCTCTAAATCTGCCTTTCTGAGCTCTCTCTCCTCTCCAAACTGGCTGAATTTGGTATCTCTTGAAAGGAAAAGATAAATCTGATTCTCTATCCAAGATATATCTAGCAAATGGTACAGTTAGATCAAAATGGAGAGAATAATCCTTTAAATCTTGGCTTCCCTGAGCCAATCAGTATAATCAGAAAATTTGTTTACCAGTTTCTTCTCAGTTTTTGGATAGAAGGACTGAATTAGCCTCGACTGCTGGTGTATGAATATGAGTATATCCAAAAGATTCATACGTATCAGATATGATGCTAGATATTTGATCAAAAAGACGTTGTTCAGCTGGAGAATATTCGATAAAACCTGATGGACGAAGCATGCAAAAATAAACTAAAAACTAAAAATAGAATATTCTGGAAAATTTTTGGTAAGAAAAGCTTGCACTTGATCTGATTTATCGGTTTCTATTTTTATCAGTTTTAGATCAGATTTTTCTATCTTTTTTTGGTCTGAGAAAAGTGTGTAAGATTGGGCATAATTCAGTCTGATAATCGATGTAGCGAGATGAGATTTTAGTAATCACATTATGAGCTTTTTGAGTTTCCTGCCGTCATTTGGAAATGTAATAAGCATGCAATATGTAGAAAAAAAGTAAAATTAAAAGTACTAATTTTTACAGTTCATAACTAAATTTAGTATCGATATATCCAGAAGCTTCAGCATTTCCAAGTAGATAATCATCTCATAATACCAGCTGTAAATCTGCTCCATCCACAAAAGTAATTTCATTTCAGTTTTCATCCCATCAGGACTGGATATTTCAGGTGTTATAATAAATATCAAAACTCGGTACAAAATTTTTCAAAGCGTCAATAGTAGCAGTATAATCTCATATATTATTGATCACAAGTGTCGTCTTCTCTTGTGGATCTGCCCAAATCATCGTAGAGATTATGTTTAGTCCATATCTTTTTAGTTTAACTCACATTTGATCTGCAAATTTTACCTTAGATTTTCAGGTATCTTTTATTTTCTGAGTATCGATTGCACTGACTACTTCAATACTCGCTTTGTCCTGTATCGCTCTAGAGTTAGTCGTCACGAACCTGACAAATTTCTGAATTTCACCATAATGCTGTACATTATTAGCTGTCGCATTCATCGGCAACATCACGCTCGCGCCTCCGAAATATTCACGCTCAGGATAATAGAGAAAACATGCTGGCACCATCCTAATAATACTCTGAAATCCACAGTTTGTCGTCAATCCCAATGATGCAAAATCCCCTAATCTATTGATAAATTGGGTCGTCCATAGCATTTCCTGAGCAGATACATTTGTATGAATATATTTAGTATAGAGATTATATAGTTCTCCAGCTGTATTTACAGTCAATCCTGATCACATCATCTTTTGTTTTATGCCTTGTATGATAATTTGTTGACGTAAAGAGCGAGAAAAATCTGATGTCGAATGACGAGAACGTGCATATTTGAGGGCAGTATCTCAGTCTAAATGCTGCTCTCCAGCGTCTATATGAAATGTAATATATCAGCGATTGGCCTCATTTGGATAGGTCGTATCATGTATTGTCTCAGGTACCACTATATCAATACCTCAGATAATATCTACTATCTCTCTAAATGCTGAAAAATCTATAGTCGCATAGTATGGAATATCTAGTCAAAGCATTTGTCACATATCAGCCTTTACTCAGCTAGTCGCATCTTCCCAGTTATTATCCGTTTTTTTGAGCCACAAATAGAAATCTGCATTTATGCGTCCATATCCACCTGTTGGATATTTTACCCATAGATCTCTAGGGACAGAAAACATAGACAAAGTTCATAATTCTGGATTTCGTGATGCAATAATGATAGAATCAGTTAAGAATCCTCAGTCATGTCCTTCTCATCCATATCAGAGCAATAGTATGTTTACATTACCATTTATGTCTGTTTTCATCTCAGTTCAGACAGTCTTTGTGATGACATTTATGGTTCCATCTTTGACAATTTGAAAAGTATCTTTAAGTCCATTTACCATCGCAAAAGTAAATACTCCTATCAGTAGCATTCATATAATAGAAAAAACAAATTTTAGTATGGTAGACCCAGTATTTTTTTCTTTTTTGCTAGCGGGTTGCTTAGCTCTATTAGGATAATTTGCCTGTGCCTGTTCTATAGATGTCGTAGAAAATGTAGTCCTCATATATCAAAAGTTTTAATGTATAAATAATTATAACCATTTACCTTAAAATAAACTTAAATCTTAAATTAAACCTCAGTAGTCGTTCATAGGTCGATAAACTCTGTCGGAGCAGTGAAACCTTCAGCCTCAAGATCAGATTTTTTCAACTGTTGTGTACCTTGTATCATAATGTTTAATTTTTCTCATTTTGCTAGTTCTAGAGTCGTAATATGTATGAGAGCATTAAAGTTAATTTTTAATTCATCATGTTGTGGCTTTAGACCGATCTTTCACTCAAAACTCCGTTCTGGAGGCTGTTGTGGGCTATCATGTAATAATCTCATCTCTCCTGATATATCATATTGATGATTTTTACGAGGAGTAAGCTGTATTTTGATGCTAGGATACAGTAATAATTCCTCATCAGTACTATCCTGTATTACCATCTCTAGAGTCAGACTATCTTTATTTACTGTAACTTCTCGGATTATTTTATCTTTTCCTGACTGAAAGTACAGTGTTTCTCTCCTCTGCTGCTGGTCAGCCACGAGTGTATTATCTGCAGTGCTATCTAGCTGAAAATCTGTCATATCGATTCATAAATTTAACAGACTAGAAAGCAGACTTATAACGCTTTTTATATTTTCAGTCTTGAGATTGTCTACATTTTCAGACGAAAATATCAATCCAATCGTATGAATTAGCTCTCCATACCTAGGAGTTTCGACGATTATGACAGGAGTCGTTTTTTCGCTACTCAGACGAATTCGCTTGTCCAGAGCATCTTTTATCATCAGATTGAAAAAATGTGCATCAATATTTCCGCTTCCCATAAATAGTTCCATCTGATTTATCAAGGCATACATTTTCTGATCGATAAATCTGGTCTGTATCTGAGTTTGAAATGATTTTGGAGCTTCTGAGGGCAAGAAATCCTCTCATTTTCGAGTAATATAGGCGTCAATATCAGACTTTTCATCTGTTTTATAGCTTTCTTTGTCTATTGTAATTATTCCGTTTCCACTCAGGTTGCTATCTGGGAAGCTAAAAGAAATTTCTGTCTGAGATGATAAACTAGGCATCTGATCTAGACTAAAAGTAGAAAAATCTGATTCCAATTCAGCGAATCGTCCATCCGCACGTGCAATATAGTCTTCAGGAGTAATATTCTCGTCAAAAATTTTGCATCCTGTCAGTATAATTGTCAGACAACACAGCAAGATAACGCTTATCTTTCCTATTTTTTGCATCTACACTATTTTATAAAGATAAATCTCTATAATGTTATAAATACTGCTTTCTA
>BNUE01000041.1 GCA_025997135.1 candidate division SR1 bacterium | reverse complement strand
TTTTACATCTGATTTTTCTCAAGCTGAGAATCTGACTAAACTCACAAATGATGCTCGATGAAAAGAAAAAACTAATTGTCTCGATCAAATAACCACTGGAAGTCTAGTAAATCTCAGACCAATTCTCGAAGAAATGCAAAAAAATCCAGAAACTTATAAAATAGAGATAGAAAGCTGATCAGACCTCACGGGAACTACTGAACACGGCATTGAAAACCTGACCTGAAGCGTACAAACTCCAGATAATATTTGATTGACAGCGTATGAAATGGTAAAAACATTCACTTTAACGTTGCTGTTAGTTTTTGCGTTAATTATTGGAGTGGCAGTTTTTTATCGTTTACTGAGGGATACTTTTAGGTATGGGTATGCGTTTTTTAACTCTCGTAGGCTAATATTTCTCAAAGTTTTGCAACCTAGGTGAGACTGAAAATCTGATCGTGAAGCGGAAAAAGAACTGGCGAAAGATATGAAAGAAAAGATAGGTAGGATGTCGCAGGTCTTCAATAACTTACATAAAATGTCAGAGGTTAGTGTGTGAGAAAAAATAAAAAGAACAGTTTTCGGCAAGCAGAAACTAATTTTCATAATTCAGTATCATGATGGTCAGATTAGTTTTTTGATCGGTACATATCCAGAGTATCAGCATATTGTCGAGAGTGCTATTGCTTCTCAATACGCTTCTGCATCTATTGAGAGAACGACTAGACCTAAATTTTTTAGCAAAAAATACAATGATATTCAGGTACTTGAGACTACAAAAGATCCACTCTACACAGTCAAACTCTACAAAAATATGCCAGATGATCCATTAAATAATATTTTAGATTCTATGGGAAAGGTTTCTCCAGATGATACGGTAGATATAGTTCTAGTCTCCAAGCCAGAAACTAAGGCTATAAATATCAGAAGACAGACAGCAGCAGATAGACTTTACAAAAATCTCGATATTTACGAGAGTAATTGGCGAAACATAAAAAATCTGTTAAATCCTTTAAAATTCTTCAGCTTTTTATTCCATTGACCTGATGAAAAGTCATTATCTAGAACTAAAGATGAGGAAAATGTAACTATGGTGCGTATGGTAAAGGCAAAGGAAGACTCTAGAAATGCGATGGGTGAAGAGGCAGCTAATCCTACATTTCGTGCGACATTAACGATGGTAGCCTCATCAAATCAGCCAGAAAAACCAAAGCAAATTCTAAATAACCTAGAGACAGCCTACAATGTATATACAGATGAGTATTCAAATGCTTTAGATTCGTCAAATACCAAACATGACCTATTCTGATGGATTTTTAGACCTTTGCGGCAGGTTGGGGTTCAGCTCTATTTGATGTGATTTTTTTCGAAATATTCCTACTTTTCGACCAATGAGATGAGTGGACTCTTCCATTTCCCAGATGGGATGTACAATCGTGCTCCAGCTATTGAACGAATGCAATACAAAGTCGTAGCTCCACCATCCAATCTGCCTTCTTTTACTGATGATGGACGAAATGGTAAAATAATTAGTGGAGTCTTGGCCGAAAACTATAAAAAAGGTAAACTTACAGCAATTCTTAGTGATTATAAAACACATTGGGCAGTCTGAGAAAGAATAGATACGAAGGAAGAATTAAAACCAATCTCTGAGTTAACGCCAACAGAATTACAATGAAAGGAAATAGAAGAAAAAGACTGACAACAGTTTGCGAAAATCCTGACAGAAAATACAGTTAGAGGATATAAAACTTATAAAGATTGAATTTTGCTCTGAGTAAATATTTATAGAAATGTTTATTCACCAGTTTATATTAAAAGAGAGGATAGGACTAGGCATCACTACTGTATATGAAAGTCAGGTACTGGAAAATCAGTATTTCTGCAGACTCTGGCGAGGCAGGATATTTGGAATGGTGATGGGCTGTGTCTGATCGATCCACATGGAGATTTAGCGGAAGATATGCTGGCTTACGTGCCCAAAGAAAGGGCAAAAGATATTGTGTATTTCGAAGCAGGGGACGAAGAAAGACCGATGGGACTCAATCTGTATGAGATAGATAATCTAGATCAGGCAGATAGAACGGTAAATGATGCGACTGAGATATTTCTAAAGATGTTCTGACCTGAGATATTCTGACCACGTATTCAGGAGTATTTCAAATATGGAAGTCTGACTTTGCTGGAAGATTTTGAGGATAGACCTACATTGCTGGATGTGACGAGGTTATTTACAGATGATGGATATAGAGAATTTAAACTAAAAAAAGTGAGTAATGCAGTGGTTCGCAACTGGCGAGAAAAGACATATAATGCGATGGGAGATAGAGAAAAGCAGGAAATTATCCCATATTTCTCTTCAAAGTTCGTATCATTCAATACTAATAGACTTATCAGAAATATCATCGGACAGACGAAGTCAGCTTTCACCTTTGATGATGTGATGAATAATCAGAAAATATTGCTGATTAACCTATCAAAAGGTAAAATTTGAGAACTGAATGCACAGTTGCTCGGTATGATTATCGTGTCGAAAGTGTATAATTCTGCGATGGCGAGGGCGAGTATGGATGCCAAGGATCGTAAAGATTTCTATCTGTACGTGGATGAATTTCAGAATTTTGTATCTGGTACTTTTGCCGATATACTTTCGGAAGCCAGAAAATATAGACTTGGACTGATAATGGCTCACCAGTATATCGCTCAGCTAGATCCTGCGAAGGGATTGGGAGATAGTGGGTGATGAAAAAGTGATGTAAAAGCTGCGGTATTTGGAAACGTCTGAACGATGATGTCATTTAAGGTCGGTGCTCCCGATGCAGAATTCTTAGAAAAAGAATACACACCAGTGCTGGGGCCTGCTGATATTGTGGGTATTGCGAATTACAAAAGTTATATAAAACTGAATATTGATAACTCTACAACTCGTGTTTTCAGTATGAATTCGATCTACACGAGCGACTATCAGAATAAAAAGATTGTGCCGATATTGAAGGAATATTCAGCCAAAAAATATGGAAGGAGGAGAGAATTTGTGGACGCAGAGACCAAGGCAAGGCTAGGAATTAGTATTGAAGAGGAAGAATTGCCAGAAGTACCAATAGATAATCATCCAGACAATAGTTCTTTAATTCCAGTTTCACCAGAAGAATCAAATGAACAGGAGGAAACGGTACAAGAGAGCTCTTCTGAAGAGGAAAATCTAGATTCTGAGTCATCCAGCAGTACTGCGGGACAGAAATGACAAAATGAAAGCTTAGAATGACAGGAAGAAAGCTCAGAATGACAGGAGGAAGAAAGTATAGAAGATGAGTCAGCAGAGGATGTCGTAGAGATAACAGAAGATGAATGATCAGAAGAGGAGCAGGAAATAGATGAAGAACAGGAGGAGAAAAGCTCTTCTGCAGAGGAAAATCTAGAACAAGATTCTGAAACATCCAGCAGTACTGCGGGACAGAAATGACAGGAGATAGGCTCAGAATGACAAGAAGAGGAAAGCTAATTTACTCCATCTTTTGTAAAACCTGAGAGAGGACGGCAACATTTCTCTTGTAATTTACCCTTGTCGAACCAACAATGGCTAGAATACTCTCAAATCAGTTGATATTGAGCTTTAAGTAAACGATAGAGATCATCGTAGATTCGTCATCTAAAAAAGTATAATAAATCTGATTTTTTTTGAGAATTTTCTCATCAATATGCTTTACAATCTTTTTTTCTTCGATAAATTTTATGATAGTTCTAGTCTCATCATAATCTTCTCTGAGATCGTCACGGAGTAAATTATTGATTCATAGATAATAGTACTCGTCATTTCTCAGAAAACCTATCATCACGCCATCGACCAGACTGCCTAGTGCTTCTACAATTTCTTTGATATTTTCTCTGGTGGATATGACTTCATCGATTTGGTCAGCTTCCATCTGCTGAAGATAATTTTCTATATATAATTTCAACCCCTCAACTGTTGGGATTCTACCGCTGGAATTATAGGGCTGATAAACCATTCCTTGTTTTTCTAGAGTATTTAGATGCTTTCTGAGTGTCGAAGGTGCATAATCTATGTCTTCTAGTGAATTCAAAAACTTTGAACCAATCGGCTCTCATTTATCTATATAGGTATCGATTACGATATCTAGTAGTGCAAGTAATTTCTCGTCTTGTCGCATTAGAACTGAGTATATAAATTTTCATCCAAATCGCAAGAGAAAATTTGACAAAAGCTAGTGATAAGTCTATACTTGATATAAGCTCTATTTTATCAGAAACTTAATTTAGTTATGTCATCCATTGAAAAAACTAAACAGCCTTCAGAAAAAGATTTAAAGCTGCTAACAGATGCTCTTTTTGTGCCGTCTTATTCTGTCGCAAATAAGAATTTTTCCCTCAGAGAAAAGAAACAGTTGCAAAAGTTAGTTTGGTGAAATAAAAAAGATGAAATAGACTGAGTTATCTGACCTAAAACCTGGAAAAAAATGATAGATAAGGCGAAAAGTCTGAATATATACCAAGAGAATCAATCAAAAATACAGTTAGATAATCTACGAAAAAATGTCACAAATAGCTATGAATCTGGGACATTATTTAGCACTAGAAACTCCTTGTCTAAACTGGAAATTCAGCTTCTACAGCGAGATGTTATGAATAAAAACGTCAGAGAAACTGATGGTAAATGGGGTAAAAAAACTGAAACTGCTATTATAAACCGTTTGCTGAAGAAATTAAAAAAAGCATCCTCAGTGCAAATCTCAAAAACTAAAGCTGAAATAAAGAAAAAATCTAACTCTAAAATAGATAAAAAGGCTGAAATTCCTATGGAAGATGTCTCCTCATCTGAAGTTATATCTACTATTCCAGCTTCAGTAAATGACTCTTCAACACCAAAAACTGAGGAAACTGAACCGACAAATCCATCACTGAGAGATAGCTCAGAATTTATTGATGGATTATATAGTATCCCTGTACTTCATCTATAAAATAAATAAAAAACTGACTCATTGTATCCAATCGTATCAAGGTCAGTTTTTTTATTCTTTATTATACTTATTTTTTATAAAAAGTCAATAACAATATTGGGCTTACTAACTAAACTCTGAAAATATCTGGTAAAGTATCAATAGAAACGCGAACAACGCAATTCACGATACGAGCATATTGATCAGAATTGTTTTTGCTTTTTTCATACCTTCTCATTTTCATCAGTCGGTTATAAACTGGTATCCTGCATAAAATACCAATATTACAGCGATTGCACCATAGAGGAATCCGCAAAATTTAGCAGCGGTTATGATAAATGAACTTGCCTCAGACACAAATGAATCTGAACTGGCAATATAGTAGATGAAATCTGTGATCTTCATAACAGCTAAACCTCAGAGAACATTCAGAGTCCCTTTGACTAATTTTTTAGATTTGTCTGCTTCTCCAGCCATAACTGTACGTATTCAGGTGAGAATTATCATCAGAATGGAGAAAAAGAAAGCTCATCATTTTAGTAATGTGAGAAATTGGAAGAAAAAAGATGTATTGCCATCACTGGCTTTGTCTGCTATACTTTGGAGTCAATTTATCGCATTTATCTCTAATATTCCACTAGGTCCAAAAATTCGTCATGCTCACCAGATAAATATAGCACCTATGGCTATATATCATAGATTTTTACCTTCTTTTTTGAGATCTTCAATTTTTTTTCAACTAATCACTAGATGTATACCTGCATAAAAAATATAAATAAACACCAAAGCTAAGGCTAAAATTTTAAATATATCTCCAAGTATTCAGTATCCACCTGCTCATGGAAACAATAAAACTTCTATATTTTCTGTGATTGATTTATCTTCAGAGACTCAAGGTGCCAAATACTGGTCGTCTTTTATTTTAT
Organism: candidate division SR1 bacterium; assembly: GCA_025997135.1. Classification (GTDB taxonomy): domain Bacteria; phylum Patescibacteriota; class Gracilibacteria; order Absconditabacterales; family Absconditicoccaceae; genus UBA3291. The sequence goes on along the minus strand of BNUE01000041.1, from coordinate 3,132 downwards.
TGGTGAAAGTCGTCTCATAACTAGGTGGTTCTTTCGCCTCTACTGGTGAAATCCAGAGGGATAATCCTGTGAAAACCAATCCAAACATCAGAAATGTAATCAGCTTTTTCATCTTTTTTGTAAGAAATATAAAATTCTCAATTTATTAGTTTAGTTTTTATCATAGTAGCATATTCAGCACAGCAACTACGAAATCTAGTAGATAGTAAAATCCAACTAAAATTACAACTCAGATACCGATATATACAAAATTTTTCTGTATTTTCTTGATCTCTCACTGGTCATGTAGGGTATTTGTGACCATCATAAATCCATTATAAATTATCAGAATAGTAGCGATCGTTAGTCCTAAAAAGACAATTCGCTGTAAATATGGATGAAGATGTGCAGAAATCCATCCTAGAGTATTTGTAATTCTAAACTGAGGATTTCATGATGATGAACTGGTAGAATCTTGGGATGTAACTCAATCTAGGGTTGTGTCGTTAATCCTATCACTTTCATTGGCTTTTCATACTATGGAGTCTAGTAATTGAGTGGGAGTTGAGGTGTTGTTTCGCAAAGAGGAGCCACTTTGTGCAGATACTATATCTCAGCTGACTAAAAACAGGCATAAAAAGCTGAATATAGTTATGGTAATCTTTTTCATTATGATTGACTTGTAAAAAGTGGATAAAATATTATTTATATATTATATCTTTTTTTATATAAAAAAGCAAAAATTGGATATGGAAAACGTAATTATCATCTGATGATGACCTGCTGGACATGCTGCAGCAATTTATACAGCTAGAGCAGGTCTGAAGCCTTTACTTTTTGAATGATTTATGGCTGGATGACTGCCTCCTGGAGGACAACTGACATTGACAGCAGATGTTGAGAATTTTCCTGGTTTCCCTGTCTCACTTACAGGTTTGGAACTGATGAATCAGATGAGACAACAGAGTATAAAATTTTGAGTCAAGATCGAAACAAAAACTATTGATAGAGTTGATTTTTCTAGAACTCCTTTTAAACTGTGGTCGTGAGAAACCGAATATCAAGCTAAATCTGTGATTATTGCAACTGGTGCGAGTGCGAAACGTCTGCAGATAGAGTGATCAAATAAGTTTCGAGAGAGGGGAATTAGTGCATGTGCGACCTGTGATGGGGGATTGCCAGTTTTCCGTGATCAGGTGCTGGTAGTCGTTGGCGGATGAGATGCAGCTTGCTCTGAGGCTTTATTTCTATCACGCTTTGCGAGTAAAATCATTATGTTGGTCAGAAAAGACAATTTGAAGGCTACGAAAATTATGCAAGATAAGGTAGTCGAAAACTCGAAAATTCAGATATTATATAATACAGAAGTGATAGAGTGCCTGTGAGATCAGTCTCTCTCTGCTGTTAAAATCAAAAATAATCAATCTTGAATTGAAGAAATACTGGATTGTAGATGACTTTTTTATGCAATTTGACATACTCCAAATACTGATTTTGTCAATGATTTTTTGACCATAGATGCGGATGGCTATCTGATCACAGATGGGGTGAAAACTAATATTTCAGGAATATTTGCAGCTGGAGATGTACAGGATAAAGTGTATCGTCAGGCAATCACTTCAGCAGGAACTGGAGCTATGGCTGGGATAGAAGTGGATAAATTTTTACAGGGAATTTAGTAATTTTTCGCGAAATTCTGCGATAGTTCAATTATTTGTGATGATTAGGTCTGCCATTTTCATGCATTCAGAGATGTTTTGTTTGGTCGGGTCGGAATTGTTCATCTCAGCATTTTCTTGTTCTTGAAATTTTTGTCGTGAGATATGGTCGGTCTCACTTCATCTGTTTATGGCTCTCTCATATCTGATTTTCTGATCAGCATCAATTCATAAGAGAAAAAAATCTGACTCTTTTCTGAGAGTTTCTATCTCACCTACGCAACGGATCGATTCGATAATAGTTGGCTTTCAGCTTTCTTTTGCTTTTTGAAATAATTGCTCGATGATATAACTAGGTCAGAACTTAGATCTGAGGTCATTTGCGACATCACGCATATTGTCGCGATCGATAGTTAGTCATCTTTTGATGATTTCATCGGTTAGAAAGGAGCGAACGGATAAATGCTCATACCCCTCAGATTTTAAGAAATCTACTACAGTGCCTTTTCAGGAAGATTGAGGTCAGGTGATACCTATGATTTTCATAGTTTAAAAAGCGACTAAAATAAAATCGTTAAAATTTTGCAGTAGTTTAAAACCTTTTATTATTTCTTTTTCAAATCATTCTTGCACTATTTCGCTATCTTTCACTCAGTGCCATACACAGAATCTGGGATAAAGAAGCAATTCTAAAGCGTTTTTGTTCTGGAGTATCTCGGTAGTTTTCTCCTCTCACAGTTCTAAAAATATTTTTTTGGTTCTGGATGATTTGATAGTTTTTTCTAGGTCTTTGTCTTGTTTATCTCACATTTCACCAAAATATTTTTTGAAAATTTTGTTTTTAGTTATATCTTCTCGTTTTGATCGATTTCTCCGTATAGTAAGTACGATTTGGTCTCTCTGAGCAGGAGTTGGACACCAACTTCATCAGCTAATTCCGCAGTTTCCTGGCTCGATATGTAGATAATATCCAGGTAGAGGTGACTTTTTGCCTCATGGCGACATAAATGCTCCAAATCGTGTTTTGTATGGGCTTTTGTCTTTGGAGAAACGTATGTCCTTATTGAACCTATAAATACAATCTTTCGTAGTTATGTCGGTCAGATTTTTATCTATTTTTTTCATTTTGTCTAAAATATCGTCTATCAATCAAAAATATCTGTCCTTTTCTTGTAAATATAGGTCGCGATTGGCGTGCATTCGTGTAGTATTGTTATTTTGGGAGACAGCTTCTAGAAATTTAAGTGTGATGGGAGAGAGATTCATATAAAAATGATAAGTAAAACATAGACTGTGTAAACTTTTTTGGCATAATTACAATAGAAAAAAATCTTGTTATTTAGGGACATAAATCTTTCTAGTTGTAGCTTGTGGAGATGTACTTTACAGAGAGATTCTTTCTGAAAAATTACATTGAAAACGAAATTGCAAAATATATTATCTGTTTTATGTTTAAAAAATACAAAAATTACATTATCGCTACTCTGGTTTTCTT
>BNUE01000040.1 GCA_025997135.1 candidate division SR1 bacterium | reverse complement strand
GTCTTTCCTCTTGATTTAAGTGGTTCTTTTGTGTAGTATTGTGTGGCATCACCTATGAAAGTAAAGATATAAAACGTAACATTTCTATCTTACTGATTGGTGGTGCATTTTGAATTATAATTTTTCATGATAAAAAATCCCTTGACTTTTTACTTTTTTTGAGTATAATGAAGAAAATATAAACTTATTTAGGAGAAAAAAATGGTAGTAAAAGATTTAGATTTTAAAACTTCTGGCTACATTTCTATAAAAACAGAAAATGAAGATTATTCATTAAAATTGAGCCATATTACTGAATTTGATATAGATTATGTAGATGGTATCCTGTTAGTTTTTTTATTAAATACTCAAAATCCTCTCAGGTTTTACTACAATACAGAATCAGATTTAATGAGTGATTGGAATACACTACAAGAACTAATTACAAATAACTAAATTTAATCTATTTGACAGGTAAATCCATTTTACCTGTTTTTTTTAACTATTTCATCTCATTAATTTATCAGTATTTATCCATAAAACAGCATCTAAATGTAGTGGTGAAAGACATAATTTTCCAGCTAAATCCGTATAAAATAGATTTATATCATTATAATCTCACCTATATTTCTCGAAAATTTTCTCTAATCTACTATCAATAGGGATTCAAATCTCTACTGGAAACCTTCTAAATCAGTAAATATTTCTAGCTCCATAACTGAACATTTTGATTGCAAAGTTTATAGTTTTCATTCCATCATTTCTCTGTATTTTTCACTTCCCAACCCCCAAATAGCGAGCTAAATCATCTCTCAGAGCGACCATATTTTCGTGATAGAAAGCTGAACGTCAGTTAAAATCCTGAAAAAAGGAAGTCAGTTTTTTTAATCTTTTTATTTTTCCCTCCAGAATCCTTTTATTGTAAATATTAGCAAATTTTTCTACTTTAGTAATAATTTCCCCAGTTTGAAAGCTGGCTTTATCGAAATAATTACAAAAAGTTTCTCGATATTGCTCACCCGTCATATAAATCTGATAACAGATGATACTATTCGCGATAATCAGAGACAAAAAAAGCTCCTTATTTTCCACTGTTTTTTCGAGTTTTACGATAGACTGAAACTGTGGATCAGATTTTTCTATCTCCTGAATATCTACTATATCTCATTTTCACTCCATAATACGTAAATATAAATCTTTCATCATCTAAACATCCCTTCTACCAATATAAAAAATTATCCAATACTACCTTCCATTTCCATCTCTATCAGATGATTTAACTCCCCTGCATATTCCATCGGTAATTGCTTCGTCACTCCACTCAGGAAACCATTTACCATCATAGCCATAGCTTTTTCATTATTTAATCCTTTACTCATCAGATAAAAAAGCTGATATGTATCGATTTTTCAGGCTGTAGCTTCATGAGAGATTGTCGCATCATCCGTCTCCACTCTCAATTCAGGAAATGTATCAGAAATAGATATTTCATCTATCAGTAATGCGTCACATTTAGTCGAATTTACAGCATTTTTAGCACTCTTTTTCACATCCACCAATCATCTATAGATACTAATTCCACCATCTTTTGAGATAGATTTTGATACAATATTTGAAGTAGTATTCTCTCAGATATGTATTACTTTTGCTCAGATATCTTGATTTTGACCTTTACTAGCCACGACTAGAGATATATTATCACTTTTAGCACCATTTCATTTCAAAATACTACACGGATACAGCATTGTCGCACCTGAACCCATATTTCCACTTATCCACTCCATAAACGCATTTTCACCAATTATTGAGCGTTTTGTATTCAAATTAAAAGTATTCAGACTCCAGTTTTCGACTGAACTGTACCTCATTTTAGCGTTATTTCATACATAAATCTCCACACATCCAGCATGAAGTGAACGTTTATCATACTTTGGGGCTGAACATCATTCAATATAATTAGCCTCAGCTTCATCTTCCAGAATTATTAAAGTATGCTCAAACTGTCCACCAGCCAAGGTATTCATACGGAAATATGCCTGTAATGGATCAGTTAATTTCACGCCTTTCGGCACATAAATAAACGTTCATCCACTTCGAACTGCTCCGTGAAGTGCCACAAATTTATGATCAGTATTTGGGATTAGTTTCATAAAATATTTCTGAACTAAGTCTGGATATTCACGCACACCATCAGACATATCTAGAAAAATTATTCAGCTTTTTTGCCATTTTTTTTTTAATTTATGATAAACTACACTTGAGTCATATTGACCTCAGACTCCTGCTAAATATTTCTTTTCACTCTCTGGAATATTTAATTTATCGAAAATTTTCTTCACATTTTCCGGGACTTCATCTCGACTTTCACTGCTTCAAGTATAATTTTTTTCAGGCACTGCGTAATAAACTAGATTTTCATAATCTAAACTAGATAAATCAGGTCAAAAGTCAGGATTTTTTATCTTTTGAAAAATTTCTAGACTCTGAAGTCTTAATTTTAACATCCATTCTGGCTCATTCAGGTCTTGTGAAATCTTCAGCACAGTTTCTTCACTGAGTCCTTTTAGCCAAATAGAATAAGAAATCTGATCACTTTTTTTCAAATTTATCATAATCAATATCTTATTTTTTTATAATTTATTTTCAATCTTATTTTATTCACATCCATTTTTTCTTTAATTATATATTTATAGATAGAGTAATTTAAATATTTAATAATAACAATAAAGCCACATTGTGAATTTTTTCTGAATTTTATTTTTACTACTTTTCATCTAGCTTTTTTCAAATACATTTTGACGCATCTGACAATGTAAGTTTGTGAAAAAGTCCAACATTCATTTGTTTTTATGATATAATATGTTTTATGTATTTTGTGAAAAACTCATCCCAAATGTGAAAAAAAATAGCTCTTGATTATTTAGTGTAATTATTTACTTTATAAACTGTTTTTTATATTTAATAAAGCTATAAATCTCAAAAATCACATCTTTTTACACTTTTGTACATACTGATGAAGAATTACGCTTTTATCGACTGACAAAACTTAAATCTATGAATAAGATCTCAGGGATTTGAACTTGATTATCGTAAACTAAGGTTATATCTGAAAAATAAGTATTTTGTAGATACTGCTTTTATGTTTCTCGGTTTCGTAGAGGGGAATCAGAAGCTTTATACAAAGTTACAGAAAGCTGGGTTTATCCTGGTATTTAAGCCGACAATCGCTTACAAAAGAAATGGAGCAGAAGTAGTAAAGGGAAATGTGGATGCTGAACTCGTCCTGCGAGCCGCAGCTAGAGAGTTTGCTAATTACGATAAGGCGATTATTATCAGTTGAGATGGCGATTTTCATTGTTTAATTGATTTTTTGATAGAAAAAAATAAACTACTATTATTGATGACCCCAAATCATAAATATTCTGGCTTGTTAAAACAGTTTTATGGTCATATACTCGTAATTACAAAAACTATTATAAATAATATAAAATTAGATAAATAAAAACGGGACCAGCAATCAGTCGAAACTTTAAGCCTGCCCGTTTATGGTGATTGTGCTATTATACTCAAAAAATCTCAAAAATCAAGTCTTTTTACATTTTTTACCCCAAAAACACTCAAAATGAAAAAATCAATCTCAAAAGTAATCTGATTTTTAATACTTCTTACCTTAGCTCTCTGGTTTCTACAGACAAATATCCTAGATACTGCAAAAGTAGAAAAAGAAAGCTGAATCAAACCTATCGATGAAATTACACAAACCAGCGAAATCAACCTTTCCAATTGGTTAGCTTTTTATCAGAGCTGAACTTTCCAGAAAATTACACTTGATAATTGAAAGAATTTGAAAGGTTTCGTCTTCGTAAAAACTGGCTCACAGTCTGGATTTCTAGGAGAAGATAAACCTACGAACCAATATATTGAGATCACAACCAAGAAACCACTCGAAACCACTATTGAAGAGCTGTGAATTTCCCTCACCTGAGCCACCACTTTCACTACAACATACACAGAAAAAGGGATGTTTATGGTGTTTATAGAGCAGTTCGGTGGGATAATTCTGATGATATTAATTTTCAGCTTTATTTTTAAATTTATGATGTGAAAGGGAAATGGTGCTTGATGACTGCTAAATATTAAAGTATGACAAAAAACTGACAAAGATAAGAAAAAAACCAAATTCACAGACATCGCAGGGATGGAAGAAGTCAAGAATGAACTGATCGAAGTCGTCGATTATCTCAAAAATCCAGAAAAATACAAAAAAGTCTGAGCTAGACATCCAAAAGGTGTTTTACTCTATGGAGAACCTGGAAGTTGAAAGACTTTACTTGCTCGTGCCGTGGCTGGAGAGGCTGATGTGCATTTCGTAAATGTGTCAGGTTCAGAATTTATGGAAATGCTAGTCGGAATGTGAGCTGCTAAGGTTAGAACTCTATTTAAGCAGGCAAAAGATGCTGAAAAAGCCATAATCTTTATCGATGAAATCGATGCTATAGGACGTAAGAGATGAGCAGGTCATAACTGATCAAATCAGGAACAGGAGCAAACTTTAAATCAGATTTTGACGGAGATGGATGGCTTCGATAATGACACAAACGTAATCGTGATAGCCGCTACAAATCGCCCTGACATCCTAGATCCTGCCCTGCTTCGTGCTGGAAGGTTTGATAGGAAAATTTACGTCTCTGCTCCGACAGCTGAGGAAAGAACTGAGATTTTCCAGTATTATCTCAAAGATAAAAAAGTCTCTGACAAAGTTCAGCTGGAATCTTTGACCAAGAGAACCAGCGGGCTGGTTTGAGCTGATATCGAAAACATAGTCAATGAAGCCTCTCTTAGACTCGCGAAAGATGAGCGTGAGATTCTGGAGGTGGAAGATTTCGAATATGCACTCGAGAAAGTCATTATGTGACCTGAGAAAAAGACCAAATGAATCCAAGAAAAAGAAAAAAAGCTGACTGCGTTTCACGAGCTCGGACACGCACTTTTGGCTCACATCCAGGAGGACGCTGATCCAGTCGAGAAGATTTCAATCGTCCGCAGATGACACGCTCTCTGAGTCACTCGAACTACTCCGACAGAAGACAAAAACCTATATTCCAAACAGTATCTCCTCTCATCACTCTCTGTTATGCTCGCCTGACGTGCTGCTGAAGAAATATTTTTCGGCAAAGAGCAGATTACCACTGGTGCATCCAATGACTTCGAGAGAGCGAATAAAACCATCAGAAATATGCTCACAAAATTCGGAATGGATGAAGAACTGGGTATGGTAGTTTATGAAGAGAATCCAGACTTCACCTTCATCCAGCCATATAGTGAAGCGACAGCTTTGAAAATTGACGCTAAGATTAAGCAATATCTCGATGAAGCCTACCAAATATCTAGAGACATCATCACAAAATATAAAAAGCAGATCGAAGATATAGCACTTATACTCATCGACAAAGAGTTTATCACAGGCGAAGAGTTTGCTGAAATGATAGATACTGCCAAATAAACAGTATAAAGCTAAATATTGCTCTTGACTTTTATTAAAAAATGATTATAATAAAGAATAAAAAATCCTTTGAATATATAAAACATAACTGAAGCCCCGCTATAACTTAGTAAGGCTTCAGTTTTTTCTTTCTTTTCCTTTATTTATAAGAATAGTTCCACTTTCATCAGCATCAGCATCACATTTCCTCTGAGTTCAGGGATTGTTGGACGAGACACATCTTCGATAATCATAGCTTCGAGTAGTGCATTTAGATGCTTCTGATAATATAGACTTCAGCTCTGATAATATTTCTCTTTCCATAATATCCTAGAAATAATAGTTCAGACTTCAGCTTTTGAGATTGTATCTTTTGGACGGAAATTTTGGAGATAACCAGTTCATTTGATACCCATTAGTCACATCTGACACGCTTTCGCCACATATTTCTGTCTGCTTGTATCGATACCGTCCAAATCAGCAAAAGTGCTACATTCAGGGGCGTTTGACATCTGCATAACGTATCCAGTATGAGTTTCTAAGAATACTACTATCATTTTTGCCATATCGGCTCTAGTAATTGTGTAATTCATTCTCGCATCAGCGTATGTCGGTTTATCGGTTATTCAGAGATTTTTAGCCCATCGATAAGCCATAAAATACTGAATTCCTTTTGCCAACGGGTTATCGATATTTGCAGCTGAGTGTTCTCTATCTGGTGATATATCTATTCAGCAGGTACCATCATAATAACTAGGAGAAAAATCTGAATCATTTGGACAATTATCTTTATTCAAATTATTTCATCCTCATCATCCTCAGCCGCCAGTTACCCATTCAGGCACACTTCATCATCCTCAGTCAGTAGGTGGAATTGTAGGATGGTGGACTTCAGTCACATGAATTATCTCCTCTACTGGTTCGTTTCCATCAAAATCCTGCAGAATCACAATATCTCATTCTGGAGGAGTATTTTCTTCGTATTTTTTCTGGAAGTGGGTATTGTCTAATTTTTCTCGTCCGTCAATGTTATCTACTGGCTTACTAATCTCGATCTGGACTATCACATCTCATCATCCAACTATAACTTTTTGCTCATCTATGATTTGAGGTGGTTTGGCGTGTCTCTCTACGTAGTCTGGGATTCAGTTGTTATTATCATCTCTGAAATCATCAGGATCGCTAGGATCGGTTCAGTCTTTTATTTCTACATAATCTGGCACTCCATCGCCATCACTATCTTTGTAAGAATTAGCAGGAGAACAAGAAATCTGACACGTTTGGTCGGTCGCATTATTATTCGGATCAGTATTGTCTACCTCGGTTTCTACGTAGTCTGGGACCTCATCGCCATCAGTATCTTTGAAGCTATTTGGATTATCTGGGTCAGTGTTATCTTGATTTTCTATGAAATCTGGCACTCCATCACCATCAGTATCATCCGCTGTTCGTGATATAATGATATTTACCGTGCCAGTGTTACCTATCAAATCGGTCAGAATTACATATCCTGAAAAATTATGTTCAAAAGATTTAGTAAAATTTAGCCCAGTAGAAGCCCCACTTCGTCAATCTGGACGTAAAATAGGCTTATTTATAGTGATCTGGACTATCACATTTCCAGTAGTGAACGTATTATTTGGAGTATAAATAATAGATGTAGCGTATGGGCTTTCTCTATCTATCCAGTTCACAGTGGCTTGTGTGCTTCCAGTGTTTCATAATAAGTCAGAATATTCAAATATATAACTACCGTTTCAGGTGAAAGTATATGTAAATATAGTCTGTTCGCTAGACTGAGTACCTCCACTCAGAATGACAGTTTCATTACAATTTATTAGTGCAGCTATTACATTACCGTTTGTGGAGCCTGTAGTTGAATAGTTAATATCACAAGTTGGAACCTCTTTGTCTATCATCAGACTATAATCTATTGTATTTGTAGTTCATACATAATTTTCTATCTGGACCGTTCCAGTCAATGTCTGGGCTGTGCCATCATCTACATTAAATACCTGAGAATATGTAGTGGCATCCTCCTGTGTCCAGCCTGCTGGAGCCGTACCTCATGTTTTATTTGTAGTGATCATCACAGTTATCGCTCCAGAGTGTGCTGGTGCTGGATAATGTGCTATATCTAGCAGTAATTCATCTTTATCAATATTACTGAATCAGTAAGGCTCCTCTGTAATATTTCAGACAGCATCTCTTATTTTAATAGTCAAAGAAGGCTGATTGTCTTCATATACTTTATAGTTTTCAGCCTGCCGAGTAGCTCCTCCATCGAAACTATATGCCTCAGTTGCTAGTCCTGCTCAGGTATCATTTGCTCAGTTTATTGTAACGGTGACATCTTGATTTGTATCTCAATCTGGTGAATGAGTGATGCTTGTATAGTTTGGAGCAGTTTTGTCTATATTATTTACACTAAATACGGCTCCTGAACTTATATTTCCTGCCGCATCACGTACCAATGCGGTTCCACCTGTGTTTATGATGTATAATTTTGTATTTCAGCTCTGCCGAGTAGCTCCATTATCAAATGAATAGCCAGTTATATTTGAACCTCCTGCATCTGTAGCTATGATCGTTAAAAACACACCATCTGCAGCTCGAGCGGCAGGAGAAGTATTAAAACCAGCAATGACAGGTGCTATCTTATCAATATTTGTCACATTGATTTGGACACTTCCAATTCTACCTGTAGTGTCTCAGATAGCACCTCCCCAGACTTTCAAATTCGCAAAAGACAATCAGAAAATCACGAGAGTCAAAGCAAGTAATAGTTTTTTTTGTTTGAAGTGAGATAAGAAGGTTTTTATCACGCTTTTTAGAATTTTATATTGCTAAAGTCAGATTTTTTTATCTTTTTTTATTATCCCTCAAATTCTACTGTTTCTAGTGCATTTTCATCATACATTTTCTTGTAGGCATCTACTCAACCAGATAAAGGTGTGGTTTGGATCCATCAGTCAGTAATGGCTAAGATTGGCTTATTAAAGTCAATAGTTACGACTACTGGTCAATTAGTTCGCCGAGTTATGAGAGGATTATAATCAATATTTACAACAGCTGGCAAACTATTATCAATATTCGTCACTTCGTATGGTGTTGTGGTTACATTTCCGATAGAGTCACGAACCTGGATTGTAAAACTTGTATTTTCGATGATGTAAATTGTATTTTCTGATTGCCATGTAACTCCATTATCGAAACTATAAGCTTCAGTTGCTAGTCCTGCTCAGGTATCACTCGATGTAATAGCTACAGTTACTCCAGTGTAAATCGTTCACTCATCAGGCGAATGAGATACAGATACGCTTGGTGAGGTATTATCTATTTTATTTGTACTTGCTTCTACCTCTCAGGCATTACCTCGTTTATCTTCAAATGTAAACATAAAAGTCTGTTCTCCCTCCTGATCGAAAGTATGCGTATAACCACCTTCGCTAGTTATGGTTACATCTGCAGTATCTTTATTTACGGTCAATGTAGCGATGATGCTTCAGCTAGTTCGCTCAGTAGTTGAATAACTGATGCTTCCTGTTAATTCACTTGCACTAATTCGGTCTACTGTAGCTACTATTGAGCCTGTATTTCAGAGTTGATCTACGAAATTAAAGGTATGATCTCCATTTTCTGTGAATGTATGAACTTCAGTATCATCTACTATATCTTCACTACAACCTGTCAGACTAGCTATTACATTACCGTTTGTGAAGCCTGTCGTTGAATGTTGAACATCACATGTAGGTTTTTCTCTATCTATTCTGAGAGTATAACTTGCAGATCCTGTCGTTCAGACATGATTTATAAATACTACATCTCCACTATAGCTTTCGTCACTATCAGCTACTCCGTCAAATATCTGAAAATACTGAGTATCTCCTGACTTCGTCCAGCCTGCTGGAGCGTCTCATCATATAGAATTAGTAATTGTTGCGATTACAGTTATTGAGTCGTTTCCTGTTTGTATAGGATCGTATGCTATGGAAAGTTCAATTTCGTTTTTATCAATATTACTGAATCAGTAAGACTCCTCTGTAATATTTCAGACAGCATCTCTTATTTTAATAGTCAAAGAAGGCTGATTGTCTTCATACACTTTATAGTTTTCATTCTGTCGAGTAGCTCCTCCATCGAAACTATATGCCTCAGTTGCTAGTCCTGCTCAGGTATCAGTAGCTCAGTTTACAGTTACAGTTACATCCTGATTTGTAGCTCAATCTGGTGAATGAGTAATGTCTGTGAAGCTAGGAGCAGTATTATCTACTTTATTAGTTGTTGCTTCTATCTCTCAGGTATTACCTCGTTTATCTTCAAATGTAAACATAAAAGTCTGTTCTCCTTCCTGATCAAATGTATGCGTATAACCACCTTCGCTAGTTA
>BNUE01000039.1 GCA_025997135.1 candidate division SR1 bacterium | reverse complement strand
GAGCTGAAAAAGATCTTTTTGACCATAGAATTGCTACTTTTCTGTATATGGGGATGACAAGTGATAGTGGGAATTTTAGGCACGATGAAGCACATCAGACTGTTAGATTGATGGAGGATGCGCTCTGAGCTATAAAACTTTGAGCAGATAAACAATCGGTTATCAACAATCTTTTCCGCTGTAAATCGTATGAAGATATTGAATTTATGCAACATATCCTGGGTAGAGTCCAGCATACAGGTGATATTTATTATTCTCGATATGAACAATCAGAACTAGAAAAATACTGACTTCATCGTGATAGTGCCGATTATGCCTTGTATCTGATGGTTGACATCAAGACCGCTGAATTGATTGTTTTATGAAAAGAAAAAGATGATGGCATTCGCATTAGTCTCAGATGAAAAGGCAAATATGATACCAGTGAAATTGCTAAAAGATTTGGATGATGATGACATATAAATGCTTCTGGCTGTACAATTCCTTTTTCTGGGGATATGAAGGCAGATATGGAGAGTTTTATCTGAAAATTAAGATAATTTATGAAATTCTTGCGTTTTATCAGACCTTTCTTTCATTTTGGGATCATACTTCTCATCTTTTTTCTGACTTATAAGCTCAGGATAAATAATGATTTTATGCGAGAAACCCCTTTTATTAACTTGAAAGAACTCAAGATATTTGCTGTATTGTCAGCGTTTATATTTGTAGCTCGATGATGGGTAAAACATCTATATAATCTGGATACACTGGCTAGTAACTACATAAAACTGCTGTCAAAAGTGCGAAGTTATCGATTTATTAGTATTACGTTTATTTCATATTTTGGGCAATGATTTGTATTTTTGCGATGAGTATCTAGATTTGTGATTATCACATCGTGAATTTTGGCTTATACTCTACTATTTCTTTTCGATCAATTACGAGCTTTCTTTGATTTTCAGTTGCAAAAGAAAACAGGAAAAAAAATTCTGATTATATCCAATCAATTAGTCGATAACTGAGAAATTATTATAACTATCAAACAAAATTTTTCTTTTCCAACTGAGTTTATTCAACAACAAGATATACATGAGATAGATTTTGCAAATTATGCGATAGTTGTGGCTCTCTGAACATTTGAAAAACAGCATTTACAGGTAGTTTTTGAAAAAATTAGATTTCACTCGGCGAGATTTTTTCATATCAGTGAGTGATATTTCCTCGAAGATGTGATTTATACGCCTGAAAAAATCAATAATATAATCGCTATGGAATACAAACATTCTAAATTAGACGGACGATCTTTGATTGTCAAGAGATTATGTGATATTATTGGGTCTATCATAGGTATTCTGCTTTCTTTTCCTTTTATGTTGATTATAGCTCTTTTGATCAAAATAGATAGTTCTGGACCTGTAATTTATAAATCCAAAAGAATTTGAAAAAACTGAGTACCGTTTATATTTTATAAGTTCCGTACGATGCAGGCTGATATGTGTGTCTGATGCTGAAATCCCAAAGCTGACAAGCTATATCAAGACTTAATATCATCAGATCAAAATGTCAGACCTTGAGTTTTACCAAAGATTGAAAATGATCCCAGAATTACAAAAATTTGAAAGATATTACGTAAGACTTCACTGGACGAATTACCTCAGCTTTTCCAGGTTTTTGTCTGAAGTATGTCGCTAGTTTGACCGCGTCCTCATTTGCCAAATGAAGTAGAAAAATATGAGTCACGGATGAAAAGAGTCCTCAGCATCAAGCCATGAATTACAGGTTATGCACAGGTTTTTGGTAGGGATAATCTACCTTTTGAGCAGGAAGCTAGACTCGATCTATATTATATTCAAAATTGGTCTTTAATTATGGATTTATATGTCATTTTTGCCACATTTGGAGTAGTATTTAAAGGGAGATAATTTAAAAAAAAGACCTATTTATTATGGGTAAACAGGTCAAAATAATGTTAGAATAGCTTTTTTGCATTTCTGTTTATTATGAGAACACTCATAATGGGGGATTCTGTAGCTTCTAAAAGATTTTTCATATCATCATATAGACTTGAATTATTGTTATTAAGATGAAATTTCTCTGTCCTAGTATAAGATGTCTTGGGTGGCTCTAATTCTCTCAAATAAAAACGTCCAGGATCTGAACAGATAGTACTTTTCATTATATTTACTGCTACATCTGCTTTAATATTCAATTTTTCTAGTACTAAATATGAAGTTTTTACTCGATTTAAAAAGTCAATAATAACTTCGTTGACCATAATACAGGTCTCAGGTCTAATTGATAAAATTGAATGGAAATTTGGTGCCTCCTGAATTATGTAATTTTTAAACTGTTCTTCAGGATTTTTAATGTTTTGTTTTAATGGTATTTTTTCCATCATTATGCCTTTTTTATTATAGAAAATATTTTATCTTCTATTATACTCAAAATTATCTAAAAGTCAAGAGATTTTTAAAACTAGCGATACCATGTAATTTTTTAGGGTCAGCTGTCTCTAAAATGAATGTTTTAGTATTTCAAATAAAGCTTAGTGCAGAGACTATGTCTCATAAAATTTTGTAAGTTGTGATAGTTTGGGTCCATAATTTATGAAATAGTGTGTCTTGCATCATCGAAAGAAAGGCTTTATTTGGAGCAGATCAGGGATTAAAAGTGATGGTACGATTTGGTTGGCGATGTTTCGCTATAATAAAAGCTATTGTACCGCCTAGAGAATGTCATGATATCCAGATTTCATAGTCAGGGTAGCTTGTCTTTACTTGGTCATAAAAGTTAAGTGACTCTTCTACTCTTTTGTCTACTGAATTAGTTCATAAAACGATCTGTACGTCAGAAAATATATCTTTTATGTCGGTAAAGTCTGTGCCGCGGTAAATAATCAGATTTTTTTTTTCTTTTGTATGAATATATAAGTTATGAAGAGGTAAATTAAAATTTTTATCTAAAAGCCAGTCCCCTATTTGATTTTTACGTTCAGATGGAGAAAGGTAGTTTTCCTCTATGATTTCCACGATTTGACCATCTTGCTGAGAGACAGTAGAAAGTACAAAATTCTTTTGAGAAAGTAATCTGGCATAGGTTGTGGCTATTTTATCAGTAATAATCGACATTTTATGAGCTAAGAATAGATAAAATAAGTGGAGATGATAGAGTCTGGATAGTATGTTGAGTTAATGCTGGAGAGGTTGCTGTTTGATATAGGTATAAACAGTTTCCTGTGTAAGCAACTTGTGAAATACTAAGAGATTTTAAGTTTTGTATTGCTGAAAGCATCTCAGGAGAAAAAAAAAGCTGATCTGTGTGTCTGGCATATTGGACATCAAAGCCACCAACTGATGATGTTTGTTGGTATTTTTTGCGTTTAAGGAGTGTCTTTGTTGTTTTATAGATAGAAAATATTAAAGTAATAATAAGTCATATAAGGTTAATTCGGAATAGTGTTTTACCGACAAATGGGAGAATAAATAATAAAATAAGAAAAATCAATCGTTGAATGATTGGAAATGATTTTATAGTTGAAAAAATGGAGTTTGATACGCGTGTTTTTACATCTTCAAGTTTTATATTTACGAGCTGTATATCTGGAAATTTTGGAGTAAGAAATCATAATTTATAGATAATACCTGTCTGAGAGACTTCATGCTGAGAGTTGAAGCCCTGTATCTCTGCTCATTGAATAAAAAATGCTGGTTCTATCTGCTGAAATGAGTATTTAATATGTGTATCTAATGTAGTAGAATCTAGAAAATTGAGTTTTCTTAGTAGAGATTTTTGGTTGGAAAAAAACTTCTGAGATGGAGAAAAGGTTAAAGGCTGACTAAAATATGTGGAGATGCTTGGCATTTTATGATTCTGTTTTAGAAGTTGAAATTTGATATTGAGAAAGATCTATTCCTGCAACTGTTTCAGGTGCGTTTTGTGTATCTATCGTCGGTATTTGAGCTGCTGTAGGCTGTGACTCTTGTGATAAGACAGGAGATGGATTTGGTATATTTTGGATAGTTTTATAATGATCAGCATCGAAAAGATTTAAAATCCAATTTCATAAGCCAGAAAATGCTGAAAAATATTTTACCATTCAGTCTTGATTTCGTAAATAATTACCGTCTCGAGCCTGTTTTGCACATAAAAGGCCAAAAAGCAAGGTAGGGATTGTAATAAATAATGCTAAAACTGAGAAAAAAGCTCAAAAAACTGCTCAAAAAATGAATAAAATTATATCTAAAAATATTACTAAAACTAATAAAACAGCCCATCAGAAAGCTTGTTTGATATGATGGTGCATATATGGTGATATGTTTTCTTGCTGCAGAGAAAGTAAAAGTCATACAAAAAGATACATAAGAACTGCTTGTTTCTTTTCAGATGAGGATGGAATATATGTTGAAACTGATTCTGGCATTTGCAAATCTCAAGAAAATAAAAGTTTCTCTCTAATAATACCCATTAAAGGGGGATTTTGCAAATTTTGAGAATTTAAATTTTAGTATGTTCTGTCTCAGTATTCTTTTTCTTTTTCTGTAAATTTCATAATTTCTTTTTCAAAGTGTAATTCTATCTCTCAGACTGCTCCATTTCTATTTTTTCTGATACAGACATCGGTGGCTCATTTTTTATCTGTGTCAGGATCATAATAATCTTCTCTATGAAGCATTAGAACTGCATCTGCATCTTGTTCAATCGCCCCAGATTCACGCAGATCTGAAAGTTGTGGCTTCTTGTCTACTCTAGCCTCAACAGCACGAGAAAGCTGAGATAGGGCGATAATTGGTACTCTTAATTCTTTGGCTAGTTCTTTGAGACCACGTGATATTTCGGAGATTTCTTGTACTCTATTACCAGCATAGACAGTAGAATGCATCAATTGAAGATAATCAATGATCACAAAATCCAAATTTTTTTTCTCTATTTTTAGTTTTCTAAGCTTGGATTTTAGCATAGGAACAGTAAGTCAGCCCTTGTCATCTATATAAATTTGAGATCATCCTAATGTATCCATAGCTTCTCACATTTGTGCAAAGTCATCATTTGTCAGGTCTCACTTCGTGATTTTGTGCATTGGAACTTTGGCAACTTCTGACATGATTCTATCTACTATTGATTCACTACTCATCTCTAAAGAGAACATAGCGACTACTTTTTTCTGCTCTAAAGCAATATGTGTCAAAAGATTCAGAGCAAATGCTGTTTTTCACATACTAGGTCTGGCTGCGAGAATAATCAACTCTCATTGTTTAAATCCTGCCAACATATTATCGATAGACTTATATCCAGATAATACTTTACGAGCATTCACTGCTTCAGGGTTATCCACTATTTCCATATACTCCTCTACTCTACCTTTTAGGATTTCATCAATATGTTCAATTCCATCGCCAAGCTGGTTTTGAGTTAAATCAAAAATTTGTCTTTCTATGGCATCAAAGATTTCTAGACTCTCTTTTTGTTCGTAGGCTTCACCTGAGATTTTCTGACATACCTTAAGAATCTGTCTCAAAAGGGATTTTTCTCTTACTATCTTGCTATATTCTATACATGGAGCCGTAGAAAGTAAAAAACCAGAAAGCTCATAAAGGTAATCTATCCCTCATATATTTTCTAAATTTCAGTTTTTGGCTAATTGGTCAGAAAGAGTTACTACGTCTACTGTTTTATGTCCACTCCATAACTGGTAAATCGCTTCATAAACAAAACTATGCTCTTTTTGATAAAAATCCTTGAAAGTAAGCATATCTCACTCATAAATTCGCATTGTCTCTGCATCCATCAAAGCTCATGATATAACTCATTTTTCTGCTTCTAGATTGTGTGGAGGGGTATTGTAATCTACTGACATTGAGAAACTTAAAATTAAAGATTAAAAACTAATTACTTTGTAGTATAAAAAAAATAAAATAGAAATCAAGAGAAAATTCCAGTTTATAACTAGCGTTTTTAACATTTTTATTAACAAAAATTTAACATTTGAAAACGATCTATTTTAATACATGGAAAATATTATCCTTTGAAGAATTCGGTGCAAAAGTCAAATATTTTTTTTACTTGCTCGTTTTTTAGATTTTCATTTGTCTCTCAGATATTACTACTTTTATTGGCAAATGGAATAGATAGGATTGTCGGACAAATAGTAGACTGTATCGCTTCTAAGGCTTTTATTCAGATTTTTTTTTGCTGATTTTCTGGTGTTTGATCTCGATTTTTCATGATTAAGCTAAAAGCTTTTTGGGCATAAAAATTAGTTAAAGGAAGTTTTATAGGATTGAACGCTTCATGAATTATAAGCTCAGTTTTTAACTGGGTTGGAGCGATTGTTTTTAGCCATTGTTGTAAACCTTTAATCATCTCTGGATAATTTTGATCTGCAACTAATTTCATCTGAAAATTTGCGACAACTTTCTTTGGAATTGATTGAGATTTGTCAAATTTAGGCAAACTAACAATTCAGGTCAAGTCAAGAGTCGGTTCTAATGTCGTATAACTAGGTTTTTGAGATTTAGTGATCGTTTTGTATTCCATATTTGTGCCATATCTTTTCACCTCAACTGTCGGTTTATATCACTGAATATTGTAATAGAAATAAGGGATCGCAACTTTTCCATTGAAAGTGTATCATTTTGAGATGAGTTTTGACATTTCTCGTAATGGATTTATCTCGTTTCAGCTAAGGATGATGTCAAAATTCATACTACCTCTCTGTGCAATATCAATAGTTGGAGACTCTAAAACTCCCTGTCATGCACAACAGAAACAAAAGTCTGACTGTAATTCTTCATAAGATTCCTCTAAGAAAGTCTTAATATTCGCTCAAATATGATTTTGACATCAATCAATCAAAAAAATTACGTTATATCATAATTTTCACTCATCAATTAAGTGGGAAATACTGGTTAAACAAGCTAAAAATTGTCATTTGTTCTCAGCAACTCATTTACCAATGATTTCATCTTTTCATAAATAAAGGTTAAATGGATTA
The DNA here is from genome assembly GCA_025997135.1 of candidate division SR1 bacterium. Taxonomy (GTDB): domain Bacteria; phylum Patescibacteriota; class Gracilibacteria; order Absconditabacterales; family Absconditicoccaceae; genus UBA3291. The sequence goes on along the minus strand of BNUE01000039.1, from coordinate 3,103 downwards.
TTTTTCCAGTCATTGCTTACTTCTGACATTATCAGATCATAATAAGTATAGATGATAACTGTCGGTAAATTTTTGTTATGTATATATTTTGCGACCAATGTTGGTATTGATTGGATAGCGTGATTTTGTACTTCAAAACCAGATTTTTTTAAAATTTTACTGAACCGATTTATGGTTTTTTCAGCTTCTATAGCAAAAATTGTAGTATCTTGTATTGTTTGAAATTCAATATAATCTTTTAATAATTCATAATATGTAGCCAATGGCATTATATGCTGCAAAATCTAAGTAAAAATACTTTGTTCAGATTTTTTGTTTTACATTCATAGTCTATTATACAGAAAAAAACAGTTATTTCAACTATAAATAGATATAAATATCAAAAGAGTCAAGTTTAAAAAATGTAAATATGCTTGAATTTATGGTATAAAACAGTAGTAGAGAAGTATTTTATCTTTTTATATGAAATAAAATGATGGACTTGAATAAAGTAATGCTGATCGGAAGAGCTACCAATAATCTGCAGGTGAAAACCATTGAAACCACTGGGACACCTGTTGTGAATTTTACAGTAGCGACCAATCGCAAATATAAAAACAAAGATTGAAATGTTATGGAAGATGCAGAATATCATAGATGTGTGGCTTATGGAAACTGAGCAGATGTCCTTGGTAAGTACCTCATTAAATGAAAAAGAGTTTATATAGAATGAAGGCTTAGAACTCGTAGGCGGACTGATAGTGAATGAATTGAGAAATTTTCTACCGAAATTATAGTTGATAACTTTATTTTTCTAGATTCAAGAAGTGATGGAAATATTGATAAATCTAGTGATGAATGATTTGACACACCTATCTCACCTGTAGAAGATGTATTCAATGACGACATTTCAACTGAAGAAATCCCATTCTAAATTAACTTTATCTACAAAATTATATTGAATTTATGACACAAAAAGAAGATTATTCTCGTCTCACTAGATTTTGAGCAGAACTTTTTGATTTGATTGCTTTTATGGTTTTCATGTTTTGAATAGTTCTTAGTGTTAGATTTTTTGTTTTTAGTCCATACACAGTACTTGGTGCGAGTATGATGCCTAACTTTTCTGATAAGGATTGGATTATTGTAGAAAAACTCACTCAAAAGTTAACGACATTTGAAAGATGAGATGTTGTTGTCTTTGTTCCATCTGGTAAATCAATCCCTTATATTAAGAGAGTAATATGATTACCTTGAGAAACTGTTTTAGTTCAGGATGATAATGTCTATATTTGCAATAAAAATACCCCTCCAACTCTTATTAAAACCTCATCTAACCTTTACTGTGAGAAACTAAATGAATCTTATCTCCCTGCTCATACTCAGACTATTGCCACCTGTTGAATGAATGAATTTCCTGTTGTAAATGGTTATTTTGTAATGTGAGATAATAGAGGTCGTACTACTGATTCTCTATGCTGTTTTGGGATTCAATGTTATCAAGGGGCAAATTATACTGTATCAAATAGTGACTTGATAGGTAAGGTGTGGATGCGTCTTTTCCCTCAATATACCAAATTTTAGTATTGTCAAAAACAATATGACAGATATAAACAAACCTTTCATCCCATATGATATGTATGAATCTTCTAGTGAGATTGTGATTATTATGCCTCTTTGATGAGTCCAAAAAGAATCATTAGAGATTAAGATTGAGAATTACCAAATTTTGATAAAATGAGAAAGAGAAAAACCTGAATTAAACGAACTTTTTGTGTCTATTCAGGAGCAGTGTTATTGGTGAGTAATTGACCTCGAAATTGATATTCCTCCTCAGGTTTATTTCGATAAAATTCACTCAAAATTAAGCTGAGACAATACATTACAAATTATCGTGCCTAAAGCTCTTGTTCCAGAAAAAATTGAACTAGAAATAGAATAGAAATCAGCCTTTTATATCTTTTTTTTATATATCATGTCTGAAAGAACACTTATAATTCTCAAGCCTGATGCCGTACAACGCTCCGTTTGTTGAGAGATTTTGAGTCGCTTTGAAAGGAGAGGTTTAAAGATTGTAGGTACAAAGATGGTGTCTCCTAATAGGGATTTTTTTTATCAGCATTATGAAACTATTGGGACTATGATTTCTCGTCGCTGAGAAGCTGTATTTAATGTAACTCTAGAATCTATGCAGAAATGACCTGTAATAGCAATTGTCCTCGAATGAATAGAGGCTGTAAAGATTGTTCGTCAAATGGTTGGAGCGACAGAACCAGCTAGTGCAAATCCAGGAACAATCAGGGGTGACTTCGCACACATGAGTTTTTCATACGGTGATCAAGAAAAAAAAGGGATTCCAAACTTAATTCATGCAAGCTGAGATAGCGAAGAAGCAAAAAAAGAGATAGATCTGTGGTTCTCCCCTAATGAATTATATGATTATGTGATGTGTAATGAATGCTTTATTAGATAATATTATGTTATTCTTTAAAATTTGTCAGAACACTGCATAAATCTACATCTCAAGGGATAATTCATCCTCGAAATACTTTTACGCAAAAACGTAATTCTTGTGGATGATCTCACGGGCAAGTAGAGTTTGTACATAAAGTCTCAGCATTTCAACGTTTATTATATATTCAGAAGATTCTTACCATCCTATAAAATTGTACTTCATTTTCCATAATGTGGGAAAGTTCCTTGCCATCTGTAGTTATTCCAGTAAATGGCATCATAAATTTTTGTTGTTCGCTAGGATCTAACTGCCAAAAATGGTTGTATCAGCTTTCTATATCTATATTTGTATCACTTACTGCGAAATATACTTGTCAAGCATTTGATGTTTTCGTCTGAAGGATAAAAAGTCAGCTTCAAAAATTGATTTTTGCACTTGTATTGGTGCAATCTCATAAAGGATCCATATTAAGCCAGCAATTATCTCTATCTGATGAGTATTTTTTCCAGTTTGTATCTCTGATATTATACATTTCTTCCATACCTTCTCTAGCTAAATTTATACCCATGATTTCTACTTTACTAAACTGAGCAAAAGAGTAAGTTCTATTTAGAATCATCAATAAACCGACTATTACAAAAGAAAAAATAGTTAAACCGATAGTTAATT
>BNUE01000038.1 GCA_025997135.1 candidate division SR1 bacterium | reverse complement strand
AGTGATTTTATTTATAGCGATGGTTTGTGTATCTACATTTGCCATCTCAGAATTAGTAATATAAGACTGATCTAGTAGCGATTTAAGGAATCATTTGATAGGATCAGCATGGATTGTCCCTCAGAAAGCATTTGCATTCATTGCGGCAGCATTTGCGTTTCCTGCCCGCATTAGGACTAGCTTGTCTGGCATATAGGCAGCCAATCGTCCATCTCTAGGGCGGTTTCATTTGTCTGTTTTTACGTTTGATGTTCAGGTTTTGAGAGCGTAGGTTAGTCCTGACACATTGAATTTAGATACTCGTCCAGCTAGGCGATTACCTGGGTCGGAGAGAATACGCCACATTATATATTTTACACCTTCAGGGATGATTTCATCTTTTTCTTTCTTTTCTTTTTGGTATAGAATAGAGCCGTCAGAAGCCTTGATCTCAAGAATTGGGTTGATTTCAGCAGGAGTTGCAGTTGTTAGATTGGAGTAAGCAGCAGCCAACTCTAGCATTGTGACTTCTCCTGCACCTAGTGCTAGAGGGTATCAATAATAAGTAGAACTAGAGATTCCATCTAGTCAAAGCGACTGAAGATATGGTTTAACAGTGTCTTCTCATCACGCAGCTAAATACATTTTAGTAGCTGGGATATTTCTAGAGTGTCAGAGAGCATATCTGAGAGGTAAGAGTCATTCAAATTTATTGTCTGCATTGCTTGGCTTATCTGGTCAAATCTGGAAAGGCAAGTCATAAATTGGTGTATCGATGGTAATCGGAAGCTTCATAAATCCAAAAGAATATATTAAAGGCTTGATTGATGACCCAGATTGGCGAGGTTTACGAACCATATCGTTCTGACCTTGTATATCATCATTGAAATAATCCAGAGATCAGACATAACTGAGTATATCACCATTGTCCGTATCTATATAAATCATAGAAGAGTTGGTAGCATTGTTTGCATATAGAGTTTGGACGTTATCTGTGAGAGATTTCTCAGCTATTTGTTGGATTTGATAATCTAGAGTTGTCGTCACAATTAGTCAATCTTCCATTACTGCTTTATCTCAGTAGGTCTCTTCTAATAATTCTTTGATCCAAAATACGAAATGAGGAGCCTTGATTTGGAATGATGCTGACTGAAACTTGATAGAAAGCCCGTCAATATAGGCTTGTTTTAATTCTTCTTCAGATATTTTACCATCTTCAAACATTCTGGATATGACCACGTCTTTTCTTCCGTTTGTGTACTTAATAATATATTCTTTCCCTTCAGAAATGACTGAAAAAGACCCGAGTCAAACGAGAAATTTTGTCGAAGCATTATCTGATTTTTTATCTGAGAAATTAGCATTATTTATCGCTTCAGAAAACTTAGTAAGAATATCATTTTGCAAAATTCAATCGAAAGGATACTCTATACCTGCTGAATCCGTAATTGTGAAGTATCACATCAGATTTTTCTTTCCTGATTCTTTGAGAGGGGAGTATAGAGTTGGATTCTTGGGTAGAGATGCTAGAATTGCTGACTGAACTACTGAAAGATATTTGGCGGATGTTCAGAAGAATACTTTGGATGCGGCTTCTATACCAAATGAATTATTTCACAGCTCGATATAATTGAGGTAAAGCTCTAGAATTTTATTTTTCATCTCATGCTTTATCTCTGCATTTGACAAGTTGTTTTTTTCAGTTTTAATCTGCTTTTGTAACACTGAATTTAGCCTCTTGGCGAGTACAATTTGACGAAATTTATAAGCAACTCTCTCAGTGATAGATGCTCACATTCCAGCTTTTAATTTAAAAACATTGGTCATCAGCTGCATTGGTAGAGTCGATCCTCATCAATTTCTGGTAATGGCTGCACGAAGAATTCCCATAGGATCTAGTCATTCGTGATCTCGATAACGTTGATCCTCAATAGCAACTATTGCATCTATCATATGCTGATTTATCTGGCTAATATCTACATATTCTCTATTTTCAGCGAAAAGTTTATAAAGCTCGACTCAGTTCCTGTCTGTGATAACTGTGGCTTGTGCGAGATTTAGATCTTTGATAGAAGATACATCGGGTAACGCTTTAAATACATTGAAATTCATCCACAATGCTCATCATAACAGTCATACGATCACTAGAAAAACCAAGGTCATACATATAATTTTACCTACCTTTCTAAGACCAGCGGATTTTAGCGGTTTATGAGATGGTTTGATGCTGTGATGGGATATTTCGTTATTTGTAAAGATAGTGCGATGAGAGGTCATATATACAAAAATACAAAAAGATAAAAAATCTGATTGAATTTTAATTTTTTGGATATAGATTTCAAGTGAGAAATTAAACTCCTAGACACATCAAAATAATTCAGATAGCCATAGAAATTGCTAGTAATATCTTTTTTGTTAATTTTTTCTCGTGAAATAGCATACGAGCATTGATAAGTCAGAATATCATTGCAAAAAATTGTTTGAATAGCATTACCATAGATGCAATCATTGTTTTGTAAGATTCTGCGATGAGAACTCATCAAATACCATACAATCCTCAGATGGCGAGATATTTCGCTCTGAAAGTCTGCTTTATACCTTGTATCCCTTTTCTTATCAAAACGATAGGTACGAAAAATAGAGCAACAGGGGCAGTTATGAGAAAATTTGCCATTTCAGTAGACATAAAGTGGTATGTCGTGTACTTAAACGCTATGATCATTCCCATATAAATTAGGTTAGCAGTCATAATATATTTGATACCTTTCAGTGAAATTTCTTTTTTTCACAAAATATAACAGAGTATAACTGCAATAATCCCTACTCATACGATTTTCATCTCGTTAACTCAATATCATAATATTATATCACTGACCAAAATAATCGGCAGAACAATACATCCCAATATGGAAAAAGTGGATCTTTCAGCGTGATGAATAGCTTTATTTACGATTGGATAATAAAAAACCCCAGCTATGATCTGAAAAATTAGTAAAAAAATACTGATTGGAGTCCGAGAAATCTCAAAATGTCATGAAATAATTACACTAATCGCTGAAAAAATAGCTATTGCACTGACAGTTAAGAGTGAAAGCTGGTAATGATCAAGCTCGTTTTTGAGCTTTTTTTTCATACTGATGGCTTGTTCAGATAGAAATGATCAGACAATAAGCAGGAAAACTGCGAGGCTCATACAGGGGAGTGGAAAATAAAAAATACTAGAAACACTAGAAAGTATAAGGGTTTTTTCGAGATTTGTCAAATTTTAGATAAAATTCTGTATGTCCCAAAATATATCAAGTTGTATAAAGACCTATTTTCAGCCAAAAATATCTATTGACTTTCGATAATTTTTGACTATAATCAGGTTTGTAAGAAAATTTTATTATTTTTTCTTCCTTCCTCTTTATGCTGCATGCCCTTTCCCCCGAGAGGGCATTTTTTCTTAATTAAAAAAATAGTTAAAAAGTCAGTTAAAAAATCACTTGAAAAAGATATACAAAAGAGTAGTTTATAGTTCTTAATCTATAGTTAATAGTTTTTAATTTTTAACGGTTTAGATGATGCCAGAAATAATATTACCTCAAATAATATTGGATATTCAGCGAGAAATAGGAAATTTCATATCTAAATGCGTGGAAATAATAGTTTTTTTCACTGATTGGAGTGAATTTGCAGCTCTGTTAGCTTTCTGGATAATCGTCGCTGAAATTCTGATTTTTATCATCTTTATACCGCTTCATCGCCTGATTCTCAGAAAAATCCAGTCCTCAAAAGCTGATCTTGTGAAAGAAATTGATGAGGTTATCTTTTTGTTGGCAAAGGCTCAGATTGATTCGAAAATCTCCAAAGATCAATTGGGCGGAGACCCACATTTTGCTATGATGAATGAGATGTTTGCGACTGAACATTTTGAGTATTTGAATAACATAGATCGTATCAAGTCTTTTGTTACCAAAATTCAGGTAATCTTGGGCACGACAATTGCCACTGATGATCAGCGAAAAAGAGTCTCTAAAATTCAAAGAAAGATGAAAATTCTGATTTTCTTCAGTAGATTTATTGGTATTTTAGATTGTATCTTTACTCTGGGTATTTATAGACTTTTCTGGTAAAAATTATTCTTTGATCCTTCTTCTTTTTATCAATCTATTCTCAAAGGTGTCCATTTCCATAGTAATCTGGTTTTTGTCTGGGGTTTTGGAAGAATTATAATGACCAAAAGTCTCTCAGAGGTCAGATTTTTTTGACTTTTCTATTAGAGGATTAGAAAGTGTTTTCGTTAAAGTTGCTTGTCATTTGGCTAAATTGCTCATTTATTTGTGTAGAGATGATAAAACTCATATTTTTATAGAATTTTTCCTTGCAATTACAAGACGAAACGTTATATTAACCAGCGTTTTTTATCTTTTTGTTATTATTTTCTCATGAAGGGTTTTTGGAATCAGAAGAGATGAATTTTTGCGGGAGTTCTCGGCTTATCGCTCATTATTGTATTTTTTGTCGCTCGAACTTTTAGTCAAGAATCATTATCTAGGAAACTGACTTTTTCGTCTCAATGAATTTTGGCTTTTAGAAAATGATTAGACATCTCCTGATGAACTAAATTAACCTATAGAATTGATTATTCAAAATATGAAGAGACATACAAAGACGCTACTGAGCTAGAAAGTGTGAAGTCCACAGTGCAAAATATCATTATCAAAAATATCGATAATAGAATATCTAAACTCTGAGTGAGTGATTATAAATCTTATATCCAGAAATTAGACAATGAGACACAAATTCTGGTTGAAATTGGCGGAATTGCTGATCTGGATCAGGCAAAAGAAATAATTGGTAAAACAGTAGAACTTGAATTCAAACTCCCAAATGATGCAGAAGATGATACAGCAGCTAGAAAAGAATTAACAAATAAACTTTTACAGGACATTACAGCCAATCCAGACAAAATGGAGGAATTGACTGTAAATAAAGTATCAGATGATATTTATTATAACTCTTATGAAGCAGCCCCTTTGTCTCAATTACCCAGTTTTTATAGAGACAACCTAGCTTTACTCTCGAATTTACCATTAAATGAGTTTAGTGATGTCCTAGATGGAGTCTATACAACTACTCAGACACAAGATATTAGCGGTAATATCCAGGATATTGATTTAGATGGTTTTACTTTTTTCAGAGTGTTAGATAGGAAAACACAGGAGAGAACTAATATAACTATCAGTGATGTGGCAGAAGTCGCTACTCAAAAGGGTTTGACCTATGATGATAAATTCGATATCCAATCTACAGACAAAGGTATCGCTTCTGGTACGTACAAAGTAATTGATGGTACTCTCTGGTATAATAATTGAGAAATCTTCTCAAATCAAGAGGCTAGAAAAGTTAGAATTCTCGCGATAGCTCCAGAAAGTACAGTTTGAAAATCTCTCGAAGAGATTGCAGCTAGTGAGACAGCTTTTGCTACACAGATAGCGGATATGAAACGTCAATTGAGCAATAATATTACAGCAGAGATTACAGGTCTGACTGAGCTTTCTAACGACTGGATCTCAACTGCAGAATTACAGCAGGGTATTCCTAGTTTTGATGCTGAATCTTCAGAACCTGTTCAATCTTATAAAACAGATGGAGATATAACATATATCTTGGTATTTAGCGATATAAAGACTGCATCAGAGAAACAATATGCCTTTTTCAAGATTACGTGAGTAGATGCAAGTACTTTTGAAGACGCTCTCAAAATGCAGACTCTTTATACTATTCAGGACGTTTTTGTACAGGGAACACTTAGTCGAGTGACCGCACAGACACCTGATGGCAAAATTCTAAATGGAGCAAATTTCAAATATGCTGGAGTGAGTTCTTCTCAGATTGGACAGCCAGTTGTTATCTTAAATTTTGATGACCAGTGAAAAGAAATATTCTGTCACATTACAGAAAATAACATCTGAAAGCAAATGGCGATTTTTATCGGTTGAGTAGCAATCACTGCCCCGACTATTCAGGCTAAGATTTGTGATTGATCAGCTCAGATTGATGGGCAATTTACTCCTGCCTCAGCCAAGGAATTAGCAAATAATCTCAATGACTGAGCATTACCTGCACCTCTAATCTTGATGCAGGAAGAAAAGGTTAGTCCGACACTCTGAGAAAATGCTTTTATTGGTGCAGTTATAGCATTTGTTGTAGGATTATTGTTGATTTGGGTGTATATGACCATAGTTTATGGATTCAAAAAATGATTTATAAGTCTGCTTTCTCTTACTTGTTTCTCTCTGGTAATGTTGGCAATCGTAAAATTCATAGATTATGCTCTGTCTCTGAGCTGAATTGCGGCTATTATCTTGGCAATTTGAATGGCAGTAGATACAAATGTATTGATCTTTGAGAGAATAAACGAAGAAAAAGCTGAATGAAAGTCAGACGAATCGGCTATAAAAATAGCTTATGATAGGAGTCGAAATGCAATCAAAGATGGTCAGTTATCGACAGGACTTATTGGATTATTATTATTTATGATGTGAATAAATATGTTTAAGGGATTTGGTGCAATGCTGGTAGTATGAGTGATGTTGACTCTATTGATAAATGTACCTTTGATAAAGGAATTATTGTTAATCTTCTATCGTGATGATAGTAAAAAGAAATAATTTTATCTACTAATAAATCTTAAAAATCAATGAAGAAGAGTAGTTTCTTGTTAGTTTTGGCTTCGTGTATGATATTGACTGGTTGCTGAGAACAATCGGTAATTGAGTATAATGATCTTCTAGTAGCATCGACAAAGTCTTGTCTAACAGCTGAAGTTGCCTTGTGGGAAGCAATGGCTGCCTCTGATGCTCCAAGTACTCATTCTTCATTGGCTACCGCGAAAATTAGTTGTCAAAAATCATTTGACGAAATCACAGATATTGGAGCTTTCCAGAGAGATAATACTCTCCAACAAGCTGTTTTGACAGTGATAAATACAGAAAACGAGTATCTTAGCATATTAGAATCAACTCTTTCTTTCTCTACAGATGAAAATCGGACAGATCAGCAGGAGATAGCTTATCTGGCATTACAGGGGCAGTTGACTGCGATTAGAGAGAGAGCAATAGACCAGTCAGAATCTGTTATGGAAATCCAGAAAACCTTCGCTCAGACTCATAATTTTATCATTGAAGGAGAGTCTTCACTTTAGACTTTATTAGATTTTACATACTTACAGTCCTCATTTATACAGCAGATCTCCTTCATTCATATCATCACATTCACCACTGAGTATCATTTCAACTGACCTAATCGTCTCATTCAGTGGCACAAAAACACCACTCTGACCTAGAAATTCTTCAGCTACAAAAAACGGCTGAGAAAAAAACTTCTCTAATTTTCTTGCCCTTGAAACTACAATCTGGTCATCGCCAGATAATTCATCCATTCATAAAATCGCAATAATATCCTGCAACTCTTTATACTTTTGCAACACTTTCAGGCACGCTTGAGCTACGTCATAATGCTTTTGACCTACAATTTCTGGAGTCAAAATCGTGGAACTACTTTGCAACGGATCCACTGCTGGATAAATTCCTTTTTCTACAATATCACGTGAAAGCACGATAGTCGAGTCCAAATGCGAAAAAACCGCTACAGGAGCAGGATCAGTCAGGTCATCAGCTGGCACATAAATCGCCTGCACAGAAGTAATTGATCCATTGTCAGTCGAGACAATCCTTTCTTCTAATTCTCAAATCTCGCTCGCCAAGGTTGACTGATATCATACCGCAGATGGAATCCTTCACATCAGAGCTGAAATCTCGCTTCCCGCCTGCATAAAACGGAAAATATTATCGATAAATAACAGCACATCTTTCTTCTCCTTATCGCGAAAATATTCAGCCATCGTCAGACCAGCAAACGCAGCTCTCGTCCTCGGACCTGGAGTTTCATTCATCTGACCAAATACCATCACAGTTTTATCCAAAACTCCTGTTTTTTTCATTTCATAATATAAATCATTTCACTCTCTGGATCTCTCTCAAACTCAGCAAAAAACCGAGACTCCATCGTGTTCTTTTGCAATTGTGTGGATAAGCTCTTGAATTAGTACAGTTTTTCCCACTCCTGCACCGCCAAAGAGTCAGACTTTTCATCATCTCAAAATCGGAGCGAGTAAGTCTATCACTTTTATTCACGTTTCCAGTATCTCTTGTTTGGTGGACAAGTCAGTGAATACAGGAGACGAACGGCGAATTGGTCGTTTATCTCCCGAAAACTTGTCCCTATCCAAATCCAATCTCTCTCCCATAGCATTCCACACCTTCCCCAGTACTTCATTTCCGACTGGCACCATAATTGGACTTCAGCTATTTCTCACTTCATCACCTCTTCTCAGCCCATCAGTAGAATTCATCGCCAACCCTCTAAAAATCTTATCTTCCAAACTCTGTAAAACCTCAATCACGACCTCCTCTCCATTCACATTCGGGGTCTGAACAATTACAGTATCATATAATTTCGGAAAATTTTGCTCAAAAAACATATCCACCACCACTCAATTGATAGCAGAAATAGATCAAAAAACTGATTTTCCCAAAGTTTTTGTTGCTGTTTTTTTGATTGTTTTAGTCATGCCAGACTCGACAAGGATAAAAATCTATTGACTTTTTTGAAATTTGGAGTATAATAGGAGATTTGGTTCTAAATTTTCGGATCCACATACACACATTCCCACCCTTTCAAATCTTTCGTAGTCTGGACAAACACATCCACCATATTACAGTCAGCTTTTTCTAGTTTTTTTCAGTTCTTGTCTAGTATATCTATGATTTCCAGCTCTCAGATTTCATCAGGACTGATAAATTTTAGCTTCATACCTCTTCTCATATCCTCTTTTGGATTGATATGATGATAAGTATTTCCTCATCTTTCCATAACTTCAGGCGAAAACATTCCATAAAAGTTCCTTGCAAACAGTGGTCATGCAGTGTTTCCTGTTGTCTGAACAACTTCTCAATCAACATAATCCTTCAAATCATTCAACAAAAATCCGCTCCAATACTCCCTATGAGGCACCACATTTACCAAGTTCATCACATCTGGGTCAATTTTTGTCCCATTCATCAAGCAGTCGCGAACGTGCTTATAAGCTTTGGTGATAGCTCAGACATAAAATTCTGACTTGCTTCTTCACTCAATCTTCATCGCATCGACAAATGGTAAGATTTCATTTAACCTCTCGATCGTGCATAAATCTCTCGATGAAAGGATATGTTCTCCGTCTTCATCACTAGTCACTTCCATCAGCTTTCAGTTTCTCCTCTCTTCCTCGATAAAAACTTTGTACTTAAATCTGCAGGCATGATTGCATTCTCAGCGATTTCCAGCTCTTCAGCCCAGATAATCACCTAGCAGACACCTTCACGAATAGCTCATACACATCGCTCAATGCACGAAACATTCTAGCTCCATCTCTGGCACTTCCTTTTTCATTACCTCGATTTCTTTGATATTTAATTCTCTCGCCAAAACAATCCTTTTTACACCCAGATCCGCCCAAAATTTCACCCCAGCATAATTCAGAGTCGTCGTCTGAGTCGAGAGATGCAGGGGAGTATCAGGTAAATATTTCCTTATCGTGCTAAAAGTCCCAGGATCTGAGAAAATTATCCCATCAGGTTTAAGATCTGCAATTTTTTCCACAACAGATTCAAAAATCTGAATATCACTATTTCTCGGAAAGATATTCATCGTCAGGAGTGCTTTCGTCCCATTCGCGTGAAGCTGATCCACGGTATCTTGAAGCATATCGAAACTATACAGCTTATTTTGCCTCATCCTGAGCGAGGTAAACGGCACTCATACATAGACTTCTTCTGCTCAGTATGCAGATGCTACCAATGCCTTTGTATGTGAGCCTCATGGTGCGACGAGAGTTGGTATCTTAACTATCATTTTATGTAATTCAAAAAAATAAGGATAAATCAGCTTTTTTTATCTTTTTACTCTAGAAAGACAAGTCTTTTTGTTTTCTGAAAAATTATAATTCAAAATGCACCACCAATCAGTAAGATAGAAATGTTACGTTTTATATCTTTACTTTCATAGGTGATGCCACACAATACTACACAAAAGAACCACTTAAATCAAGAGGAAAGACA
>BNUE01000037.1 GCA_025997135.1 candidate division SR1 bacterium | reverse complement strand
AAAAACCTAGAAAAATTCTAGGTTATGAAAGTGCTGAAAACTTGTTTAAAAAGTATCAAAATTGAGAAATCTAGTTCTTATCTACTGAGTTTGCCTCTGTGGTGCATTTTGCTTGAAAATTAGTCTGCGAAAATTATATCACTTGAAAAGCATAAAAAAAATCGTATCATAATTCGCATTATGCAATTGTACAAAAGAATCCTTCTGTCTTATTTCCCAGATCACATAGGAGAACACGACATCAACCCTGCGTCTATGTTTATCTCTTTTATAGCAGCTAGAGAGTTTTTTTCGATCATTCATAAGAGGATGACTGAGAACTATAAACTCAATATGTTCGATACAGGGATAAATGTTTTCGATATAAAAATATGATTAGGGAACGAAGAGAAACGCATCACGCCTAAAACTATAGATACTTACTACTGATATTTAGCTGCCGCAAATTTCAATGGCTATAAATTTTATAACATAGCTAATACAGCTAATTCACTAGTTTTTGCGATAGCACTTATTCTAGAGGAGCATTTCAATCAAGATGAAGATCAGCTTTTTATAGACTGTTTGTATAGTTTTTATTTGATTAGTTTTATATTTGCCAGCAGAATTAAGGTTTTCCCACAGCTGTCAAAAGAATGAGATTTCAACTGGTTTGTCGACTTATTTTTCTCGTTTTTTGAGCTAGTAACTGTACAGTTAAATCATAAAACTTCTGCAAAACAGTTCAGAGAGCTAAAAATCAGACTTCTCAAGGAATTGGATATTTTTTTCTTAATGTTTAATTATTATCGCCGTTTAAATAAATATTTCGAGTCACAATCTGAAGAATCCTCATTTGAAAAGCGACTATTTGGAGATTCTAGTTCATCACTTCAGAAATTATTTTTGGCATCTTATTCTCAGACGAAATTCAAGACTTCACTCTCTCAGCCAGAAGAAGCCATCTTTTTCGATATTGCACCTGCAGATATTCAGATTAAGTATTTTTTCGCCAATAATGACCCTCATGACCTAGTATCTACAATTGTTAATCAAATGTATGACAAAAAAATAGTCAAAAAACACTTGACAAATAGTACCAAAGACGATACAACTGTCGAACGTTTACTCGATTATTTGATGGATCCTCAGATTTTTAAAAAGTGATATTTCGATGGAATTAGAGATTTTATAGACATAACCTACCAAAAAAAAGTAGATGACGAACAAGAGGAGGAATTAGAAGAGTTTCATGAAACTTTATCTGAGATTAAGACATCATCTTCATCAGCTAGCTTTAACGACCTCAAGATCCCTCAGCGAATTAAAAAAGAATCGATGATAATGGAACAACTCTTAAATTTTTATATCACCTACACTGGATGATTTACCATAGATAAAGCCGATACTTTTTATCTTAGATTTTTTAAATCTGGACTAATTGAACAGATAGAGGCTCTGAAATTAAACGAAAAAAACTCGATTTCAGATGCTAATTTTTACTCACGTTTACAGTTTTTCTACTCTCGAAATACATATTTTTATAGCTATACACATAAAGCTATCAGAAAAGGTAAGGAAAAATTTTATATTTCACTGGGACAAAAAATTCCACAAATTCCAATTTCGCCTTTCCTCAAAAAGTCATATTTTCAGGAAGCTGTAATCGTACTATTTTCAGATATAAACCCTCAAGTTGGTAAATTGCACCTCAAAACTCCATCAATTCTCAAATGGTTTCAGGCTAAATTTGGGAAGGATATTTCTACGATGATAAAAAAGCCAAAAGACCAGTTTGTATCAGATTTTTTTGCTCCTTTTTGGCTAAATGTAGATATTTCTCGACTGCCAAAATTCATCACAGATGATGATCTGACTCGTCTAAAAGACTCTATGTACTCTATTGATTGGCGAATTATGAGAAATTTTATGTCCAGATTTCCGCTGCAGAAGTATCAAAATAGATATAGTGACACAGTTATCCTTCAGATTTTGGCAGAGATAAAAGAGCTTTTGCCAGGTTTTATGCTATCTTATCACTACTTTATCACTCAGAATAAAAAAGAAAAAAAGCTGAGCGAATTTTATCTGTTGTCGAGCACTTTTTTATGAGAGATTATAAGGATAGAGCCTGAGCTGATCCCCGAGCTACAAACTATAATTATGAGCCTTATCGATGAATTTGGTCCAGCTTTCGATGTCCTTTGCGGAATTGATGATAATAAAGATTTTCTAGATCTTTTACGAAAAAATTGGCAAAATTTCAGCAAAAAAAAGAATTTTGAATTTAGTATGGAAGACCTCCTTTGGCTCAGATGAACACGAAAACACATCACTTATTATAATAAAAGGTACTTGATACCTGGATAAAACTAGATGAGAGTAAATAATCAACTATTTCCCCTTGAAAATTAAGAGTAAATCAATATTATGCGAAATACAATTCTTATTAGAATTCAGATTTATATTATTTTTTGTCTTGGTATGACACCAGAAGAAAACATTACAACAGAAGAAACTACTGAAGCTACATCTGTAGAAACACCAGTTGAAACTTCGTCAGAAACGACTACTGCACCAGTATCTGAAGCTCAATCTCCTGATCAATGAGGGGAAAAGAGATTTTCGAGATGAGGGAAATGATGAAATGATAGATGAGGTCGTGGAGATCGCAGAGATAGAGGAGACAAGAGAGACAAACCAAAAAAAGAGTTTGACGAACTTTTGCTCGAAGTCCGCAGGGTGACTAGGGTTACGACTGGAGGTAGGAGAATGTCTTTTAGAGCTACAGTTTTGGTCGGAAATAAAAAAGGTAAAATATGACTAGGTGTCGCAAAAGGTAATGATGTGGCAGGAGCAGTGGCTAAAGCTACAAATGAAGCGTATAAAACTATGTTTCAGGTGCCTATCGCAAAAGGTGATACTGTACCATATATCTTGGAGTTAAAGTATAAAGCAGCGATAGTTCGTCTGTTGCCTGCATCTGAGGGTACTGGACTTAAAGCTGGCTCTTCAATTCGTTCAGTTCTAGAATTGGCTGGATACTCAAATATGTTGTCTAAAATGATCGGATCAAATAATAAATTAAATAATGCTCTCGCAACTATCAAAGCTTTGGCTTCTTACAAGCATGCAGAGTATTTTGAGGGACTGAGGACTCCAAAGGTGGCTACTGGTGCTAGTGAAGAAAAAACTGAAGCTAAAAAAGAAGAAGAAACTGAAACAAAGCCAGAATTTGCTCCAAAAACTGTGAAGAAAGCTCCAGCTAAGAAGACTGTAAAAAAAGAAGAAAATACTGAAGAATAGTTTTATAAAAAAACCAACCAAGAATAATTCACGGTCGGTTTTTTTTAATTAATAATTATTACATATCAGCTAAATCTAAATCTAGTAATTTCTCTTCAATTTTATCCATTATATCATAAATTTTAGACATATCTTTTTTAGATGGATTTTTACAATACATACATTGTATTTCTTTCTTTCAGTCTTTTGCAAAAATACCGTTTTCTCTTACTATGATGTATAATTTTCAGCACTGGATATATGGGTCAGCTGTTGTCGTAGTTCTACCGATTTCTATTCAGTTTTGTTCCATCTTCAGAGGGTCCATATCTATGCTTTTTTCATAAATATCGGTCACTCTATTGGTAATGTCCTGTTTAAAATTAGAGAGTTCCATATTCTCTAGAGTCTTTGGTTTTTTGTAGGTTTCATTTGTTATTTTGGACTCTTCTCGTTTACCAGTTTCAGAATTAAGTCTCCTCTCAGTATAGCTACCATCTGGATTGTGAGGAACATGAACTTTTGGAGATTCATTGAACATTGACATGATAATAGTGGTTTAAAATATAAAATATAAAACGTCTATATTATAATCATTTTTTTTGATTTGTCAAATTTTTGTGTGTATTTTTGTGGTCGCAAAGTTTAGTTGTCTTGTTTTTTAGTGTTGAAAAGATAAAAGTGGATCAGAATTTTTTAATTTTTTTAGATAAAATCACACTTATGACTTATTCTTTGGAGACGATTGTATCACGAGCCAAGAGGAGAGCTTTCGCATATCCAGGCTCAGAAATATATGGCGGACTGGCAAATGCACGAGATCTATGACCATACTGAGTTCAGCTTCGTAGAAATATTATGGACACACGATGGAGGTGTTTCGTACAGGAAAGGGATGATATGGTAGGATTGGATGCATCTATTCTGATGAATTCTAGAGTACGAGAAGCGAGTGGTCATATTGCCAATTTTTCAGATCCATTAGTCGACTGTAAAAAGTGCAAAGCTAGAGAGAGAGCTGACAAACTCATCGAAAATTATATCGAAAAACACCAGATAAGTCTAACTGATGTTCATGTAGAGTTTGGAGTCAAATCGTTGGCTGTCGAATCACGAACTTTTGAACAACAAACAGCTTTTTTGTCTGTTTTTAAGGTGAAATGCCCTGAATGCTGATCATCTGACTGGACTCAGCCCAAGAAATTCAATCTAATGTTCAAGACTCAGCAGTGAGTCATCGATTGAGAGGGGAAAGATATTTATCTCAGACCTGAGACTGCACAAGGGATTTTCGTCAATTTCAAAAATATACTGGATACGACTAGAGTTAGGATTCCTTTCTGAGTTGCACAGATAGGTAAATCATTTAGAAATGAGATCACACCTGGTAATTTTATGTTTCGTGTGCGTGAATTTGAGCAAATGGAGATAGAATATTTCATACCAGATGATGTAGAAATTGGCTTGAAAATGCTAAAATCTCGAAAAGAGATGAGTGAGAAATGGCGAACTGAACAAATCGGTATCAAAAAAGATAGGCTCAGATTTAGAGAGCATGACGCCTCAGAATTATCTTTTTATAGTAAAGGAACTGTAGATGTCGAGTACGAGTTTCCTCGATGACGATGAGAGTTGCAAGGTATAGCCTATAGAACGGACTATGACCTATCTCAGCACCAGAAGACTTCTGGAAAAGATATGCAATACACTGATCCGATGACTGGTAGGAGATATTTACCACACTGTGTAGAACCTAGTCGAGGCTTGACTAGGGCGATTCTTACAGTGATGATAGATGCGTATGATGAAGAAGAATATACAAATCAAAAATGAGAAAAAGAAATCAGAACAGTCGCAAGATTTAATCCCAATATCGCACCCGTCAAATTTGCGATTTTACCACTGATAAAAAAAGATGAAATTCAAGTAAAACTAGGCGAAGACCTATTTCATAAGTTATCCAAAAAATATTTCTGTGAATATGATGACAATGGAGCTATCGGGAAACGCTATCGCAGACAAGATGAGATATGAACCCCATATTGCATCACCTTTGATCAGCAGAGCGTAGAAGAATATCACGCAGATCCAGCATCTGTGACTGTGACTCTCAGAGATAGAGATACTATGTCTCAGCAGAGATTTCTCGTCAGTGATATAGAATTTATGAAATAGGAGAGACCATTTTTTGTGACATATTTTTCGGAAAGGGACAAGCTCTTTCCCTGCAGAATAGGATTAACTTGAGATTGTACCCTTTATAAAGAAAACTAAAATTATTGTCAAAAAATTATTGATTTTCTATCAGCATAACTCAGTCCCCCACTTCCATATCAAAAATCTCATAAAAAACTTGATTTTTCTGAAGAAAAGAGTATAATAAAGATAGTTTGTTTTGATATTTGATGACATCATCTAGGATAATTGTATTTTCTGGCTTCAAAATCTCTTGTATTTTCTCTAAATAGTTTCCGTACTGGCTCTTGCGAGCATCGATAAATACAAAATCGAAGTTTTCTGAAAAGAAGCTTTCTAACCTGATTTCATTAAAATCAAACGGGTAAAGTACCGCATTTTTAGCCTGAATCTTTTGCAGATTTTTCGTGGCTTCTAGATATGCAGGATAACTGATTTCAAAGCTTGCAATGCTACCTTTTCGCTGGTTGATAAGCTGAGAAATTCGGCAAGTACTATACCCAATCGCACTTCAGATTTCTAAAACTTTTTTTGGTTTTTTCTCCTGAATTTTCTGAGCTAAGAAATCCTGAGTTTCCCTAGAGATCAAAGGAATCTTCCTAATTTCACAGTTTCTTCTGAGGTTCTCGAAAAAGTCGTGCATTTCAAACTAAACAGACAAATAAATTCTGATTTTTAATTTTTTTTCTTTAAATTACAATGATAAACACAAATCACAAACCAATTTCACAAAATGCTACAGCAAAACAGATTTCACACACACAACCTGCATCACACACGTCACCTACCCCATCTATAAGACCAGCTGGAAGCGTTTCAACAACAACTGCCAATCCTTCAAGGTCTATTCCACAGAGAACTCCACAAAGACCAGTTAGTAGACCGACAGGTACGACACATTCAACTACAACTGCTTCAACGGCCCCAAGAGCACACCGCTGAACAGCCTATTCTAGAACGCCAGCAAATCCACACAGACTGTCTTCTGAAAACTTTCTAAAACACAGGATAGCTCAGCCAAAACAAACAATTGCTGACCTCAAAAAGCTGATTAAAAAAGATGAAATACCAGTTAAGGTCGTGAGCCTCCTGGGAATCAGGCAAGTAGGACAATGTATGTTTATCGAATACAAAAACGATATTATCATCGTGGATGCAGGAATGGAATTTGCCGCTCCTGAAGAATTAGGAGCAGATTATATTATTCCCGATATTTCCTATTTGAAGCAAAATGTGCATAAAATTAGAGGGATTTTGATTACTCACGGACATCTTGACCACGTTGGAGCCCTGAGAAATTTGTTGGAAGAACTGGGAAATCCTACGCTTTATACGACCCCTCTAACACTGGGAATTATTAAAAAGACATTTGATGACCCTATTAAAGCTAATCAAGTAAAATATAAGCTGATTGACCCGGAGGTAGATATTGTGAAATTAGGATGTTTTACGATTGAATTTATTAGAGTAAACCACAATATCCCCGAAAGTATGGCGTTGGCTATTCATACGCCAAAGGGAGTGATTTTCGATTCTGGAGATTTCAAAATTGATTATACGCCCTCTATTGACGCTCCTACCGACCTTGCGAAGATTGCAAGGATTGGAACGGAAGGAGTTCAGCTTTATATCTGAGATAGTCTAGGTGCTCAAAATCAGGGACGAGCTAAATCTGAGAAAAAAATCTGAGAAAGTTTGGACGAACAGATTAGAAATATTCCTGGAAGAATCTTCATCGCTACTTTTGCCTCTAATATTGGAAGAGTCATTCAAATCGTGAATAGTGCTATTAAACGCAATAGAGTGGTGTTCCTGAGTGGGAGGTCACTCGTGAATAATGTTCAGCTTTGTCAGAACTTGGGATATATTGATGCTCCGAAAGGGATGATTCGTAGGCTAGATGACGATGTGAACAGTATGCCTGATGAAAGGGTGCTCGTACTGTCTACGGGTGCACAAGGCGAAGAATTTGCCGCTCTCACGAGAATGTCTAGAGGGGAACATCCACAGATTTCCCTTGCGAAAGGCGATACCGTGATTATGTCCTCTTCTACCATCCCAGGAAATGAACTCGCTATTGATAAAGTGGAAAATGATTTGCTCGCTCTCGGAGTGGATTTGATTACTAATAATGAAATCGATGTCCATACTTCAGGACACGGATATGCAGAAGACCATAAACTGTTTTTAAGTCTGATTAAACCTAAATTTTTTATGCCGTTCTTTGATGAATTAAAGCATAGAACCGCTCATAAAAAGCTGGCTACGGATATGGGAATGCCTGATGAAAATGTGATTATGCCTCTGGAAAACGGTATCATCGTGGAAATGTATGATGATGTCGTACTTCAATCAGAAAAAAGGCTGAAACTCGATACAGTAGTGATTGATGGAAAGGGGAAAGGACATCTTTCAGGAGAATATGTGATTAAAGCTCGTAAGATTATGGCGGAGAATGGAGTGGTTGCCTTGATTTTCAAGATCGATAACAAGACCCACGAATTAGTCGGAAATCTCCAGATAGAATCTCGCTGATTTGTATATTCTGCAGAAGTGAAAAAAATTCATACTCAAATCGTAGAATTTGCTCGCACTCAATACAATAATAACCTCAAAAAAAGGCTAGATGTAAAGGAAAACCTCAGGCGTGTAAAAGAGACCCTCTGAGAAGAAATTACAAAAATCATCTGAAGAGTGCCAATGCTGATGATAACACGAGTGTATATCAATAGAGAAGCATTTTCTGGAGAACAGGCTGGTGATGACCCTATTATCGGGATGACACTGGAAGAACAGGGATATGAAGATTAGGAAAACTATTAAAAATAGGAATGAATTCCGAAAATTAGTACTAATTTTCGGAATTCATTCCGAAAATTCATAATAAGATTTGCTTTTTTATGTGATTTATGTATATTTTATTGTTTTATTTTCTTCCATACTTTATCATGTACCAAAGAATTTTACAGGATCAACTCAGAAAGGATTTCTTTTCTGGAAAGATTATTATGTTAGTGGGAGCAAGACAAATCGGAAAAACCACTTTGGTAGAAGAGATTTTGAAATCTTATACAGATAAAGAAATATTGCTATTTAATGGCGATATTAACGAACATAGAGAGCTTTTGAGTCAAAATAGTTTAAATAAACTAGAAGCTTATGTAGCAGAAAAAACAATTATTTTTATCGATGAAGCACAAAAAATCCCCAATATATGAAATACTCTAAAAATTTTAGTTGATACCTACAAAAAAACAAAACAGATTATTATTACAGGATCTTCTAGTCTTAATCTCTTAGATCAGACTAGTGAACCTTTGACAGGTAGAAAATTCGTTTATCATCTATTTTCTATCTCTGTGGGAGAAATAAAATTGACCTATGACGTAAAGACAATATATGATTATCTGGAAAATCTCTTAATTTATTGAAGCTATCCAGCTGTGCTAACACAGCCACAGAGAGAAGAAAAAATTAGATTGCTGAGAGAGTTGTCAAATGCAAGTTTATATAAAGATATTTTAGAATTTCAGCAGATCAAGAATAGTCAGCTTATTCTCAAGCTCTTAAAATTATTAGCTTTTCAAATAGGCACAGAGGTCTCGCTCAATGAATTGGCTTGAAATTTAGGGATGGATATGAAAACTACTGAAAAATATATAGATTTGCTCGAAAAAAGCTTTATTATTTTTCGCCTACCACCCTATTTTACAAATAAGAGAAAAGAATTAAACAAAAGTAATAAAATTTACTTTTATGACTTGGGAATTAGGAATTCTGTGATAGAAAATTATGATTGACTAGAAAATAGAAATGATGTAGGAGCATTACGAGAAAATTTTTTAATTGTTGAGAGAATGAAAAAGCAAGCATATTCTGGTTACTATGGACACAACTACTTTTGGAGGACTTATAATCAGTCGGAAATCGACTTTATCGAAGAGTATGATGGAGCTTTATATTCTTTTGAATTTAAATGGGGGGATAAATATGCAAAAATTCCAAAAGCATTTTCAGAATTATATCCCAAAGGCAACTTTGAGACTATCAATAAGGATAATTTTTTGTCATTTGTTTGTTAATGAGAAAAAATTATCTTGAAAAACATAACCCATAAAACTTGCATTTTTTGTAGTATATGATTATACTTGTTGTAATTTTATTAACTATAAAAAACATAATGCAAGAAATATTCTCTGCGACTATAAAGGTACTCGATATGCACAATATCGGTGAATTTGTCGTGATATTAAATACTGAGCAAGCTGCAAAATATAATATTAGAGAAAATGATAAAATATCTCTGCTTCGCTGATGAGAAGAATATGTAGTAGATGTTGCTCTGTCCTCTGAATTTGTATCTGCAAATGAACTAGGTGTCACTCACGATTTTATAGAAACTTTCCCGATACAGGAAAATGATAATGTGCTGATAACTTTCGCAAAAAGCAACCCAACATCTATGATCGCAATTAGGAAAAAAATGCTGGGACAGAAAATTAGTAATGAAGAAATTGATGCTATTGTCGATGATATACAGAATAACAAGCTGTCCGACCTCGTAATCGCTTACTACACAGCAACCAGTTTTTTTTACCATTCTGATGAAAAAGAACTAGCCTATACGACCAAGGCGACGGCTTTCACGGGTGATATGTACCGTTTTCCGAATATTGTCGCCAGTAAATACAGTATCTGAGGCGTACCGTGAAACGAAACCACAATGATCATCGTGCCTATACTTGCATCTCTGGGGATTACAATGCCAAAATCATTTTCAAAAGCCATTACTTCACCAGCTGCCACCTGAGAATGTGTAAATGTACTGATGGA
>BNUE01000036.1 GCA_025997135.1 candidate division SR1 bacterium | reverse complement strand
AGGACAACGAGGCTCCGGTGGTGAGCTTGAGTTGATCAGCGAGTATAATTTTGCTGGTAGATGAGACATTCACAGAGCTTTGAGCGACTTGGACAGATAACCTAGATGGCACTTGATTTATAGCTTCAGCTACAAGTTGAGATGTGAATATATCACAGTCCTGAACATACATTCTTGAATATTCAAAAACAGATAGAGCGTGAAATACGTGAAGTGTAGATAGAACAGTTCGCATTTTAGCACCAGATGAGGACAGTGATAATGACTGATACACAAATGAGGAGGAAGCAGACTCAGGCACAGATCCATTGGATGAGAATGATAATCCAGGGGTAACAGACAGCGAGACCCCAGTGGTGACCTTGTCAGGCGACTCAGTAGTGAATTTGCTACTTTGAGAAACGTATGTAGAGTCAGGAGCGACATGGATAGATAATCTAGATGGAAGCTGAGTTATTTCGACCCCTACAAGTTGAAGTGTGAATACAAGCCAGACTGGAACATACATTTTAGAGTACTCAAAGACAGACAGAGCTGGTAATATAGGAAAGGCAGAGAGGACAGTTAACATTCTAGCACCAGATGAGGACAGTGATAATGACTGATATACAAATGAGGAGGAGATAGAAAACTGATCAAATCCACTGGATGAGAATTCAACTCCAGAGGACAACGAGGCTCCGGTGGTGAGCTTGAGTTGATCAGCGAGTATAATTTTGCTGGTAGATGAGACATTCACAGAGCTTTGAGCGACTTGGACAGATAACCTAGATGGCACTTGATTTATAGCTTCGGCGACATCAGGTTCAGTTAATACAAGCCAGTCTTGAACGTACATTTTAGAGTACTCAAAGACAGATAGAGCCTGAAATAAATGAAGTGTGAATAGGACCATTTATATTTTAGCACCAGATGAGGACAGTGATAATGACTGATACACAAACCAAGAGGAGATAGACTCAGGTACAGATCCACTAGATAATATCGATAAGCCGACAGACTGAGAAAGTCCAGTGGTAAGCTTGATAGGAAGTGGAAAGATAGTAATGCTTTCAGGTGAAACTTATACAGAGCTTTGAGCGACATGGATTGATAATATGGATGGAAGCTGAATTATTTTAATTCCAACATCAGGTTCACTTAACACATCACAGTCTTGAACGTACATTTTAGAGTACTCAAAGACAGACAGAGCCTGAAATGAATGAAAAGCCTCACGTGAAGTGCGAATTCTTGTCTCAGATGATGACACGGATGAAGACTGATACACCAACGAGGAAGAGTTAGAAAACTGATCAGATCCACTAGATGATAACTCAACCCCAGAGGACAACGAGGCTCCAGTTTTGACCTTAGTTTGAGCTTCACTTGAATGGAGATTAGTAGGCAGTGGCTGGACAGACCAGTGAGCAAACTGGAGTGATAACCTAGATGGCACTTGATTTATAGCTTCAGCTACAAGTTGAGATGTGAATATATCACAGTCCTGAACATACATTCTTGAATATTCAAAAACAGATAGAGCGTGAAATACGTGAAGTGTAGATAGGACAGTTAACATTCTAGCACCAGATGAGGACAGTGATAATGACTGATATACAAATGAGGAGGAGATAGAAAACTGATCAAATCCACTGGATGAGAATGATAATCCAGAGGATGACGAAGCTCCAGTAATAACTTTAGTCGGTAGCTGAGAAATGGCTTTACTTATTGATGGCGGATATGTCGAATTAGGAGCGACATGGATAGATAATATGGACGGTAGTGGTTTTATTCCATCTCCTACTTCTGGAAGTCTAAATACTTCTCTCCTTGGAAGATATGCCCTTGAGTATTCATACATAGATAGAGCAGGTAATATGTGAAAAGCAGTCAGATTTGTTTTGGTTTTTGATCCTAATCAAGACTCAGACTGAGATGAAGTTCCAGACTACGACGAATATCATGACGGTACCAATCCAGATGATCCAAATAGTTACAAAGACTCAGATTGAGACGAAGTCCCAGATTATGTAGAAGAAAATCTCGATAATACTAATATCAATGATGGTTCTCAATCCAGAACTTGTTCCATCACTTGTGATAAAGACGCTAATTCTTATAAGGATTCCGATTGAGATTGAGTGCCAGATTATGTGGAGAGGAGGGACGGTACTGATCCTTTCGACGAGAATGATTTCAAAGACGAAGAGACGGAAATCTGAGTCCCAGACTACAATGATAAACACTGAAAACCTCCATATATTGAAAAGTTTGAAGAAATTCCTCAGCCAAATGGAACAGTTTTAGGAGTTCTACATACTTCAAAACCAGTTCATGACATTCCAACATGGACAAAGATCTCAAATACAGTGTACGAAAAAATATTTGAGGAGAACAAAGTAGAGGAAGTAATTTTGGAAGATTATGATTCTAATCCCCCGGTGGAAGAAGAAGTTGTAATTACTCAAGTGTTAAATAATACCCCAGATCCACAGCCAAATACACATCAAAATTCCTCAAGTTCTGGCTGATGAGGAGGAGATTGAGCAAAAAAGGATGTCTGCTACTGAGTGGATATGTCGCCAAGTTTCTACGATGGAACCTGTCTTTTCCAGTGAAATCAATGAGAACATGGCAGTGCAACAAATTGAGATGATTACCAGCAAGCATATACACGAGCAAAAGAAAACTGAATCACGACAATGCAAACCTTCACTTCAGCGAGAGTCTATGATAAAATTACGCGTGCAGAATTGGCAAAAATGGTATGAAATTACACAACAACATATCTAAATGTTAAGCCAGATTGAGACAAAAAAGAATGTCAGACTTTCACTGATTTACTAGACAATATGTGAGATTTAAAATCTCGATCAATCACGGCTTGTCAGCTGGGCATCATGTGAA
Organism: candidate division SR1 bacterium; assembly: GCA_025997135.1. Classification (GTDB taxonomy): domain Bacteria; phylum Patescibacteriota; class Gracilibacteria; order Absconditabacterales; family Absconditicoccaceae; genus UBA3291. Next base: position 8,078 of record BNUE01000036.1, on the reverse strand, counting down.
TCAATATGTGATCGAAATTCCGTCCAAATGATTATGTAACCAGAGGAGAATTCTGAACTATCCTTTCGAGAATACTTTGGGCTGACAAATATAATAACAGTACACCTTTTTATCTCCTTCATCTCCAAGCACTCAAAGCATCCAATATTATGACTCAAATCCAGAATCCGATGATGTTAGAACTGAGATGAAATGTGATGATAATGCTGATGAGAAGTAGCTTATAAACATATGGATAGGGTTGTCTCTACTGTGTAAATCATGGAGCATCCCTGTCCTTTTACAAATTCCTCTTGACTTTTGCGAAAAAATGAGTATAATAATAGATTGCAAACTTTTTCCTGAAAAACATTGACTTCCAACTTGTAATCAATAAAGTCATTTTACTTTACTAATTTATTCAAATCAAATGTGCAATCACGATAACCATCCATCCAACCTTCACTCTCTCCGTCATTCGCTCTCTCACATTATGGCACAGGCGGTGCAGAGAATCCATCAGGCAGACGCAGAGATCGCGATATGACCTGCGATTGACAACGGTTTTTATTATGACTTCGTCTTTTCACCTGATCATCCACTCACCGAGGAAGATTTGCACAAAATTCAAGATATGATGACCAAAATCATCAAGGAGAACCAACCTTTTACTCGCCTAGATGTGAGTGATGAGGAGAGTAAATTTATCGTTGAAAAGATCCTCAAACAGAAATATAAAGCTGAACTTCGCGACGAATTTGCTTCCAACGGCGAAACTATCAGTTTTTATCTAAACTCAATCCCAGAGGCAGCCAAAGATGCACTTCTGGCATGATCAAATCCAGACTATATCGAGTATTACGAATCCGTAAGCCAATACTTCCAAGAGAAATACAAATCTGAATTTGAAGGCAGATTTATTACTTTTTTGGATATGTGTGAATGACCACACGTTGAATCTACAAAAGATATAGAAAGCTGAACTTTTAAAGTCGCAAAAACCGCTGGAGCATACTGGAGATGAGACTCAAAAAACGTGATGATGACTAGGATTTACGCCTATGCTTTCGAGACAAAAGATGAGTTGAAAGATTATCTGAATTTTATACAGGAAGCTAAAAAAAGAGACCATAGAATACTAGGTCAAAAGCTGAAACTTTTCACTATTTCACCTTTAATCGGAGCAGGACTACCTCTAATGCAGCCAAAATGAATGACAATGAGAAAAGAAGTGGAAGATTTCTTGCGAGAATTGCACGAGCAAAAGTGATATTTGAGAGTTTGGACACCACATATTGCAAAGATTGATCTTTATCAGACTAGCTGACATGCTGCCAAATTTGGTGATGAACTTTTTAGAGTCAAATGAAAAGAAGAGGAATTTATCATGAAGCCGATGAATTGTCCGCATCATATGCAGATTTTCGCTGATAATCAGTTTAGTTATCGTGATATGCCGGTTAGATATTTTGAGCCTGCGACAGTTTATAGAGACGAAAAAACAGGTCAACTAAGCGGATTAACTCGTGTTCGCTCGATTACTCAGGATGATGGACATCTCTTTTGTCGCGTGGATCAAATCAAGGACGAAGTGAAAGCTATTACCGACATCATCAAACAGTTTTTCTGAACACTATGAATGCTAGGTGATTACTGGGTTTCTCTGTCAGTTCGTTGAGATGATAAATCTAAATATCTTGGCTCTGATGAAGTGCGAAATATCGCAGAAGCCAGCCTAGAAGAAGCTGCAAAAGCCAATGATCTGCCATACAAAAGAGTTGAATGAGAGGCTGCTTTTTACGGTCCCAAACTAGATTTCATGTTCAAAGATGCATTAGGCAGGGAGCGACAACTTTCTACTATTCAGTGTGATTTCAATCTACCAGAGAGATTTCAGCTGGAATACACAGACCAGCACTGAGAGAAACAGCGTCCAGTAGTAATTCATAGAGCGATTGCAGGTAGCTTTGAACGTTTCCTCGGGATTATGATTGAACATTTCGCTGGTGCTTTCCCTCTTCGACTCGCTCCTGAACAGGTGAGAATTATCCCAGTTGCGGACGCTTTCCTTCCATACGCTCACCAAGTGGAAGCTGAGTTCAAGAAATTGCATTTGAGAGCTTCAGTTGATGACGGCAATGATTCATTTAGCAAGAAAATTAGGAATGGTGAACTAGAAAAAGTCCCTTATCTTCTGATAGTTTGAGAAAAAGAAGAAAAAGCTGATTCAGTTTCTATTCGCGAATTCAAAACAAAGGAGCAGAGCGAAAGTGGACTGCTTGATTTTGTTCAAAAGGTAAAGGTGATAAGGGATGAGAGGAGATTGTAAAGTTTAATTTAATGATATTATGGGTAAAAACAATCCTGAACAGCTAAAAAATAAGGCTAAAGATGCTTTTATAGCTTTTGATGTCCATTTTAATCAAAAATCCATAGTAAATAATGAATGTTTAATGTTGAGCGACAGTGATTGCCAAATAATAGATATAAAACTAAATTATATAAATAAAAATAAACATTCAGACATAAAAAATATAAAGAAAATAACAATAAAAATTATTAGATAATTTTATTTATTAATCTGAAATTATTATGGAAACCTTTAACGTTAATACAAACAATGATTTTCAAAGACAAATTAAACATTTAGCTTATACTTATGCTAGAAATCATTATGATCAATGAGCTATTGATTTTTAATATTTTAGAAAATTTTATAAAGAAAAATATTGAGAAAAAATAAATAATTATATATTAGATATGATAAAGGTAGCATTTGAAATAGCTGATCTCAAAATAGAAGACCTTTTAACTAAAGTTTTCAAATTTGACGCAGAGGCTGTCACTTTTATGACTGGAAATAAAGAAATCATAAAATATCTCGCTGAAAATTGAGTCACATTTGACATCAAAAGATGACCAGAAGATGAACTTTATGCACTTTTAAAGTAATTCAGCCTTTTATATCTTCATTTATAATCTATATATCTTCTTGTATCTACAAATCTCTCTCAGTCCACATCCTTCACATTTTGGCTTCACAGCCTTACAATAATACCTTCCAAACAGTATCAAAGCGTGATGAGCGACCATTTTCCAGCTCTCAGGTACAGCTTTTTCTATCTGTTTGGAAGTTTCCAAGGGCGTTTTGGTCTGCACAATCCCCAGCCTATTCGCCACCCTATGTACGTGAGTATCCACCGCGATCACTGGCTGATGATACAGGACATATTGGATGACTTTTGCCGTCTTTTCGCCCACTCAGGGGAGTCTCATTAGTTCTACTTCATCTTCAGGAATCACCTTCCCATCTAGTATTTCAGCTGTATGATAAATATGCTTCGCTTTCATCCTATAGTAATTTACAGAGCTGATGGCTTTTTCTAGCTTCTCCTGCCCCATTTTTAGCACATCATCAGGTCATTTTATAGAAAGAAAAAGCTGATCCGTGATCTTATTCACCTGTTTATCCGTGCTCTGAGCTGACAACATCACAGCGACCAGCAACTGAAAAGGGGTCTCTCGCTTCAGCTCCGTATCCATATTTGTAAAAAGTGAGGAGATGTAGTCGAAAATCAGGTCGTAGTCAGCTTTTTTTAGCTTTTTTTCTGTCATTATTTGGCTTGTGAATTAGGTAAAAATTTGTGCCTTACCTCCCTACTTCTCGTATCTAAACTCACGAAATTGCGAAAAGACGTGATATCTGGCTTCTCACCAATAATTTCAGTACTTATCAATTCATCATTCTCATATAGACGAGCATAAAAATCTTTAATTTTTCATCATTTATTATCATTTCTATACTCTTTCAGTAGCCTTTCATGCACCAGCTGAGCTAAATTCGTAATCGAGCTTCCCGCCTCGATTTCAGTCGCAGGAATGTCGCGAATTAGTCTTTTAATTCTCGTATATGGCGGTACTACCTCACGAAAAATCATCTCAATAATCTTCACAATTTCAGCAGTACTTATAGGTGTATATTTTCCTTCTTTCCATAAATTATACAGCTCTGTACCTGGGATTACACTGGTCGGATAAATCTTCAATTCATCAGGCTTCAGATATGAATCACTAAAAAGAGTAATAAAAGACTGAATATCTTTCTCTTCACACGATCCATACAGTCACGGCATCACGTGTAGCGAAATCTTAAATCCATACATACGTAAAATATGCAAAGCATCTCTGGTCTCTTTCATCAGGTGTCCTCTCTTATTCATCTTCAAAACCTCATCATCTGTGCTTTGTACTCCCATTTCAATCCTCGTCACTCCATATGTTCTCCACTTCTGACAATTTTCGTGATTTACTAGGTCTGGACGAGTCTCTATCGTCAGTCATATGATTCTATGCTTTGCGGTTTCATTTTTCTCTATCGCTTCCTTCAATGAAGCAGAAAAAGAATTCTGAATTTGCTTTTCGTTCGTGATTTGAAATCAGTATTTACTCTGAATGTCCATAGCCCTCTTGCTTTCGACGACCCCATCCGTTTCACGAGATCCAAGCCTAGCAGCGGGTAAAACTATATTTCAAGATTCATTCGTAGTTCAGGATTGATTCATTATTTTAATCAATTCTTTTTCGGAGATATTTTCTCCCTGATAGGGGAGAGGGAGGAGCGTAGCGACGGAAGAGGGGTTATTGACAGTTATCTCCAGTTCTCAAAAGCTATTACATGCATCATACAGTCATTTCATAAAACTCTCTTTATACTCTTCATCATAGGCATCTCGTGATCATCACAGCACTATCATCTCAATTTTTTCAGGCTTATGACCAGTCAGAGTCAGACTTTGCAATCTATTCCATACCTGCTTCACTGGATCGAATTGGTTCAAAAAAGCCCTCGAAGCTCCAGGTTCTGACTTGATATAACTCTTGGGCATACTCGGATCATTTGGACAAAAAATACATTGACCAGGACATCCTCGTGGTTTGGTCAGCACCTGCACTGAAACTATTCCAGACATTGACCTGATAGCCCTTTTTTTCAAAAGTAGTTCAAAACCAGCATTCTCTTCAATAGCTCAATCCTTCAGGAGGGCAAAATACGCCTGTAATATGTCAGATTTGCTCGGTAAAGTCTGCATTTTATTTTTTTTTGCAAAATCTCTCTGCAAGTCTTTGATCTCTTTGGCAGTGATATGTGGTAGTTTATCTATAATTTCGAGAACTAATGATTCCATTTCTTGTTTATATCAATTTATCCTTATGATTTCAAGAGTTGTTTTTTTAGTCTGTTATTAAAAAAAGGAAATAAAGTAGTTATATACTACTAAATCTCCTTGTTTTAGCCACACATTTTTAACATTATGTCTAAAATTCAAATTACTTAATAGGCATAGCAGTCATAGTTTGAGCTTTTATCTCTGTAGATAAATTGTGTTGAGCAGATTTATCTACCTCAAGACCTGTATTGCAAGTATTTGTTTTTGAATTATAGGTGTATCATTTTTTACATATAAATGAACATTTATTTGTGCTAGGTTTTATATCGTACATACCTTTTATTCCTGTTAAATACATATCATCTCAGTGATAATCTCGTGAAAAATTATCAATTCCCATGGGATTATGTATTGATGTCCAAAGAGGAGTATTTAGCAAAAATATAATCCCTACTCCATCAGTATAGTCATTTAAATAAATTCTATCACTTGTATTCCATTGAGCATTTTTAGGTAAATTTAGGCAAGGAACAGCTAGGGATCAGGAATTATTGATTACTCTAATCATAACGTTACCATCTCAACTATAAGGATTAGAAGCTATTAAAAATCAAGATGCATCGTAAGCAAACTCTATTAAAAATCAGCTATGATAATAGTCTCAAGAATAGTAGTCTCAAGTATATCCATCCCAAACAAACTTAAATGTGAGTTTTTGTGATGCTTTTTCTTTGCTAAAAAGGCTCTTTATCTCAGTTATAATACCGTTTGCAGTGTAAGTTTTAACATCAACACTATTTTTGATTTCATTTAAAATCGCAGATTTTGACTCATCTTGTGAGATTTTTTCATCAGCCAGATAATCATTTACCTGATTGATAAAATTTACTTGATAGTTAAGTGATTTTTGGCTTACAGAACCAATAATTTCCTGAGCCAAAGAATCTGCATAAGTTGCACTTCAGATAATACCAATAGCGACCAAAGCAGATAAAATAAGTACTTTCTTCATGTTTAATAAATAAGAAATAAAAGTCAGATTCAGACGAATTCTCTGAAATTATCAGACATAATTCGCCGAAATTCTTCCACCTATTATACTCCTTTTTTTTATTGTCAACTAATCGTTGAGAAAATTTTTACACCAGTTTAGCATTAGCGAAATTCTGTCAAAAATAACTTTACAGCCAGCTTTTTTTATCTTTTTTTCACTAAATCACGTCAAACAAATTAATCATTAACCATTAATCATTAAATCAGATTTTATATCTATTTTCAATAAAGTCCCCAAAAAATTCAGAAAATCCACAGACTACCTACAATAAAAAAACTATAACTTTCTCTTGATTTTCATCTCCAAATGATTATATTATATCTCGCAACGTCAAAAGAGCAATCTTTTAAGAAGGGCGTTTGCCGAGATGATCCTTAACAATAGTATAATATATTACAAGATTTTTAAAAGAAATTAAATTTATTTAAAAGCAATGAAAGGATGCCTTGGGTAAAAAAGAATGAAGGACGTGACAGGCTGCGAAAAGCCACGATGAGGTGCCAATAGCCGTTATGAATCGTGGATGTCCGAAGGGGTAACCTGACCGCTATAAGTGGTCACTAATATAGTAACAACCCGGTGAAGTGAAATATCTCAGTAACCGGAGGAAAAGAAATCGTAAGAGATTCCCTTAGTAGTGACGAGCGAACGGGGAAAAGCCCAAACCGCATCCCGACTTGTCGGGAGAGCGGGGTTGTAGGGCTATCGTCATGGAATGCAAAGATGGTTAGAAGAACTACTTAAAAGGTAGGCCATAGAGGGTTTTAGCCCCGTATTTAAAAATCAGCTTTCTCCTAGATAGTTCCTGAGTAGTGTCGAACACGAGAAATTCGGCATGAATCTGTCCAGACCATTGGATAAGGCTAAATACTTTTTTACACCGACAGCGTATAGTACCGTGAGGGAAAGGTGAAAAGAACCCCTGGTAGGGGAGTGAAATAGATTCTGAAATTCATTGCTTACAATTGAGTGGGAGCCTTTAGGGGTGACCACGTACCTATTGACGAATGGGTCAGCGAGTTATTGTCACTAGCAAGGTTAAGCCAGTTATAGGTGGAGCCGTAGGGAAACCGAGTCTGAATAGGGCGATTTAGTTAGTGGAAATAGACCCGAAGCGTTATGAGCTAGGCATGGGCAGGTTGAAGAGTTGGGAAACTGACTTGGAGGACCGAACGGGTTGGAGCTGCAAATCCTTCCGATGACCTGTGTCTAGGAGTGAAAAGCTCATCGAATAACGTGATAGCTGGTTCTCTCCGAAATGCATTATGGTGCAGCCTACAATTTAGTGCCAGTAGAGGTAGAGCTCTGATAAGACTAGGGGTGTCGAGAGACATTACCAAATCTTGTTAAACTTCGAATGCTACTGGGAATATTGTAGAGTGAGACTGCGGGCGCAAGGTTCGTAGTCAAGAGGATAACAGTCCAGACTTCTAATTAAGGTCCCTAAATTATAGCTAAGTGGTAAAGGAAGTGTTTTTGTTTTGACATCCAGGAGGTTTGCTTAGAAGCAGCAATCCTTTAAAGAAAGCGTAACAGCTCACTGGACGAATGAAGATGCGCCGAAGATGTAACGGGGCTAAGCTATATACCGAAATTGAAGGCCTCCAATTTATTTTGGAGTGCGGTAGGAGAGTGTTCTTACGGGATGAAGTCAAACTGTGAGGTTTGGTGGACTAGTAAGAAGTAAAAATGCTGACATGAGTAACGACGCAAAATGAAAATTTTTGCTGCCGAAAACCTAAGAATTCCTACGCAACGTTCATCGTCGTAGGGTTAGTCGAGACCTAAGGTGATGCCTGAAAAGGTACATCGATGGATAGCTGGTTAATATTCCAGCACTTATTTACTCAGTGATGTGGTAACACATTGGGATTTGT
>BNUE01000035.1 GCA_025997135.1 candidate division SR1 bacterium | reverse complement strand
AGATTATTTTATCTATTTCATCATTCATTCTACCCCTCTACAAACTGGGAATTATACAGCTGTGCATAAAAACCACCCTTCGTCAACAATTCCTCGTGATTTCCCTGCTCAACAATATCCCCCTCCTTCATCACTAAAATCACATCAGCATTTTTAATCGTCGAAAGTCTGTGGGCAATCACAAAACTCGTTCTGCCTTTCATAAGTTTTTCCATTGCTTTTTGAATCAGAATTTCCGTTCTGGTATCTACGGAACTCGTCGCCTCATCTAAAATCAGCATCGGAGCATCAGCCAACATCGCACGAGCAATCGTCAAAAGCTGTTTTTCACCGATAGAAATATTCTCACTTTCTTCACCGATTTCAGTTTGGTAGCCTTTCGGAAGAGATTCAATCACGTGGTCTACATACGCAGATTTGGCAACAGCTTTAATCTGACTGTCAGTCGCATCAGATTTTCCATATTTCAGGTTTTCTGCGATAGTTCAGTTAAAGAGCCAGGTATCTTGTAGCACCATTCCGAAGCAAGCCCTCACATCAGCCCTCTTCATCTGCTGAGTATCGACCCCATCAATACTAATCGTCCCAGACTGAGGGTCATAAAATCTCATCAGTAGGTTCACAATCGTGGTTTTCCCAGCACCTGTGGGTCCTACGATAGCGACCTGTTGTCCGGGCTGAATGTGGGCTGAGAAATGTTTGATAATCGGCTTTCCCTCTTCATATGCAAAATGTACCTTATCGAAAGTCACTTCTCATTTAATTTTCCCGAGTTGAACGGGATTTGGTAAGTCAGCCTTTTCTTCTTTTTCTTCCAAAAAATCAAAGACTCTTTCTGCTGCAGCTACGGTAGACTGCAACAAGTTCGCAATCTGTCCGAGCTGGACGAGGGGCTGGTTAAACTGTCCCATATACTGGATAAAAGCCTGAATACTTCCAATGCTCAATCTTCCCTGAAATGCGAGCCAACCCCCCAAAACTGCGGTCGCTACATATCCGAGGTTCGAGATAAAATGCATCAACGGCATCATCAACCCACTCAGAAACTGCGATTTTCGGGAACTCTCATACAGATGGGTATTCACATCGTCGAACACTTTTTCAGCTTTTTTTTCTCCTGAAAAGGCTTTCACAATCGTCTGCCCAGCATAATTCTCTTCCACGTGCCCATTCAAATACCCCAGATATGTTTGCTGATTTTTGAAATATTTCTGAGAGCGTTTCGTGATAAACGTCACACACGCCAAACTCAGTGGTACGACTACCACAGCGATTAAAGTCAGCTTCCAACTGATAATCAGCATCATCACGAGGAATCCTATCACCGTAATCACCGAGGAAACAGCTTGTCCAGAAATCTGATTGAGCGACTGAGCGAGCGTATCCACATCGTTCGTAATCCTACTCAGGACATCACCATACTGATGAGCGTCAAAATATCCCATCGGCATACGGTTAATCTTGTGGCTGAGCCTCTCTCTCAGCGTGTATACCATTTTCTGAATCACGTTTACAAAAAACCACATACTCAGATAGTTTGCAACCGAACTGATGATATAGAGGATAATCAGCAACAGGGCAATCTTCGCTAAATTTTCGTAATGGAAAACGGGCTTTTGTATCATATCCGTCGTATCCAGAGAGCTGTCTGGTGGGGACTGTTCTTGTAAAGCCGAATATTCTCTCATCGCCATAAAATCATTCACGATAGAATCGGTCATATTTCCCAGAAATTTAGGACTGAGAATGCTGAATACCGTCGCGATAATCGTTAAAGCGATGCTGATGAGGATAGAACCCCAGTGAGGTTTGAGGACTGAGAGAAGTTGCCCGAGGGATTTTTTGAAATTCTTCGGTTTCTCTACGGTCATTTTTACGGGTCATCCGTTTCCCATAGGTCAGGTTTTTGGTGGTTGGGGGGTATCGGTTGATTTTGGCATTTTCTAAAAAAATTGCAATATAAAGTCTGGAGTGTATATAGGTATTAACATTAAATTTACATTAAATCTATGATTTTTTGGTTGAGTAGCAGATTACTTCTCTCACTTATGCCTTCAAAAGAAGATGTCCCATAGCCACATTCAAATCAGAAATCCGATGACATTTTCCCAAAAGCGATTTTTCTTTTGTATTTTGTCTATTTCAGCTACTGCTTCATCTAGGTGATGATACACGATTTCTCATCAATTTCCCGTTCTTTCCTGAATTTCTCGCCAATATCTTTGCTTTTGTTGGAGTTCGGTTTCTGCTTGAAATATAGCCATATTAGAAAGTCCTGCTTCTCTTAAGGCTTCCCTTTCTTCATCGGAAAATCCTTCTTCCTCTTGCCAAAGTTGGTCAACATTCCACCAGACTTCTCGCATTTCATCTTGATTGAGGTAGAAGTGTTGTTTTTTTCAATGTTCATTTTTTGTTATTCTGACGAGGTATTTTTTCATAGTTTGGCAGGAGGAAGCTAAGGAGATAAAAATCTGACCTGAATATATCCTTTCGAATCGACTTTGCAAGAGTAGAGCCATCTAAAAAAACCTTTTATATTTGCAATCGTGGGGAAGAAAAATAGACTAAAAATCAGACTTTTATTCCTCTGTACATATACCTATGAACTCAACTCAACAAAGAGCAGAACTCCACAAAACTATCTGGAAAATTGCCAATGACCTTCGTGGTTCAGTAGATGGGTGGGACTTCAAACAATATGTTTTGTGAATACTTTTTTATCGTTTTATAAGTGAAAATCTAACCAATTACTTAAACGATTTAGAAAAGAAAGCTGGTGAAGCTCTGTTTGATTTTGCTAAAATCTCTGATACAGAAGCTTTACAAGCCAAAGAGGAAACAGTGAAAGAAAAATGATTTTACATCTTACCTAGTCAGCTTTTTGAAAATGTGGTGAAAAAAGCTTCAAATGACCAAAATCTCAATATGACTTTGGAAAATATCTTCAAAAGTATTGAAGGGTCAGCAATAGGGACAGCTTCGGAAAACGATATCAAAGGGCTGTTTGATGATTTAGATGTAAATAGCAATAAACTCGGTTCAACAGTGGAAAGCAGAAATGAAAAACTGGTAAAACTCTTGAATGCTGTGGCTTCGCTTAATCTCGGAAATTTTCAGGAAAATACCATTGATGCTTTCGGTGATGCCTACGAGTTTCTAATGACAATGTATGCTGCAAATGCAGGAAAATCAGGAGGAGAATTTTATACTCCGCAAGAAGTGAGTGAACTTTTGGCAAAAATTGCAACAGTTGGAAAAACTTCCGTGAATAAAGTCTATGACCCTGCTTGTGGTTCAGGTTCTTTACTGTTGAAATTTGCAAAGATTTTGGGAAAAAATAATGTTCGTCAAGGGTTTTTCGGTCAGGAAATCAATATCACAACCTTCAATCTTGCGAGAATCAATATGTTTCTTCACGACATCAATTACGAAAAATTTAATTTAGTTCATTGAGATACCTTGAAAAATCCATGACATTGGGACGAAGAACCTTTTGAAGCTATCGTTTCAAATCCTCCATATTCTATCAACTGGGAAGGCGATGCAAATCCGCTTCTCATCAATGACCCTCGTTTCTCTCCTGCGGGAGTTTTGGCTCCAAAATCCAAAGCAGACCTTGCTTTTACTATGCATATGTTAAGCTGGCTTGCAACCAATGGAACTGCTGCGATTGTAGAATTTCCGTGAGTGCTGTATAGATGAGGAGCAGAGCAAAAAATTAGAAAATATTTGGTGGATAATAACTTTGTAGATTGTGTAATTCAGTTGCCTGCAAATCTCTTTTTTGGGACGAGTATAGCCACTTGTATCATTGTGTTGAAAAAAAATAAAATTGATGACAAGATTTTGTTTATAGATGCTTCGGCTGAAAGTGTGCATAGTGGAAACAAAGAAAAACTTGCAGATGAAAATATTGCAAAAATTTTGGACTCTTTTACGACTAGAGAAAATACCGAATATTTTGCAAAACTTGCTACTTATGAAGAGGTAAAAAATGCTGAATATAGTCTTTCAGTTTCTACTTTTGTGGAGCAACTAGATACGAGAGAGGTGGTTAATATTGCTGAGCTAAATGCGAGAATTGAGGAAATCGTAGCAAAAGAGGAAGTTTTGAGAAAGGAGATTGATGAGATTGTGAGAGAAATTGAAAATAATGATTAGTTTTTAATGCTTAAAGATTCAAACAATGACTAAAATACAGCAATTATTACAGCAACTTTGCCCACAAGGGGTGGAATTTAATAAACTTTCTGATATTGCGGAAGTTGCAGGTGCAGGTGTTGATAAAAAAATAAAATCAAATGAAAAGATTGTTACACTTTTGAATTATATGGATGTTTATCGTAATCCTCATTTAACAAAGGAAATACCAACGATGCAAGTTTCAGCAAATGATAACAAAATCAAACAATGCAATGTTTTACAAGGAGATATTTTTATAACACCAAGTTCAGAAGTTAAAAATGAAATTGGTTTTTCTGCTGTTGCAATGGAAAATATTCCGAACACTGTTTATAGTTATCATATTATGAGAATTAGATTAAATCAACCAAATCTTATAACTTCTCAATTTATCAATTATCTTTTTCGTTCTGCTACTTTACAAAAAGAGATTAATAAACAAGCGAAAGGTTTAACGAGATTTGGGCTAACAAAAACACAATGGGAACAAATTCAAATCCCCCTTCCCCCTCTTCCCGTCCAAGCCGAAATAGTTAAAATCCTAGATACCTTCACCTCGCTGGAAGCGGAGCTGGAAGCGGAGCTGGAAGCGGAGCTGGAAGCAAGAAAAAGTCAATATGAACATTATAGGAACCAGTTGCTGACTTTTGACGATGTAGGGGGAGTTAATCGGTTTTCTCTGGGGGAGATTGGTTTGTTTATTCGTGGAAATGGTTTACAGAAAAAAAATTTTACTGAAAGTGGTGTTGGTTGTGTTCATTATGGTCAGATTTACACTTATTATGGAACATTTGCAGACAAAACGAAATCATTTGTTTCACCAGAATTTGCAAAAAAATTAAAGAAAGCAAAGAAATGAGATTTATTGATTGCTACAACAAGTGAAAATGTAGAAGATGTTTGCAAGCCTGTTGTTTGGCTGGGTGATGATGAAATAGTTATCAGTTGAGATATGTGTCTTTATAGACATAATCAAAATGCAAAGTATATGGCTTATTATTTCCAAACTGAACTATTTCAATCTCAAAAGAAAAAATATACAACAGGAACAAAAGTTATTAGAGTATCAGGAGACAATCTTGCAAAAATCCAAATCCCCATCCCACCTCTTCCCGAACAAGAAAGAATCGTGAAAATCCTTGATAAGTTTGATAAACTTACGACTGACTTGACCGAAGGTCTTCCTGCTGAAATCACTGCTCGCAGACAGCAATACGAATATTATCGCAATCAGCTTTTAACTTTTTAACTCTCACCTATATGCAAAAATCTGCTTATAACCTTGTACTAGAACAAGACAAATCCACTGTCGTAGCGAAATATATTCCTGAAGGCTCTGCTTCCAAAGACTATCAAAGCGAAGCGGATTTGGAAAAGTCTTTTATTGAAATTCTGGAAAAACAAGGTTATGAATATATCAAAATCAAAGAAGAAAAAAATCTGATTGATAATCTCCGTTTGCAACTTGAAAAACTTAATGATTTCAAATTCTCAGATATAGAATGGCAGACTTTTTGGACGAAATATTTAGCAAATGCAAATGAAGGAATTGTAGAGAAGACGAGAACTATTCAAGAAGATTTTATCAAAGTGCTGAGAAAAGATGATGGTAGTTCGCAAAATATCTATCTCATAGATAAAACCAATATTCACAAAAATACTTTGCAGGTGCTGAATCAATATGAAACTGATGAATGAATCCACAAAAATCGTTATGATGTGACGGTTTTGGTAAATGGTTTGCCACTGGTGCATATAGAACTCAAAAGGAGAGGAGTGGATTTGAAAGAAGCTTTTAATCAGATAAAAAGATACCAAAACGAAAGTTTTTGGGCTGGGAGCGGATTATTTGAATTTGTTCAACTCTTCGTAATTTCCAATGGAACTTTGACGAAATATTACAGCAATACTACTAGAAATGCACACTTGAAAGAAGAGCAAAATCAGAGTAAAAAAAGCTGAAAGAAGACTTTAAACAGCTTTGAATTTACTTCTTGGTGGGCAGATGGAGCTAATCAGCCAATCAGAGATTTAACAGGGTTTGCAAAGACTTTTTTTAGCAAGCATACAATTTTGGCTATTTTGACTCGTTATTGTGTATTTACCAGTGAAGAAATGTTGCTCGCTATGAGACCCTATCAAATCGCAGCCACAGAAAAGATTTTGAACCGTATTTTGTGTAGCACTAATGCAAAAACTCTCTGAACTTTACAGGCTGGTGGCTATATTTGGCACACGACAGGAAGCTGAAAAACTTTGACGAGTTTCAAAACTGCCCAACTTGCCAGTAAAATGGAAGATGTAAAAAAGGTGCTTTTTGTGGTGGATAGGAAAGATTTGGATTATCAGACGATGAAAGAATACGATAAATTTCAGCAGTGAGCTGCAAATTCTAATACTTCCACCAAAGTCTTGGAAAAGCAGATGAAAGACCCAAATGCAAAAATTATCATTACCACTATTCAAAAACTTTCAAATTTTATTACGAGAAATAAAGAAGACGAAATTTTTAGTGGACATTTGGTGCTGATTTTTGATGAATGTCATCGTAGTCAGTTTGGAGATATGCACACCGCTATCACCAAGGCTTTCAAAAATTATCACCTGTTTTGATTCACAGGAACTCCGATTTTTTCACAAAATGCAGGAAGTGGAAAAAATGTAAAACTGAAAACTACCGAGCAGGCTTTTGGTGATAAACTGCACACTTACACGATTGTAGATGCTATAAATGATAAAAATGTCTTGCCTTTTAGAGTAGAATACCACAAAACTTTTGATGAAAAAGAGCAGATTGAAGACAAAAAAGTTTCTGCCATAGACACCGAAAAAGTTTGGAATGCTCCAGAGAGAATTTCACTTATTACCAAATACATTTTAGAGCATTTCAATCAAAAGACGAAAAGAAATGAGAATAGTTTTGCATTTAATAAACTACTGAATGTTGAAGAATTAGCAACTACAAAACACAAAGAAAAAATAAAAGAAATTAAGGAAAGCACAAGACTTAAAGGATTCAACTCTATTTTTGCTACTCAATCCATCGCAACTGCCAAAGCTTATTATGCAGAATTTAAAAAACAACAATCAGAAAAAGCAGGAGAAAAGCTGAAAATAGCCACGATTTATAGTTTTGGAATAAATGAAGATTTAGATGATTTATGAAATGACGGAATTATTGATGAAAATAGTGAAAATGTCGAAGGATTAGATAAAAGCTCCAGAGAATTTTTAGATGAAGCAATAGCAGATTATAATAAACTTTTTAAAACAAAATATTCCACAGATTGAGAAGGATTTCAAAACTATTACAAAGATTTGAGTATGAGAATCAAAAATCGTGAAGTGGATTTGGTGATTGTAGTAAATATGTTTCTGACATGATTTGATGCGACAACTCTCAATACTCTTTGGGTAGATAAAAATCTAAGACAACACGGACTTTTACAAGCATTTTCTAGGACGAACCGTATTTTGAATTCTGTGAAAACTTTTGGAAATATCATTTGCTTCCGTAATCTGGAAAAAGCAACAAACGATGCAATTGCACTTTTCTGAAATAAAGAAGCTAGTGGACTGGTTTTACTAAAACCTTTTCAAGACTATTATGATGATTTTGAAAAAAGAATTGCTGAACTTATCCAAAAATATCCGCTTGAAAACCAAATTATTTGAGAAGAGGAGAAAAAGCAGTTTATTAAGGACTATGGAGCTATTTTGAGAGTAAAAAATATTTTACAGGCTTTTGACGAATTTGAGGGAAAAGAAATTTTGCCACCGAGAGATTTTCAAGATTATCAAAGTGTGTATTTGGATTTATATGGAGAATTTAGGAAAACAGCTCCAGAAAGTGAAAATATCAATGATGACATCGTTTTTGAAATAGAACTTTTAAAACAAGTGGAAATCAACATTGATTATATTTTAATGCTCGTTAGAAAATATCAAGACGGAAATTGCAAAGATAAAGAAATCCTTGTTTCTATTGATAAAGCTGTCAGCTCTTCATTTGAACTTAGAAACAAAAAAGATTTGATAGATAATTTTATCCAGTCAATCAAGGCTGGTGAAGATGTAGATGAATATTGGAAACAATTTATTTCTGGGAAAAAAGTGGCAGAATTAGCTGAAATTATCAGAGAAGAAAATCTAAATGAAGAAGAAACGAAAGAATTTGTAAAAAGAGCTTTTGAAGATGGATTTATTCCAGAAGCTGGAACAGAAATCACAAAAATCTTGCCACCAACTTCCAGATTTGGAAAAAATAATACTCATTCTGAGAAAAAAAGAACCGTTTTAGAAAAATTGAAAGCTTTTGTTGAGAGATTTTTAGGGTTGTAGTATGATGCACTGTCTAATGTTGATACATCGATAATCCCCTCAAACCTAGCATTCTGTCTTCAGCTTTTTCTTCCCCACTCTCTACCAAACACGCCAACATAAATCTGTCAAAAATCTCTTGCAAATGGAAATCAGATTGTTATTTTATAGCAAATGGCAGAAAATCCTTTGAAAATATTCAGCCTTTTCATACACTAATTTTACAGCAGTATATCATTTATCTCCTAAAGAAACTTCCTTATGAAATTTATTGATCTATTCGCATGAATCGGAGGTTTTCATCTAGCTTTTCATAATATAGGAGCAGAATGCGTATTTTCTTCCGAATGGGATAATGATGCGAGAAAGACATACGAAACTAATTTTCATAATTTATCTCCCGAGTTATTTGAAAGTGGAAATTTTGTAGGAGATATTAAATTGATCAATCCTGCAAATATACCAGATTTTGATATTTTATGTGCTGGATTCCCTTGTCAGCCGTTTTCACAAGCTGGATTTAAGAAATGATTTTGAGAGACGAGAGGAACACTTTTCTTTGATATTGTGAAAATTATCCAAGAGAAACAACCTCAAGCATTTTTTTTGGAAAATGTAAGAGGTCTCCTAAATCATGATAATGGAAAGACTTTTGCTGTGATTAAAAGGACTATTGAAGAAGAATTAGGATATTCATTCTTTTACAAAATTATTAAAGCATCTGATTTTTGATTACCTCAACACAGACCCAGACTATTTATGGTAGGATTTAAGGATAAAACGATTGATTTTAAGTTTCCAGAACCTATAAAATTAACGACCACGATGTCAGATATCCGAAATGGAAAATGCGATAAAGAAGTATGATACACACTCAGAGTCGGAGGGAGATGATCAGACATAAAAGACAGAAGAAATTGGGATTCTTATATGGTAGATTGAAAGGTGATAAGATTATGAGTAGAAGAATGAAAAAAAATGCAAGGATTCCCTCTGGATTTTGTTTTTCCTGTATCTGATACACAAGCCATGAAACAATTGGGTAATTCCGTTGCTGTGCCAGCAATTCAAGCTACTGCTGAACAAATGCTTTATTTTTTAGATAAAAACTCTTATGAGAGCAAACAAAGGAGAACGAAGTGAATTTTACGCTTTTCTCAAGATTTTAGAAGAAAAGAGACTGCCTGCTGCAGATAAAAATTTAGAAATCATAACAGATAAATTCTTTATATTCAAAAAAATCATCAGAGATGAACCAGGAAGATGAGTGAAAACATTTGACTTGCAAGGAGCAGATATTGTGATTTTAGATTCAGAAGGAGATATTATAAAAACAGTTTCAGACTGACACATCAAAGAGAATCTTATAACAATATTTGAGAAAATTCAAGATGCAGTGGATACCACTTTTGAAATACCAGAAGCAGAATCTTTGATGCAAGACCTCCTTTGTAGTCAAATTAAAGCAAATAGTTCAAAAAAATCTGATATAGACGGAGTTATTATAGATAGAGTCTCAAATAGAGAAGAATTACTTTGATTCTCTGTAAAGTCTATGGTAGGAGGAGCTTCTACTTTATTAAATGCTGGTCAAACTACAAATTTTGTATATGAAGTAGAAGAATTGAATGTAGATGTTGTCGATGAAATCAACTGAATTGATGGTCCCTCCAAAATACAAGATAGGCTTAAAATGATTATTACAAAGGGTGGAAATCTTAAATTTACTGGTATGATAAGTCCAGAGTTTGAAACTAATTTGAGAAAGATTGATACAATGTTTCCTATATTTTTATCGCAAATGCTTATAGACTTTTTTATGGGAAAATTCAATAAAATTACCGATTTGACAGAGCTCCTTGCAAATAATTCTATATTACAAGACTTTAGGTTATCAAAAGAAGATTATGAATACAAAATAAAGAACTTTCTGGTGTCTATCGCTTTATGAATGGTCCCCAGTAAAGTCTGGGACGGATTTACCAAAGCTCATGGAGGGTATATTGTTGTAAAATATGATGGAGAAGTGGTCTGTTATCACCTTTACAATAGAGATGAATTTTTAGCTTATCTCTTTGAAAACACAAAACTTGAGAGTGCTAGTAGCACAAGACATAATTATGGGAAACTTTATGTACAAGACGGTAAATTATACATAAACCTTAATTTACAAATCAGATTTATTAAATAATCATCTCCTCCTTCAACTCCTCCTCACTCAGCTGACTACTCGCAATCTCACGATACACCTCACAATCCCTGAGCAGCTCGGCATGCGTTCCCTTTCCGACAATATTTCCCTGGTCCAACACAATAATCTGATCGGCGTGCTTTATCGTCCCCACCCTCTGAGCGATAATCAATACAGCAGCTTCTTTGGTCAGCGGTTTCAACGCCTGCCTTAACGCCAAATCCGTCTTGAAATCCAAACTTGTCAACTAAAAATTCCTTATTTTCCCCCCACAATCTAGCCTTTCCCTTCATCTCCAGTTATACTTAAACTGTGAGTTTTTTACATTAAAAACTTAGATGAACATAGACTACCACAAACAGCAAACTTCACCTCAGATGAATCAGAAAAACAAATC
>BNUE01000034.1 GCA_025997135.1 candidate division SR1 bacterium | reverse complement strand
AGATGGCTAGAGTGCCTGGTTTGGGACCAGGAGGTCGCGAGTTCGAGTCCCGCATCCCCGATTCTATTTAGAAAGTTGACCAAAAGTCTGCTTTTTTAATATTTTTTAATCACCTGCTCATCCTCCGCCACTTCTACCACCTCATCAGCTAAAACCTCAGCCACTTCTACCGCCACCTCAGCCTCCACTTCATCATCATCAGCCTAATCTTCAGCCACCCGTTAATCATACTAATCATCGCACGACACCCATAATAAAACCCATACCAGCCTCAGGTCAACCAAATATCGACAATATTATTAGAATTATTACTCAGATAATCCACTTCGTTTTTCTTCCCCCTTTACCACGTGAGGCACCAGATCATCAGACTCTAACAATTGATCAGATAATTATTCATATCGCCAAGGCAATAAATATGATAATATCTCTAGAGTCTCCAGGAGTTTGTTCATCCATAGGATTATCAATGGCAAATATACTTTCCTCATAAAAAGCCTTCACGGCTTCGAAGATTTCCCCTTCATCCACGAGTGGACGGACTGACTCTTCAATAATTTTACTTGCTTTCAAATCCGGCATCTCATCTTCGAGTCCATATCAGACAATAATTCTGATTTTTTTATCTGATTTAGCTATCAATAACAGGAGTCAATCATTATCCCTATTCCCAATACCATTTTCATTAAAAATTTTCATCCCAATATCAAACATTTCATATCACCCTCTATCAGGGATAATCACAGTCACTAACTGATTTGTCGTCTGTTTACTATAAGTTTCAGCGATAGACTCTAATTCATTCAATTGCTCAACGCTCAAAGTATCAGTAAAATCCGTAACATATCGCTCCAAGGCTGGGATATTATTGACATCAAAACCTTGTGCAAGTATTGGAGCCAAAAATAGAGTTCCAATAAAAAGCAAAAGAGCTAGAAACAAGGACTTATACAGCTTTTTCATATTAAAAAGATATTAAAATGACATAGTGAGCCAATCTCCTATCTGAATAGCAATATCTGAAAACGTAAACTGCAGATCAAAACTACCCGTACGAGCAAAAAAGAAATTAGTAAAAAACACCGTAAAAATGAATATAAGTATAGCTATAGCCAGCGCAGAAGATAACTTTCATAATTTTTTGAGAGAATCTTCATTTGGATGAAACATCA
Source organism: candidate division SR1 bacterium (assembly GCA_025997135.1). Classification (GTDB taxonomy): domain Bacteria; phylum Patescibacteriota; class Gracilibacteria; order Absconditabacterales; family Absconditicoccaceae; genus UBA3291. The sequence continues at coordinate 11,111 of BNUE01000034.1, read as the reverse complement.
GTGCAGCTATCCCATAAAACAGCCAAAATAAGACAAAAACAGCTATAAATAGAGCAACTCCTGAAAAGATGAGAAGAGGCATATCTTAAAATTTATATAAATTTAAAAAACATCTTACACTAAAAGCACTAATCTGGTAGTCTTGAATGTGGATATTTCTACGTTTCATGAGAGAGAATCTTTGGCTTTGATCGCTGAGAGAGCATCCTGCATTGTCGTAATTCAGGCAGTATTTGGGAGGAGTATTCAGGTTTTTTTGTCTGTTGTAGAAGTCAAGATAACTCAATTTTCAACTGGCGAAAAAGAGAGAAAAGCCTGAATATCTACAACGGTCTGAATAGAATCGACTAAGTCCAGAACTACTGTTTTAGTCTGTTTTTCAAACTTTGATATTATGCCTTGATAAAACAGATCAACCAGCGATTCTAAGGTTTTATCAGTCGTTATAGTCCCTTGTGAGGCCAGCAGATTATTATCCTTATCAAAAAGTGAAAAAAAGAGTCCATCCTTGGATGAAAGAGCAACATGTGTTTCGATCAAACTTTTTATCTCTGGCAGCATAATGTTTGAAAAGAATAAATATATTTCAGTGTAATTAAGTTGAAGTTGAAGTCAAGCGGGAAATCGATATGATTTTTGTATGAAAAATAAACTACAATTCACAGTCCTCAAGACTCGCTGAAATGCCAGAATATGAGAAATAAATCTGAATGGAATTAAAGTTCAGACTCCGATTTTTATGCCAGTGGGAACCAAAGCGACGATCAAGGGGATGATTCTGGATTTACTCCAAGACGAAAAGTATATTTGACAGCATATCGAGTCAATAAAAGTGATTTTAGCGAACACATTTCATCTGTATCTTCGTCCATGAAGTCAGCTGATAAAACAGGCTGGATGACTGCATAAATTTGAGAACTGGAATGATGGATTGATTTTGACAGATAGCTGAGGTTTTCAGGTATTTAGTCTGGGACTTTCTAAACTGGACTCGCAATGACATTCGCACAAAGTAAATATAAAGCTGACTGAAGATGGCGTTAAATTTAGCTCACCGTGGGACGGTAGCAAGCATGTTTTTACCCCAGAAAATGTCGTAGATACACAAATAGATTTCTGATCTGATATTATGATGGTACTGGATGTCTGCAGTCCTGGTGCTGAAAAAAAAGAAATTGTGAACAGACAAATGCAGATGACACATCGCCGAGCCCAGAGAGCTTTTGATCATTTTCTGCCAAAGTATGATGAGGCGAGATGAGTGCTTTTTCCGATCGTGCAGGGAGGAAGTTATCTGGATTTGAGGCAAGAAAGTGTAGATTTCCTCTCACAGTTCGCTCGAGACGGTATCGCAATCGGCTGAGTAAGTGTCGGTGAGGATAAAGAAAAAGTACAAGAAGTAGTTGCTTTCACTGCTCCGAAACTGCCAAAGGACAAGCCGAGATACCTGATGTGAGTCGGAACTCCTGAGGATCTGAGATTTGCGATTGAGCAAGGAATTGATATGTTTGACTGCGTGAGTGCTACTAGATATGGTAGACACGGAGTAGTATTTAGCGACGAAGGGAATATGAAAATATCGAACGCGAAATATAGTTCAGATTTTTCTCCTCTTACTCCAAATTGTGACTGCTATGCCTGCACTCATTTTTCCAAGGCATATTTTCATCATCTGCACAGAGAAAAGGAAGTGCTAGGCGGGGTTTTGATAGGGCTACATAATATCGTATATCTGAATAGGATTCTCAGTGAGTGGAAAAGAGAGATGATGGGATAAAAGAAAGAAAAAAGCTGAATACCATAAGATATTCAGCTTGATAATTGATACTAACGTCTAGTAGGTGTGAAAAGTGTAAATATAAATGCAACTAACAGAATTATGCCTAAAATTATCATAGCCCATGTCATGCTGTCCATTTCCTTATACAAGTGTGTAAAAGTTACGTTGTTGTTCAGGTCGTTAACTTTTGTAATTAGTATCTTACGCTCAGATAATCGAAGTGACACCTCTTTATTTTCGTCCATAAATACTATGGGCGTGCCCTTCTTCTGTGCGATGATACATTTATGATCATCAATTATCTCTGTTTGTATGTAGGAAAAATCTTCTTCCTTTGACATATCATAACATAAATAATTTTTTTCATTATAATGAATAATGAAATATTCCCTATGATTCTTAGCCGAGAGCGTAAGAGTCATCAAGATAAACGCTATTAGTGTCCACGTTTTCATTGTTATTTTCCTTTTATTATTTTATTATTTTATTATTTTATTATTATAATGATTTTTTAGCAAAAATCAAGAGATATTTTGTGTAAATTCTATTTCTAAAAGCCTGTCAAAAATTAGGTTATCTTACCCTTGCAATTATAATATAAATTACTAAGATAAAACTGATCTTATAGTTAAAAACCTAATTCAATGCAAGTCTTTTTTTATATTTTGTCATCTCACTGTATGTTCACCATCCTCCATATCTCAGACGGAGACAAACACTTCGACTCAGCCATCACTGAATACACCAAACGCCTATGAAAGAGCGTGATTTTGGACGCTTTAAAACCGTTCAAAGATTCAAATAGAAATCTAGTGATAAAAAAAGAGACAGAAAAGCTGATCGAGAGAATAAAGGATAAATATGCCAATTTCCAGAAGGTCTTGCTCATCAAGGAATGAAAAGATTTCACGACGGAAGAATTTGGAGAGATGATACACGGTAAAGACAGTATTTTCGTGATAGGATGACCATACTGAGTAGATGATCAGCTTTTTATTTCTGCTTTTCCTGAGACCAAAAAAATAAGTTTCGGGAAAATCACACTCCCCCATTGACTGGCAAAACTGGTGCTATTGGAGCAGATTTACAGGTGCTGAACCATCGAAAGTGGGAAGACTTATCATTATTAAAAAAAACAGCTTACAAAACGCAAGCTGTTAGAGGAATAAACATAATAAAAGAGATAATTTTGGACTTTTATAGCAGTCCACGCTCTTTAAATAATTTTTCGACCATTATCGCGAGTTCTAACACCTGAGGATGAGCTTTTTTGTCATTTCTCAGGGGTAAAAACCCCCATTTTTCATTGTTTCCGCCACGATTTCCACCTATCCAGTCAGATAAGAAGCCTGTCATTACAAGCTCTGTTTTGATGGAAGTTGGTAATACAGACCTGACCTCTTGGAGTGTCCAACCTTTTATGATTTCTACGTAACCTTCTTTGTGCATTCCTGCATCTTCTACATGGATAATTTCTTCTTTGCGAAGTTTTCGATAGACTTGGTCAGCGAATAATAGCAGGTCTAAGTAAGCTTGGACTTTTGAAGAAGAAAAACTTTGGATGTCATCGAAGGAATATGTACCTTCTGGTAGTACATGACTTAACCAAACTGGAATGATGAATTTTAACGGATTATTTTTCATATCCAGGCTGAAACGGCTACTTTCTTGAGCAAAAGAGAATGCACGATGACGCACTAATTCATGAGATGCTCCACGATCACAGATGAATTTTACGCTGATACGAGACTCGTGACAAGTAGTTTCATGCCTATTTTCACAGATATATACTAAATCATCTGCCCAACTATTTTCGATAATAACTCGATAATTGGTGGTAACCAACCTAATATTCGAATCATTGACTCGAGAATAATAATTCTTCTGGTACCGCTCCATTCTACTTTCATAAACCTGGCTATCTGGAAATTCGAGATAAACAGTTCCATGCTCCAGCATCGCAGTCTCCCCTTTTTGGATCAGAGTTTTTACGAAATTTTCAGCACTATCCTCTGTGATTTTATCCTCAGATTTGCGACAGATTCTAGCAATTCGCTCAATCTGACGATAGACTCCTTGGAGTCCATGTTCTTGGTCAATAATTTCGACCGATGGTTTTATAAGTTCCATCTTTTTTTTGTTCCTTTATTTTTTTGAATAATTTTTATTATGTGAGAGATAATAACTATTATCTAGCAAAAGTCAAGACAAAAAGCCTTGAAAACACCTGCATATTTCGTATTTTGAGTATTGTGAAGTGATTATCAGCTTTATTTTTCTATTTTTTTAAATGACTATAGTACTCTGAGCCGCTCTGGCGATAATTCTAGCCACCAGTTGAGTCACGATTTGACAGTGATGGATTACCAAAACCTCTATGAAAAATCTAGGCATCAATCCAGAGCTTCAGTCTACATTTACAATGATGACAATTCTCGGAGTCGCACTGGTAGAATCTTGTGCGATTTATGGACTGATTATCGCTTTTAACATACTGGGCAGCGCCAATCTCACCCCCATAAATTCACTTCTAGCTGGTCTCACAGTGGGGATTCCATCACTTCTGGTAGGTATCACAGAAGGCTGAATCGCAAAAAACGCAATCGATGCAATACTGAGAAATCCAGATGCCAAAGGCAAAATCCTGACTGCGATGATAATTTTCATAGCTCTGATCGAATCTTGTGCGATTTATGGACTGATTATCTCTTTTAGAATCATAGGAAACTAAGAAATGGATATCCAACGAGATGTTTTCATCGCTCAGATTTTCAATTTCCTACTCCTGTTTTTCCTGACGAAAGGCGTTTTTGGCGACAAAATCATGCAAGTTATCCAAGAAAGAAAAGCTCTCATAAAAAAGCTAAAAAAAGCTGACGACCAATACATCAAGATGATAGCTCTAGCCGAGAAACAGCGTGATTTAATCCTCGCAAAAGCTATCCAACAAAAGGAAAAAATCATCAATGACTGAAAATCACTGGCAGAAAAGGAAAAACAAGATATGATAAACTTAGCAAATATTAAATATAACCTCATAATCGATGAGGCAGAAGAAAAAAAGAAAAAAAGTCTGACTGATTTTGATAGAGATAGAGAAAAACTCGTGGTAGAAACATCCAAATCCATAGTCCAGAAGCTATTTAATACAGATAAGGAATTACAGTGAAAATATCTAAAAACTATAGAAAAAGAAGCCAAAGAATGATTAAAAAAACACTATCAAAACTCATAAGAAGTCCGATAGTGTTAGTAAATTTATATCAATAACTTTATTAATTACTCTTGATTATACTCAAAATTTTCCAAAAGTCAATAGATTTTTTTAGCTTAAACTAGGCTCTTTTGAAAAACCTTCTCTTTACTCTCAATTTTTTACTCGATACATACACGCCAGCACAGATTAGTTCTGAGCCTATTATTGATATTATCGGGAAACAGTCTCCAGATTTACGTTCTACCATTTTAGTATTAAAAAAAGAAAAAAAGCTGAATAAACATACAGTTTCTACTCTATTATCTCAGTTTTCATCAGACAAATCACAAGACAAAGAAGAAGCACTAATGAAGTCTGATAATTTATCTATCAAAATAAAAAAAGGGAACCTCACGTATGAGAGATCCCTTAATTCTGATCTAGGAAAGCTTTAGTTATCTTCTTTTTCCACCATTTCTGCAACCTCAGCTAAGCTTTTTTTCTTGGCTGGTGCTTTTAGGGCAGATGAAACTTCTGGTTTTAGATTACCATTTTCATCTATTCATTTCATAGATAATCCTATTTTTCTACGAACTGGATCGATAAGGATCAGCTTTACCTTTACCTTTTGTCAGTTTTTTACTACCTCATTTGGATTATTTACTGATTTGTCTGATAATTCTGATAGATGTACGAGTCCATTAATATCATCGAATACGCGAACAAATACTCAGTATGGCACGAATCTAATAACTGTTCCATCAAAAATATCTCAAACCTTATATTTTGTAGGTAATTCTGCCCAAGGATCTCATTTGAGCTGTTTAGCAGACAGTGAGATTTTACCATTATCTAAACCAATTACTTTAACCTGCATTTTTTCTCAGATATGACCTAATCATTCAATATCATTTACATGACCGTATGTAAGTTCAGAGATATGGACGAGTCATTCAACTGTTCATCAGATAGTGACGAATAATCAGTATGAAGATATACCAGATACTACCCCATCAAAGATTTTACCTACTTCAAGATTTGCTAGAACTTCTTCTCTCTCTTCTCTGAGTGCTTCTCTCTCTGACATAATAATCCTCTTTTCTTCCTCATCAATATTGATAACTCTAACTTTTATCTCTTGACCAACTAAAGCTAATAATTTATCAAATATAATCTCTTGATCACCATCTTCTACTCTAGGATAATGGATAGGTGCGAGCTGAGATAGAGGAATAAACCCCTTGATACCGTGCATATCGATGAGCAGACCGCCAAGATTTGCTTCGGTAGGCACAACTGTAATGATAGTATCTTTTTCAAACTCATCAATAACCTTTTTCCATACATCATACTGGAGTAATCTAGTAACTGACACGATATAATAACCATCCTCATGCCTAACTGCTGGATTGATAATCTCTAATTCCAGTTCTACTCAGTCGTTTAGATCAACTCATGATTTCTTGAGTTCTTTAGTTTCTTTTGATAAGATAATACCAGTAAAAGCTCATGATTCACAGTCTACTAAAATTCCATTTTCTATTTCATGAAGGATAGTTCCCTTCACTTTTTGTCCTTCTTTAATCAGTGGAACATCAAATTGATGCTGGACAACTGCTGTTGTTTTCTTTGCCATTAGGAAATAAAACGTTAAAAAAATAAAATAGTTCTGTTATTTTGTTTATACTTTTAGTCCAGTTTTTTTTGAGATTTCAGTGTAAGCTTCGATGTCTTTTGACTTCAAATACTTCATAAAAGTCCTTCTCCTTGCAACTTTTCTCAGAAGAGATCTTTTTGCATCAAAATCTTTTTTGTTTGTAGCGACATGTCCCTGAAGTAATGTGATTTGAGCAGTAAGATTTTCAATCTGTGCCTCAGGAGAACCAGTGTCAGCATCATGCCTTTTGAATGACACGCTTACTTTTTTTTCAGCCATGGTAATTATAAAGATAAAAAAATAAAAGGTAATCATTGACCTTTGCAGTGGCTAATCCGCTTTCAGGGAATGATACCCGTCTTTATAGCCATTCACCAGCAGAATGCAAGAGAAAAACAATAAAAAAAATACAACTTGCAAAAAGAGGTGATTTTATGTAAAGTATGTTTTTTATTATATGTTCATAATTTTAATATGTACATCCCACTGCACGGACACAGCACTTTTTCTTTTTTGGAAGCCATTTCTTCACCTGCAAAAATAGTAAAAAGAGCAAAAGAAATCTGAATGTATGCCATCGCTATCACTGATTTCGGAGGAATGTATGGATTACCAGCATTTACTCAGGCAGCCAAAGACGGAGACATCAAAGCAATTTTAGGAGTAGAATTATGATTTGTACTAGATTTAAATGCAAATATAATCTGAAAGCAGATTGGAAACATCGTACTCCTAGCGAAAACTCAAGAAGGCTATCAAAATTTGATGAAACTTACCTCTTTTGCAAACCAAGAATGACTAGGAATAAAGCCAAAAATAGACTTCAACAAACTAAAAGAATTCAAAGAAGGTATCATCGTTATTTCTTGAGGCACTGAGAGCTGGATTGGTAAAATGATCAATGCTTGAGAAAAAGAGGAAAGAATACTGGAAATTCATCAGATGATTAGAGAAACTTGTGGTGAGGATTATTATCTAGAGATTATCGCACAGGACGAACATGAAAAAAAAGCTCTCAGAGATGTCAATCAGCTTTGTTTATCTTTTTCTGAGAAAACCTGAGTAAAGTGTATCATAAATAATGAATTTTTTTATCCCGAAGTTCAGGATTATCATACACGAGAAATCGCACTAGCCATCAGAGATAATCTAAAAATGTACGATCCGACTCGTCGTCAACCAAAATGAAAATTTCATCTTATGACAGAACAAGAAATCATAGATATTTGTATCTCAAATGGCTACACAGCTGAGCAAATAAGTGAACGGATCCAAAATAATGAACAAATTGCTGAAAATATCAACGCCAAAATCATTTTTTGAAGCGGGTTTTTTCCAAAATACGATACCCCTGCAAATATACAAAAAATATATGAAGAGAATAAGGACACTTTAATTGAATTTTAATTTATTTTTCATAAAAATGACAGTTATCCCCTACCATATATGACTTATCATAGATTGAAACAGACGCTGGGCAAAGAATAAAAGCTTACCAACATTTGAATGACATCGTGTATGAGCCGAAACTCTAGATACCATTGTAGAATATATTTTTAATCGCTGAGTAAATACGATCACCGTTTACGGATTCTCTACAGAAAATTGGAAAAGAAATCAGATAGAAGTGAGTGTCCTGATGAAGATTTTTCTTCAGTATTTGATGAAAATGAACACAAAATTGGTGGACAAAGGCATAAAAGTAAATATTTTATGAGACAAATCAGCTTTTAATTCTGATCTCCAGCAGGCTATCCAAACCATCGAAGAATCGACCAGAAGAAAAACTGAACATACATTCAATTTGTGCTTAAATTACTGAGGAAGAGCTGACCTAATACAAGCGATCAAACACATATCAGATGACGTAAAACAGTGAGACTTAAAGCCTGAAGACATAGATGATGAACTAGTCTCTCAGTATCTCTACACCTGATGACAACCAGATCCCGATCTTATAATCAGGACTAGCTGAGAAAATAGATTATCTGGCTTTTTAGCATGGCAATCTGCCTATTCAGAATTACTATTTATAAAGACAATGCGACCAGATTTTTCTCCAGAAATATTTGAAGAATGTTTAGCTGAATATGAAAAAAGACAAAGACGCTTTTGAGAGTAAAAAATAACTTTAAAAATACATTTTAAATCTTTAAAATAAAAAATGACGAAACTTCGCGTCCATTCCTATGAAACATTTGCGACTCAGGACTGACCTGGAATTAGACTGGTAATTTTTTTACAATGATGCCAATTCCGCTGCCTATACTGCCAGAATCCTGACACTCTACCAATTCAGTTATGAGAAGACTGAAAAGAGATGACTGCTGAAGACATTTTAGCACTTGCGGTGAAAGAAAAAGAATATTTTGGTGATAATGGAGGCATTACTTTTTCTGGATGAGAACCTCTATTACAGGCAAAGGATCTGAAAGATGTTTTAAAACTTCTACAAAAAAATGGCTTCCATACCTGCATAGATACCAATTGAGGAATACGAAATGATGATGTAGCAGAATGTATCCAATTAGCCAACCATATTTTACCAGACATTAAGCAGATTAATTCTCAAAAGCACAAAAATCTGACCTGAAACGACAATCAGCTTTCTCTTTCTTTTATAAAAAAATTAGATGATATGCAGAAAAACTATCGAATCAGATATGTAGTTGTCCCTGAATTAACCGATACGGAACAAGATATTAAAAAACTCGGAGAATTTTTACAAACTTTACCCAATTTACAGAGAATAGAACTATTGCCATATCACAATTTGTGAATAAGTAAACGAGAAAAATTAGGTATAAAATATCCATTAGAATGAACTCACGCCAGCACAAGTACAGAGTTAGACCAAGTAAAAAGCCGATTAACTGAGTATACAGACAAAGTTTTTATCAGAGGTTAAGCTAATTGTAAGAAAAAAAGTGGTCTAAAATTTGACAGATTGAATAATCTAGATTATACTTAGATTGTCTTTTTATTTTTCTTATACAAAAACGCAATGAAAAAAATCCTCAAGAAAGTCCCTCTCTCTAAAAAAGAGGTAGACAGAACAAAAGCAGAACGCTTAATTAGAGATTTAATTTTCTTCGCTATCGGAGTTATCGTAACAATCTTTGCTTACGCTATCTATGATGCTGATGCAAGTATTGTTGATGAAGAAATGCAACTCTACACTGCTCAGAATGAAGCAAACCAGATTAGGAACCAAGAACTTTTCTCTGGTGAGGCTGCAAATCCTAGCTTTATCGACAATTCAGATCTTACGAGACCTAACATTGAAGATTTACAAGGGTTAATGCCAACTGTAGATCCTATCACAGGAACAGTTACAACTACTGAATCATCTATCGTAGAATAATCTATGAATGAAATATTTTTTACAAGCCCTGCTGATTGGTAGGGTTTTTTGTTTGTTCTCGTCAGAGCTGTCCACATGCTCATTTAGATTCACGCCCCATAGACTCACGAATTGTCACCGTGATTCAGCTTTTTTCCAAAATATTTTTAAATTTAGAAATAGTAGAAAAATCTGATTCTTGTAGAGCGATCGCAGGATTTTCATTGTATGGAATTAAATTGACGTGAGCCAGCCTACGATGTAATAATTCAGCCAGCTGATGAGCTAAATCTGGAGTATCGGTAATCCCTTTTATCATAATATATTCATAAAAAATTCTATTATCTGTAGCTTGTGTATATTTGTCGATCATATTCATCAGTTCTGATAATGGATTTGTACGTGCAATCGGCATCAGGCGTTCTCTGAGCTCTTGATTTGGAGCGTGTAAAGATATTGCTAATTTTACATCAATTTTGTCAGTTATTAGCCTTTTTATTCCAGAGATTATCCCAGCCGTCGAAATCGTAACATGCCTACGACCCAGTGAAAGTCTATCCTGAGCCAACATAATATCAATAGATTGTATCACGTTTTCATAGTTTAGGAGTGGTTCTCACATCCCCATAAATACGACATTACGAACTCACCACAGTGTTCAGTCAGATTTTTTTCAAAATTTTTGTTTAATTCGCCAGTTTGCATAAAGTATTTGCGATATAATTTCATCCCAAGACAGATTTCTACCAAATCAGAGCTTGCCTGTTACGCAGAAAAGACAATTTACTGGACATCCGACCTGCGAAGAAATACAAAGAGTAATACGATTTAATTTTCGATTATCTTTACAATCAAAACGTGGCAATCACTCTTCGCTGGAAGTATGATACTTGTCATTTTGCCAGTGCAGCATTAGTATCGACTCAATAATATGTCAGTCGTATGTCTTGAAAGCAAATTTCACAGTCGAATCAGTCTCAACTGTATCCGTATTTTCGAGAGAAATAGGAAAAAAATCTGAATTCAACTCAGCTTTTAAATCTTTTGACAAAGTCGTCATTTCATCCCAATGGATATTTTGATTTTTAAAAAGTTCAAACAAAATCTGCTTCACTTTAAAAGCTGGAATTTTACG
>BNUE01000033.1 GCA_025997135.1 candidate division SR1 bacterium | reverse complement strand
TAAAACATTTACACTATACACATACAGTATCACGAAATAAATGCAGATGAAAGGTAGTAAAACATATTTTATCACGAAACTTACAAATCAGTTTACACTAAATTTCGGATCAATTTCCTGATTTTTCTGCGGAATTTTCGTCAAGCATACCAGAGGGGTAAATAATGTCAAAGCGAAAATAGCCCAATGAGCATACGAATCTCACACACTTATATCAAACAGCATCTCCACGGCACCTATCGCCAGACATCCTAGTCCAGTACTAATACCTCACAGAATAAAACCAAACACAATCACGCCAGCCAATTTAAGAATATACTGCGAGTATGGCTCATTCAAATCACCGTTTTCAAGTTTTTCTGCCTTCTTTAATTTCACTACATACGGTGCGATAAAGAAAATGCTCAAAACACAAATTAAAAGCATTCAAAATACGTGAAAATTTGGATTTTCTCAGCTTTTTCACTCAAACCGTAAATAAAATAGTGGCAAGAAAACTAGACTTATCGCCTGAAAAATCAGATTTTTATTTTCTTTTTTTTCTTTCCCTCATTCGATAGTTTCCCGCTTCAGTCCAACTGCAATGCTCAGAAAAAAGGTCAAAATAGTCGCAAAAAGCCAGTTTCAAAGCATAACTTCCTGACTTGAAGACCAATGAACCAGACAAAAAGACAAAGCTGACAAAACCAAAGTCAAAATTGCTGCCACAGGAAATCTACCAATCATAGTTTTTATCTGATCAATCTTGAGAAGTTTAGGCATTACTATAGATATACTGAGATAAAACAGATCAATAATAGTACTTTATTTACCAAAATCAATTGAATTTCGAAAATTTGACAAATCCAGTGAAAAAGAGTAAAATATAGCCAAGCATTCCAATAATAATTAGATAATCAGATTTTTATTACTTTTCTAAAAAACTATGAAAATTTTTTGACTTTTGCTCGCATTTGGGTTGATAACTATCGGATTACCTATATTCACCAGTGCTACCAATATTGAAATAGGTGATTACGATGATTTTGTAAGTGCAGTTTCGAGTGCCAATTCTGGAGACACGATTAGTCTGACCTGAGATATTAGCAGTGCCAATTCTAGCACATACATCACAGTCGACAAGACATTAACTATTGATCTAAACTGACATAATATCGCAAAGGCAAAAAAGATTTTCAAGGTCACACAGTGAGTTTTTACGATTACTGGTTCGTGAACAGTCGCAGAGTCCACGCCAGATTATTATGCTGTTTTAGCTTATGGTTCTGCACTCCCAGCTGATTCAGACTACACCACAGTTATCATTTGAGCGGATGTGATATTAACTGCCTGGGCACCTGTAGCTGTAGTCTCAGCGACCAATCCATACGGCATAAATATTGAAATCAATGGAACACTGAATGCACAAAAAGACGCCTCTAATGCAAATGGACCTGGGGTATATATCAATGGCTCAGTAAATAGTGTCTTAAATCCTATCAAAATCACAATTGGCAACACCGCCAACATCAAAGCAACAGGTGTAGGAATTTATGCCGCTGGATATACTCAGCGAACTATCAATGGAGCTACTATTGAAGGTGTAGGTTCTGCTCTAGGGATTAAATCAGGTAAATTTACTATCAATGGTGGTAATTTTAAGGCAACCAGTAATTCACAAGACACACCAACCTGTTTATCAAATGGTATAAATAATTACGGTTGAACCATAGAAATCTATTCTCAGGCTGGTTATCAATGAGAGATAGAACTGACTATCAATGGTGGCACCTTCACTAGTCTTTATAATAGTATAATAGCTGAGCGTCTATGTCCAGATACCATCGACACGAAAGTGACTAAAATAAGCATTTCATGAGCTACTTTTATTGCAGGAGATGGAAAGCCTAATTTATTACTGGAGGGCAATCCTACTTTATTGCTTTCAAATTCCATTTTATCAGAAGTATCTCAGCCTTCATTTAGCCAAAATACAGTATCAGAATTACCAAACGATTTGCCAGATTCTACTAAAATATATATGGATTCCAGTGCTATAGCGACTACTACGTGAGATATTACTGAGCTAGCTATGGAATCTTTCTCCAGTTCAGAGGGAAACTGAGTATCTTTTAACGTGCATATTAATTTTACTTCTGGTCAGGTGTACATTTTATTTCCATCTAATCTAACTTTTCCATACTGGAGAGAAGATAGTTCTTCAGAGCGAAAATCTATAACTCCTTGTCCAGTGATAGCCAACTGATGACCTGTCGAATGTTATACTGACAATTACATACAGACGAACCATTTCTCTGATTATATCGATGCAAACTCCCCTATCTGAGACGACAACAATCAAGATAATAACCCATCAAACCAAACGCCAACTCAAAATGGTGGCGGCGGTGGCTGAATATCACTCACGATAGACTCTTGTCCAAACGGTGATTTCTCAGACAGCTACTATGATAAGACATGTGAAGCATCTGAATCACATTCAAACTCAACTACAACTTCCAGTGATTTATCAGACGACACTAATAATTCAGCATACTCTGATGAAGAAATTCAGGCTTACCAGCGAGCATTCTCACTAGGCATCACAAGTGCCCAGAGTATCCAAGATGCTAGACTCTGAGACAAACTCACCAGAGCACAACTAGCCAAAATGGCTATCAAATACGCAATAAATATATTGCACAAAATACCTGACACATCCAAAGATTGTTCAGCTTTCTTACCTTCTCTATCAGAATATGTAGGTCAAGACTTATATGATGATACGATTACAGCTTGCCAGTTAGATATAATGTGAATTGGAGAAAATAGCACAGTTCTCACTGATTTTATACCAGACGGAACTGTCATCAGAGCAGAATTTGCCACCACATTTTCTAGGATGTTATATGGAAATATAAACGACAATAATTCTGCTAATTACGCCACAGATCACATCTTAGCTCTCAAAAACGCAGGCATTCTCACAGATACTTATGCCGATATGATAGAGCTCAGAGGATGGATCATACTCATGATGTACAGAGCATCACTACAAATCTAAGACAACACTTCATAATTTCTCCTCTCCATCATAATACATTTTTCACTCACAAATTCGATTTCATGCTCTCTACAAAAGTTTTCCGCCTCCAAACTCTCACTCCCAGGCTGAAACCAGACTTTTTTGACTTTTTTTTCTAATAAAACAGATAAAAGCTGACTCACAACCTCGATTTTGACTACGAAAATTACGACATCTACTGCCTCTCATATATCTCTCAATGACGAATAGCAGTGCTTCCCATCTATCATACTTTCATAAGGATTGATAGGAATGATATGATAACCATTATCTCAGAAGTCATGTAAAATTATATTTCCATATTTTTCTTTATTTGCACTCGCTCACACCAGAGCGTAAGTATAATTTTTTGATATTCGCATTTTTAGAAAGCAAACAAATTAAAACCTCACCTCAAGCATACCTTTTTTATAAAACAAGTCAAACAAAAAAATGTCCAAAATTAGGACATCTATTCTTTATTATACTCAAAAATTATCAAAAGTCAAGAGAAAGTTAAAATCTCTTCCCAAATTTGACAAAAAATCCTCCCACCAGTATAATTAGATATATCCTAACAGAGCAAAATTATCGTTATTTACAGGAATAGTGCTTTAATTTTTAATTAGTAATATCGGATGAATCCCTATTGTAAACTACATTCTAAATTTCACACCCACCTCGGAAATCAGATCATTACCAATAACCACAGAGGTAGAAGAGTGGAAAAAGCCTATAAAGCATTACATAAATTATCCAATACATGGATTCATATTGGAGAACTATGTTTAGCTATGATTTTCATGACATCTAGTTATATGCTCTGAGGCTGAGAGTCTCTGCCAAATAACACATCTCTAGTCTATCCTCTCTACAAAATATCCACTCTAGAGTGCAGATCTCAGGCTTTCTCTTCAATGCCGGAATCCTGTAAAATAGCACTTCCACTCATACATTCAGCCGATTACACGACATATCAGAACGACTCAAATTATACTGACATTTATACCACACTTCGAGCTGGTTCTTACAGTTCTCCACGAGATCAGACTGCAGGAGCTCATGATGCAGTAGATATCGCCACAGCTAAATGAACTCCACTCTACGCCATAGCAGACGGAGAAGTTTACGCAGCAGAAACTAATTCAGCATACGGAAATGTAGTAAAGATAAAATTTAAATACAAAGGAGAAATTTTGTTTGCAGTCTATGCTCATATGGACAAATACATAGTCAAAACCTGAGATAAAATCACAAAAGGACAAAAAATCTGAGAAGTCTGAAATAGCGGAAACACATTCGGCGAACTAGGAGGATTTCACGTACATTTTGAAATCGACAAAAACGCAAATGGGAAGCCAGCATACGCCTACACTGCCTGTCCAGATATCAGCAAATGACACACAGAAATTATCTCAAAAGGACTATGCCGTGTACAATTATTTCAATACACTAAAGACCCGATTCTCCTGCTAGAAAACGCAAATGCAGTTTATCCAGTTTCCTCTCTAAATACTCCGCAAAATACAAATCCACAACCTGAGAATAAACCAGAAAATAAACCTGACAATACTACAGGTACAACTACAACTCCAGAAACTCCAACTAATCCAGTTTTACCTGCTGATGATAATAAAATTCCGCTTTCTATAGATTTTTCTAAATTAGATATTGTAGGCAAACAGTTTTTAGATAAACGAGATATTTCTATCACAAAGACCTTTTCCAACCAAGTAAATCTCCAAGATTCTTACACCATCACTCTAAATATCACAAATAAAAAAACATGAGAACCATTTCATGGAACCCTCACCCAACCTATTCTTTTCATCACAAACAACACAAATATCAGTTTAAATCCTGTCTCTACTATTTTGGTCAATCATTGAACAGCTACCATTACATTGACTCCCAAAATCAAAGGTAGTACCTATATAATGATCAATTTATGAACAGTAAAAATAGCAGGATTTACACTAAATATTCTAGAATCTTAAAAACTAGCAAACTAAGCTGTACGAATTCACAGTAGGAAAAGGGCTTGTCCCTTTCCGAATACAATACCCAACTTATCCCTTTTCGAACCTTATGTATTCCATTCCTTTTTTGAACGACACATAAAAAATCTATATTTTCACTGAACAAAATTAACATTATGCCACATTATTCTACTTTCCCTCCCTGATAGGGGAGGTGGCTCCGCTTTGCGGAGACGGAGGGGTTGTCTACGCATCATGGAAGCCCGTCCCGTACAAAGCTACGGGAAGCTTGCCAAGGATACTTGCCTTAGTTTTTTCAAAACAGCCAAAAATAATTTCACCCATTTGAAAAAGATAATTTTTCCACAATAATGCAAAATAAGAGGGTTCTGGGGCGGAGCCCCCGCTTAGCACCCGAGCTTGCCGAGGGTGGTTGTCTTAGTTTTTTTCAAAACTACAAACAAATACTAAAAAAAAGACCCAAAAAGTATAAAAAAGACTTGACTTTAAAACTAACTTTCATATTATAGAGATATAAGTATACGAATAACATACTTTATTTCTATATTTTTCCTAGACATGAACTTCAATATAAAATTAGATGACAAAAAGCTGAAAGTAGATATCGAGAGCACAAACCTCAAGGATGTGTTAATCTACTGTAAACCCAAAGAAAGACTAGTTTTAGTTCGCAAATTTGGTCTTGGTGGAGAAAAAGGCATTCCTTTACAAAAAATCGGAGTAGAATACTGACTCACTAGAGAGAGGATCAGACAAATAGAGACCCAAGCTCTGATGAGACTTAGGAGGTTGATCGTCTGAAATGAAACATATATGAATGTACTCAATGAAACCAAGAAAATTCTCGAAGCTCACTGAGGAGTTTTATCAGAAGACGCTCTCACTGCAAAACTTATCAATAGAAATTTATTTAAATTCACAAAAACTGAGTTTAAAGTAATTCTAATTTCGGATTTTGACGTAATTTACCTAAAAAGAAATAAATTTATCGAAAAGGCATTTTATATTGAGCCTTTGTACGAAGATATTTTGACCAAGATATCCATTTGGACCAAAGATTATTTCACTCAGAGAGGAGAATCTCAGGATATATACGAATTCATAGCGACTCTAAAGAACCAGATGTTTCAGGAGTACAAAGACATATCTTACCTCAGAAATGATTTATTTTACATCAATCTATTCTCGATCATCAAAGATGTTAAAGTTTTCGATGGCAAGATAGGACTTACCAGTTTCCATGATGTGAATCCCAAGACTATGAAACTAAAGATTTACTACACCATGAAGAGACTCAATAAACCTACTCATTTCCAGGAATTACCAGCCAAGATTATGGATCGATTTCCAGAGAAAAACTGCAAAATCAATACGATTCACAATGAACTTGTGAAAAATAATGATTTATTTGTAAATCTATGACTTGGTAGATATGGACTCAAAGAACGATGATATGAATGAGGATTAGTAAAAGATATTTTGGTAAAAATATTCCAGAGAAACAATCGCTCTATGACTATCAAAGAACTCTGCAAAGAAGTCCTAAAAGAAAAGATGGTATCTCCAAATACTGTAATGCTAAATCTCCAGAAATACAAAGATCTCTTCGAAAGAGTAGATAAATGAACATATCAACTCAAAAAATAATCTCCAAAAATTTGCAATAAACCATAGAAACCTATATACTTATTATGTAGGTTTTTATTTTTACACAAAGCCTAAAATGAAAAAAATATTAAAAATCAGCATTTTATCACTATTTTTAAGTGTTTACGGTTTAGCGTTCACTTCTTTTGCTCAGGATACAGCACCGACACAGCCAGCTAATGATTCCACTCTATGAATAACGATGAATACAGACTGTCTACAATCTATCGGTTGTTCCTTTGATATACAAAAAGCTATATGAATAGATAAAAGTAAAGGCACCAATAGAGCCTCTACTCTAATGTTTATTCAGGATGTAGTTACAGCTGCTGCTATGTTTATAGGAACAATTGTTACGATTGCCTTTTTGCGAGCTGGAGTCTTATTTATCATTGCAGGTCGCAAATGAGATAAATGACTACACGACAAAGCTGTAAAATGAATGATAAATTCAATTATTTGATTAGTTTTAGTGGCTTGCTCTCTAGGTATTATCAGATTTATTCAGTATATTGCCATGACTTAAAAATAGATTAAAATAAAAAAGAAATAAAAATCTAATTTATCCTTTATTTATCATACAAATGAGAACTTCTGAACAACTGAAAACAGCTCAATTAAAGCTCAATCCTATTCACAACGAAGCCTTAGATCATAGCTCCAACACAAGTAAAGATTTAAATTCTCTGAAATCTGATATAATTTTCCAGATGAAAAAGTGAATTAAAGCTGAGAAATACTCAGAAAAAGAAAATCACTTTCTAAATACCCATTTCTCACCTACAAACAAAGAAACTTTTGCAGAAATTTTTGGAATTAAAAATATTTTGGATAAAATTAAGAATGTAAATACCCGAGAGGATGCGGTTAAAATCCTAAAAAATGATAAGAAAACTATCAAAGTACTTCAAACCTACCTCTGGATGGATGATATTGTCCAAAACGAAAACAAATTAGAAGAAATCGATGGAAAATTTGGAGAAAGAACTATGAAACAAACTAAATTAGAACTCGCTATTCTAAAAAATAATATTGTAAAAAACACTAATATTAAACGCATCAAACAAAACATCAAACAAAATGCAAAAGTAGATAAACCATACACATTTGAAAAGAAAGAATTTACTGCAGAGCAAAAGCGAAAAAATGCAAAAATAATAGCAGATAAGTTAAAAGCCAAACTTGATTTAAAAGATTTTCAAATATCTGGGATTATTGGCTCTCTAATATGAGAATCAAGCTTAAACCCAGATGCTAAACGTAAATGATCTAGAGATTTCGGTATCTGTCAGTGGACGAACGTCAGGAGAAAGGCTTTGTATAAATTCGCAGGGAAAACAGCAGAAGATGAGAAAGTTTTAGCACCAATTGATCTAGATACCCAGATAAATTATATGATAAAAGAGATGAAAACCAACAGAATATGAGCATTAAACCAAGTAAGAAAAGCCAAAGATATCCAGACCGCAACCAATAAATTTACATATTATTTTGAATCTCCAGGCTGGATGACTTCATCTAATATGACATCTCCCAGGAGAGAAAAATTAGCAAAACAAGTACAAGAAAAGTTATTTTGATAAATATATTTTGAATTATAATTTTTCAGCAATTATCTACTCTTGTATTTTCCTAGGAAATACCTATACTTTTACTCTGTTTAAAAATTATTTTTAATATAAAAAGCTATTTTAAAATGAGTATCAGAAATATCGCAATCATCGCACACGTAGACCACGGCAAAACCACCCTCGTCGACAAACTTTTACAGCAGTCAGGCACACTCAAAGCCCTCGAATGACAAGATCTCATCATGGATAGTAATGATCAGGAGAGAGAACGCTGAATTACCATTTACGCGAAAAATACTGCAATCAAATGGCAGTGAAACACTATAAATATCGTAGATACCCCAGGACATGCCGATTTCGGAAGTGAAGTGGAGAGAGTTTTGAGGATGGTGGACAGTGTTTTACTCGTGGTAGATGCCTATGAATGACCGATGCCACAGACCAAATTTGTACTGAAAAAATCGCTAGAACTAGGCTTAAAACCTATTGTCGTGATCAATAAAATCGACAAACCAACAGCTAGACCAGATGAAGTTATAAATCAGCTTTTTGATCTGTTTATTCTACTCTGAGCGAGTGATGAGCAGACTGATTTTCCAGTGATATATGCCAGTGCCAAACAGGGATTTGCGATGAGAAATATAGATGATGAAAAACTGGATATGACTCCACTATTTAATGCAATCATCGAGCGAGTACCACAAGCTCCAAATGAGCCAAATAAACCGTTTAGAATGCAGATTGTAAATCTAGGTTATGATAATTTTCTAGGCAGACTTGGAATCGGACGTGTGTATGAATGAACTCTGAAAGCAGGATCTCAGGTAAGTATTATCGATAATGATGGGAAAATTAGAAACTGAAAAGTCGCTAAAATTTTCACAACACTGGGACTTCAGAGGATCGAACAAACTGAGGCAATACCAGGTGATATTATCACAATTTCTGGAATACCTGACATTTTCGTAGGTGAGACCGTATGAGTCGGCGATTTTGAAGCTCTACCAACTATTTCGATCGATGAACCAACTCTGAAGATGGAATTCCTAGTCAATGACTCCCCTTTCGCAGGCAAAGAATGAAAATATATGACCACCAGAAATATGCAAGAAAGATTAGAAAAAGAGTTGGAAACTAATGTGGGATTGAAAATTGATTTCGATGATGGTAGATTTATTGTATCTGGAAGGTGAGAACTGCATTTATGAGTATTGATAGAAAATATCAGGAGAGAAGGACGAGAACTGCAGGTCGGAGCTCCACAGGTGATTTTCAAGGAAATTGACGGGAAAAAACACGAGCCTATCGAAAATCTAGTCGTGAGCGTAGATGATGCACTCTCTGGCACTGTGATTGAGACTATTTCAAACAGAAAATGAATGATGAAAAATATGAATTCAGTGAACGGTCTGACGACTATTGAATTTGATATTCCGACTAGATGACTACTGGGCTTTCGTGGGGAGTTTATCCTAATGACCAAGGGAGAATGAATTATGTATTCAGCCTTTTCTCATTATGAACAGTTCAAAGGTGAAATAAAGAAAAGAGAAGTCTGATCCATGATAAGTTCAGCTACAGGTCAAGCGATGAACTACGGAATCTTTAAACTCCAGGAGAGATGACCGATTTTCGTAGATCCAGCTCAGCCAATCTATGAATGAATGATCGTGTGAGAATATTTGAAAGGCACAAATGATATGACTGTAAATTTGACAATAAACAAACAAATGAACAACGTTAGAAATAGCTGAAATGATGTCGTGATGAGACTAGACCCCATCGTACATCTGAGCCTAGAAGACGCACTAGGATACATTGGACTAGATGAACTGGTAGAAATTACTCCAAAATCAGTTAGAATAAGGAAAAAATACCTCACAGAAGCTGCGAGAAAAAACTCAGGAAAAGAGAATCTCTCACCCAGTCAGGCACAGATTTTTCACTAATTTAAGAAAAAAGTCCTCCAAAATTTGCATTATGTCAAGATATTAAGTATAAATTGAAGTAAATTATTTTATTTCTATATTTTATGATTATGAAAAAACATTTTATTTCATTGGTAGCGATAGCTTTTATCGTTCAAATCTCAGTAATCTCGTTTTCCACTACAAAAGCGGATACTCTAACACTTAACCCTGCAATGAGCTGGACACGAACAGTAAGTAGCAATAGTACAAAAACCATAAATTTCAGCACTACAAATAATGCCAAGCTAAGCGTAGATTGTGGAGGCGGCATACTTGACAACACTGCAACTTCTTTTACGTGTACCTATATAACATGAGGAAATTACACAGTTAGTATCACGAATCCCGATATCTTAACAAGCATTTCTGGACTTACGAGAGCAGGACTCACAAGCTTCTGGGGGGGAAATGCAAGTAATTTACAAGGAAGTCTCAGTCTAAGCTATAATCAGATTTCTCAACTAGCAATTGGAGCTTTTACAAAGATGACGAAGCTTTCTGGACTAGAAATGGACAATAACCAGATTACCAGCATTGATGACTGAGATCTCTGGGGATTAACTCAGCTTTCTGAACTGAATATCAGTTGGAATCAGGTTTCCACAATTTCTGCAAATGCGTTCAAAGGATTGACTACCTTAGGAAATTTGCATTTAGAAGCGAATAATTTAACTACTTTAGATGCAAATACTTTTAAGGATCAAGTAAATCTAACCTATGTAGAATTAGATAGAAATAATTTTTATCAGTTACCTGCAAATCTCTTTGACAATCAGAGTTCTCAAAGTTTTAGTACTGATTTACGAGGAAACTGTATGGACCCAAAACAGAAGTTCAATAATTCAAAAGTAAGTACCAGTCGAATGTATAATCAAGGAGTTTGTGCCTATATAGTCTATGATGTAACGACTCCAACGACAGGAAATGTAGTAGGGACGGTAGTTTTAGTCGGAGGGTCAGATTCTCAGAGAAGTCAGATTTCTATAGGTAATGTAAGCCACACATGGACACAAAATGGAAGTCGATTATTTGATTTTTCTCAAGCACAAGGAGCGTGGAATCTAGTAAGAACACAGATAGTAGGGACAGTTACTTGGATTATTGATGATACCAGCACGTCAACTGGGTCTGCAAACAATACAGGAGATACTTCAAACAATACAGATAGCTCAACTAATACAGATAATTCAACCAACACCTGAGGCAATACTTCTGGGACAACAACTGGAGATCAGGCTTGAACAGGAAATATCCCTAATGGAGCAGGAGATGCTTCGACGAATACAGGTAGCTCAACTAATACAGGAGACAATAATTCTGCGACAACAACTGGAGATCAGACTTGAACAGGGAATATCCCTAATGGAACAGGAGATACTACAGGAAATACGTGAAATTACAGCATTTCCTATGTGGGTGATCCGACTTTTGTAACTAGTGGAGGATATTACAACAATAATAAAACACTGACTGTTACTCTACAACCTGATGGACTGTATTTTACCATAACGGATTATGCTAATAGTATTATGCAAATCATCACTTTCTCTTCCAGTGGAGGCTCACTTTATATTAGAGCAAAACAATATCCAGATAATACAATTATCCCTATGCAAAACGCTAATTCTATCACATGAACTATTGATCAAACAATTTCAATCAAACAGATCTGATCTATGATAAAGGTAGGAGCAGAATGATTTACTCCAGCTGGCAGTGTACCAATCAATATAGTATACGGAGCGAACCTTGACCCTTACATTGAAGCTCAACAAACTGCTATTGGTGCTGCACAATATGCTAATTTTTATCAGGTATGAAGTGAAATTTATGTATCTTATACTGGAACCTTTGATGGGAAAAGTATGCCAACTGTGATCACCAAAGTCAGCGATGGAGTCTTACTCAGCATAGCACAAAGTAGTACAAATAATACAGGGGATAACAGTAATATCAGTAGTGGAACAGGTGATACTACAAATACATGAAATACAAACGGAACAGGAGATATATCAAATACAAACAACACTGATAATACTACCAACACATGAAATACAAATGGGGCAGGAGATACTGTAAA
>BNUE01000032.1 GCA_025997135.1 candidate division SR1 bacterium | reverse complement strand
CATTTCAGTATGCCTTATTGCAATCTGTAGTCCAGTCAGCACTGGAGTTAGTCTCTCCAAATGATCTGATTATGTGAAGGGTATGATCAGCTTGAATCAGGGATTTTATCAAAAATATATGAAAAGAAATATTCTGAGAGAATATACAGGAATTATCCCAGCTATTAGCTGAAAAATGACTCAATTATTGAGCAAATCAGGTGCGAGATACCCAGTTAGATGGAGTAGTGAGTCAGTGAGATATTGTAAATACCGTTATTTTGACGACATTAGTTACTGGGCTTATGGCAGGTAGTACCTGAAAACTTTCATCAAGCACAGAACTAGTAAAATCTACACAGCCTGATATAAAATGAGATACTCTTGATGAAAAAAAAGAAAACACAAATAAATGAAAGGAAGAGTTGAATGAGAAAACTTTGGAATTATGAAGAAAAGAAGAACAATTAATATTATACTTTTGAGAAGAATTTCGAGATATATTAAGGTGATTGAATTGACGTATAGATAACAATTATAAAAGACGAAAAGATTGGATAAATAACGATAAAGTTGAAAAAGTAATTTTTGATTGATGAAAATTAAATTATCAGAAACTTGTACTTTATCTCTCTACAGACGTATTTTTTCATATAAAACACGTAAATATGCTAAATAGGTTTTATGATATGAAAATATGAAAGGATGTAAATATATCATTTGACAAAGAAGATCAAAAGGAAAGTCTTGAGAAGCTCTTAAAATATTTTTTTGAATGATTGAATATATATTGAGAGCCAGTAAAATGAAATAAGATTCCAGATAAAATCTCAATATTAGGAGAAGAAAATATTGAAATTAGAAAAATAAAACGAGACTGAGATATTTTACCTGAACAAGCATGAAAATTCCTGAATAGATGAGTAAATAGTCAATTTCTGGATATACAACTTAAAAACATAGATATAAACAGTGAATTTGTAGATAAATGAATTATGAGCTTTTCTAATTCTTTTCAATCAGAATATATTACGAAAAAAGAACAATGATGTAATTGTATTTTTATTGTAAAAGAATATAAACACTTTAAAAATATTACAAGATATCAAACTTATGCTATCAAATATAATGATGAATCTTTATATAATGAGCAAATAATTATTTCTCCTAAATATAAGGTTATAAATAAATGAAAAACCAATAATTGAACTCCTATTCTATTTTTAGAAGTATTAAGCTCTATATTAACTTACCCGTAAAATCAATATTTAATTCATTTATTTTATTTTATTATTTTCAATAATATGTGAACAATTAACAAGATGGATAATTTTTATCAATTAGATATTCCACAAAAAGTGCAAAGCTTATTTGAATCTGCCAGAAAAAATTCATTTTACGAAAACAAACGATGACCTATAAATATTTGAGAACAAAGGAAACTAATCCCAGACATCAACAGTTATCTTTTTGATTTGATAAAAATCTCAAATGAAGGCTCTATTGACGATTTCATAGTTATTCTCCAAGAATACTTCACCTTTGACGATTCGGCAAAAGAATTTCTAACTTCAGATCCTGAAAGTCAAACTTACTTTAGAAATAATGATATTTCATTTACAAAAGATAGCATCTCTCACAAAAAATATACAAAAATCTTACAATTGAATGAGGCTCTATCGCTGGACATCAAACACATTGCAGACACAGTTTGAGACTTATATTATGATACTTTAGTAGATTTTTTGGCTAATATATCTCTAAAAACACAAGATCCTTATCTACAAGAGTACATTTTCCAGCCAGCTATTGACCATATCCAGAAGTCTCGAGAAATTTGTAAACTTTACACTGACAAAACAGATGAAACTACTCCTCATTTTCAGGCTGAAAATCTATTAAAACAGCGAGATATGAGTAAAATAATCTCTTTTCTTTCTGGGAAAAGTAATGAAAAAATTTTGCAAGATTTCTTGATAAACTTATCAAATAAACTCAAACAAGATTGAGAAAATGACTGAAATAAAGGCAGAAAACAGCTATCTAACCAGCTTATGGCAGCTTCTCATTCTTTAATCTATTGATAAGTGATGTAATCCTTACCCCCTCATCTCTTCCCTTAACTCCTCTTCACTCAGCTGACTACTCGCAATCTCACGATACACCTCACAATCCCTGAGCAGCTCGGCATGCGTTCCTTTTCCGACAATATTCCCCTGATCCAACACAATAATCTGATCGGCATGCTTTATCGTCCCAACTCTCTGAGCGATAATCAATACAGCAGCTTCTTTGGTCAGAGGTTTCAACGCCTGCCTCAACGCCAAGTCCGTCTTAAAATCCAATGCAGAAAAGCTGTCATCAAAAATGTAAATTTCCGGCTTCTTGGCAATCACTCTCGCGATGGAAAGTCTTTGCTTCTGACCACCACTGACATTGCTTCCCCCCTGAGCGATAGGGGCATCATAGCCCTCTTCCAGTTCCTCGATAAAATCGCTCGCCTGAGCCGTTCTCGCAGAGTTGGCTAATTCTTCCAAAGGCAAGTCCTCACTTCCAAATCCGATATTGCTCGCAATTGTCCCACTAAAGAGCACACTTTTCTGTGGAACAATTCAGATTTTTTTCATCAATACTTCTGGGTCATACTCACGCACGTCTAGCCCATCTACTAGCACTTGCCCTCCCGTTACATCATAAAATCTAGGAATCAGATTAATCAAGGTCGATTTTCCTGACCCCGTAGAACCGATAAACGCCGTTGTCTGACCTGCTTTCGCGGTAAAATTCACATGATTGAGCACCGGCTCTGACCCATCGGCATACATAAATGAAACATCGCGAAATTCCACTTCTCCGTGCTTGTCTGCTGGAGGAGTTTGAGGGTGCTTGGGTGGCTGAATGCTGAGGGGAGTATTGAGTACTTCCGTAATCCTTTTTCGAGAAACCGTAGCTCTAGGCACCATAATAAACATCATCGTCAGAAACATAAAGCTCATCATCACTAGCATTGCATATTGGAGAAACGCCATCATACTTCCTACCTCAATTACTCCACTTTCAATCGCACCTGCCCCAAATCGGATAATCCCCAGTGTCGTAAAATTCAGCACCAACTGGACAAACGGAAAGGTCAATCCTATTACCTTATTTACAAAAAGATTCAGCCTTGTTAACTCTTTATTAGTTCCTTCAAACTTCTGTTCTTCATAGTGTTCCTTATTAAACGCCCTCACGACCCTGAGTCCCGTCAGATTTTCTCTACCGACCAGATTGAGCTTGTCGACTAATTTCTGCAGAAGAGTGAATTTGGGCATAACGACAAGGAAAATCGTCGCAATAGCCACAAAAAGACTCGCAATCGCCAGCATAATAATCCGTGTCATCGAGGGAGCCGTATCCAGTGCCTTCAGTATCGCTCAAATCCCCATCAACGGAGCCTGAAACCCCATTCTCAGGACCATCATTGTCACCATCTGGATTTGCGTCACATCATTGGTGCTACGTGTAATCAAAGAAGAAATAGAAAACTGATTGAGTTCCGTTATAGAAAAGCTCATCGTCTTCGTGTACACTTCCTTTCTTAGCGTTTTGGCAAGTCCTCCAGCGATTCTAGATGCAAAAAAACTAGCAATAAGCATTCCACATCCACCAATTAGTGCGGTGAGAAGCATCCATCCACCTTGTGTCAGGATAAAATGTTGGTCACCTCATACGACTCAGCGGTTGACAATCTGACTCATCATAGTTGGCAGTTCAAGTGCTCACCAAACTTGTAATCATAATCCAGCGAAGAGCAGGAGGATTTGCCATCGATAGTGGCTGAGATATTTTAGGAATTTCATGAGTAAAGGGGAAAATAAACAGCGAATTGCATTCTACTGTTTTGGATAAGATATTCAATAGGGAAGTACCTTTAGTTAACCTTAAAAAGCTGAATGGATTTTGAGATATAATCAATACGGGGAATATGCTTAATTTTTAGTATAAAAACTTGCATTTCTCACAAAAATCACTATACTGATAAATATCTTCGATAAAACAATCACTATACTGACTAAATTATCTGATAAAACAATCAGTAGAATAATATAAGGATACGATTTTATCCCTTAACGATACAAATCCTATGATAAAAAGATGAGTAATCCAGCAGATAGAACCATTTTTAACAACTGATGATGTTATTTTGCTCTATTGAGCGAGGCAGGTAGGGAAAACCAGCATTATGAAATATCTTCAAACAGAATATTTTCCAGATAATTCGTTATTTTTTGACCTAGAAGAGGAGGAACATCTGAAAATCTTTAGTCAAAAGAGCCAAGAAAAATTTATAGAATATCTGAAAGCTTTTCATGACCGAACACCAGATCAGAAAATGACAATTTTCATAGATGAAGTCCAGTATTTAGATAATCCAACAGGTTTCTTGAAATATCTTCACGATCATTATGAACATCTAAAATTTATCGTTTCAGGCTCTTCTACTTTGGAGATTAGAAATAAAATGAAAGATAGTATGGTGGGAAGACTCATGAGATTTGATATTTTTCCCCTGAGTTTTGAAGAATTTCTCGTATTTAGAGGCAAGGAGAATTTAGTTAAATTTATAGGAGCTGGAGTAGCTCTTTCATCAGTTAATCAGTCTATTATTGACGAGGATCTTAAAATGTTGTATGAAGAATTTATAACTTTTGGAGCATATCCCAAAGTTATCTTATCTCACAATATACTAGAGAAAAAAGCTTATCTGAAACAGATTTTTGAAACATATATCCAGAAAGATATCAAAGATATTGGAAAGATTAGAGAGGTTGAGCATTTCAATACCTTAGTTAAAATGTTGGCTGAACAGGCGGGAAATTTAGTCAACATCACAGAGCTATCCAATAAATTATGAAGTAGTATCAATACCATCAAAGAGCGACTTCTCCTATTGGAAAATACCTTTGTAATCAAATTCGTATATCCTTTTTCATGAAATATTAGAGGAGAACTTACAAAAATGCCAAAAGTATTTTTTATTGATAATGGACTGAGAAATGCCATATATGAGAACTATGAAATCACAGGCAACAGTTTTGAAAATACCTTTTTCGCCCACATAAATAATGCTTATAAGGCGAAAAGTATCAATTTTTATAGGACAAAAGACAAACAAGAAATTGACTTTGTACTGGATGGAAAACCGTATGAACTAAAAGAAAGTTATACAGGGAAAAATCTGACCGCCTTAAATGCTTTTCACGAAAAATATCAACAAAAATGAACCGTGATTACCTTGAATAAAAGAGAGAACCCTAAATATGATGTAGCATTCCCACGGGAAGTATAGCATCGCTACAAATTTTTCTTGCATTTCTCACAAAAATCACTCAACTATAAGTGAAAATATCAGATTTATCTATTTTTTCACTATAAGTTAAAGCTAAAAAGCAGATCATTCCAGCGTTTAGAATACATAAAAAATAGATGATTTCTGCAGATTTTCACGATTAGTATCTAAAAATAATCAAGTTTACCCTTGTAGGACTGAGGTAATAAATCCAGCTGGATTTTCCCTCCCATTTCAGTATATAAGAGATCATAAGATTAAACTTTTATCTTGTAGTCTATACAATAATGAAAAAAATATTTTGGATCACTATCGTTGTACTTATCACCCTTTGAACAGTTGCTTACTTCGCAATAGCAAAAAATATTTTCACAAGACAGGAAATAGTACCATCAAGTAATGAAATAGAAGTACAAACAGGAGAAGAATTGACAGGAACAGATGATATTACAATAGAAATTGTTACTGAATTAACGGGAGAAAATAAAACTTACAATAATCAAGAACTATGAATATCATTTGATTATCCTTTAACACGAGAGATAAGCGTAGAAGATGAACTAGAACGAGATGGTAATGGTCCTATTGAAAACAAAAAAGCAGTTCGATTTGGTGCTGGTTGACATTATAATCCTATTTTTATGACTATTAGTAATAATCATCCATCTGCTCCTAGATGATGGTCTGATTTTGATAGAGCAACTTATATTGCTAACGATGGAGAGCCGTCTTGTACTTCAAAAAGTGAATACTATCTCCAATGTGAAGAAAAAGAAAATCAGTATGGTGTTAAATATCTCAAATATTATCATTATGATTGGTTAGAAATGGGTGATGAGGATGAAAACAATAAAAAATTGCAAACTTTCTATGAAATATATAACCCTTATTCTGAGTTCCATTGAATAGTAATATCAGATGTAAACTTTCTTGCACTACTATCCAGTCAATCATATTTCGCTACTTTAGCCGATTATACTATAAAAGATTGGACTATTGTTGAAAGTTTTGATAGTTCTATGTTAGAAGAAACTATAAATTCAATACAGTTTATAAAATAAATTCAGCCTTTTTCAGAAACTCTTTTCTCTTGCAATTCCCCCAAAAATAGTTATACATTTCTAACTAAATGTTAGACTTTTATATCTTATTCTTCTACAAATGAAAAACACTCGTGCTCAAAAAAAGGGAATCTGGCTTGCAATCATCGGTCTGATTTTTTTACTGGTTGCAGTTTTTCTGTACTTTATACAAGACATCACGGACCAAGGAGCCATTACTATGTGATGTACTTTTATCGTTTTGGCGGTGTTTTGGTATTTCATCAAAGGTAAAGAAAAAGATATCTCTGACGAATTGGTAAATAAAATTAGAATTACCTCAATGGCGATGACGTATCGGCTAGCTTTGCTTATCGGAGCGGTAATTTATATGATTAGTACCTGGTGGATAAAAATCACCCTTCCTCTGGATACCGTGCTGGCAATCTTTATTTTTGGCAGTCTTGTAATGATTATGCTCTTGAGATGGCGATATGGAAAACATACCGAAAAATTACCATTTTAATCTTCTAAAATTTTGCCAAAATGCAAACCAGAATCAAAGAACTAAGAGCGAAACACAATCTCACTCAATGAGCATTAGCAGAAAAAGTCTGAGTAAGAAGAGAAACAATTGTCTTTTTGGAAAATGGGAAATATAATCCCTCATTAAAATTAGCAAAACTAGTAAGTTTGGCATTGGATAGTAGTATTGATGAGGTATTTATATTTGATGAGGATGACTTGGGAGGATAAACATGCGATTTCCTTACAAAAAAACTTACTCTTTTAATAATCCTTCCACTTCTTCCAGAAATATCGGATAAAGACTGTATTTTCTAAAATGACTAATTTTTTCATTCCAGTCTTCAGTTTTTAGATTACATTCATTTCTTACGACTTTCTCCATCTGTCATTCGTAGTTCATCTCGACGAAAATCAGCTTTTTTATCTGGTTTTTATGAGTTTCAAATCGATCTGGTAGGTGAGCAGAGAATGGATGAAAAATTTTAATAACGATCAGTCCCCATTCAGGTCTATTTTCGATGATTTTTTCTAGGTTATAACGGTTAATTCCCCGCGTAACGAAAAACTTTTCAGCGTATGGATTTATCACTTCGTATGCCTGAAAATCTTTGGAATATTCTTTTGTATAAAAGGTCATTCTCCTTCTAAACCTCTTTTCCATCATTTTTTGCTTGATTATCGGGTTCTCATTGGTCGCTCCAGACTCATCATGCTCATAACTTGTTGTCATAGACAAAATACCTTCAGTTCACGGTATCGCCTCTGGAGAAATTCAGCTTTCTGTATCTCTATAACGTAAGTAATCATCTGTCAATCCCACTCTACCTTCCACTTTCTCTCACCTATCTATTTCCACCTGCACCAAATCTCACTCACTCACTGTTTTATATCACTCAGCCAACTGTTTATCTACCAAAACCACTATCGGATGCTGGTATTTATCAGATCGATTGAAAGCCAGCCCCATCATTGTAAACACTTCCTCAAATGTAGATGGTGCCAAAACAGCAGGTGAAGTCTCTCAGAAACTCGCATTCATAGCAAAAGCCAAATCTCACTGCCCAGTAAAAGTCGGAGTCCCAGTCGATGGTCAATCCCTCATTCCCAGCAAATAAACTCATCCAATCTCAGCCTGATGAGAAAATGAGATGCTCTCAGTCATCAACGCGAATCCACCTCATGATGTCCCGCACATAGCCCTTTTTCAGGCATATTTAGCTCCCAGCATCGCCATCGCAACTGCAATTTCATCTTCTCACTGGAAAAAAGTGACTTCTGGATGCTCAACTATCGTATCTATCACGCCAGTAATCGGAGTCATCGGATATGCACCATAAAATTCCATTCCAGCACTTATTGCTCCTTCTCCGATTAGCTGATTCCCTAGTTTAAAAGCCTTCTTCTCTCAGATATTCTGATCAAATCATAAATCAGAAAAAGAAATCTGACTTCATTCAGCGTTTTGACTACTTCGTTCATATCCAGCCTTCAAGTCCTGCAAATTCACCTCATTATCTAGTTCATGTTTCTCTTGTTTCAGAAAATCAATTCATTCCTGCTCTCAAATCCCGAGCACTTCTAGACAGGCTCAGAATGCAAAAATATTTTTATGAGCTACTTTCACATCTTTCATCTCTACAATATTTGTCAGATCATAAATATCTTGGTTTTTATCTACTGAAAACTGATCAAAAGCGAAAAAAACATCTATCTTTTTAGTCAAAAAAATCTTGACATCATCACATACAGATACAAAAAAACAGTTATTATCGCCCTTGATGATGCTTGCATATTCTTTATCAGCCCAAATATTAAAGCCTTTCTGAGCCAATAATTCAGCTATCAAGATACCAGCAGTATTTACTCCCGTCCCAGCAGGTCATGAAAATCAAATAGTTAGGTGCATTTTTTTTAAATTTAGATATAAACAAACAAAAGATAAATAAAGCTGACATCTTTTCAAGTTCAAAAATTTATCCACTATTTTTTACCTATTTCAGTCAGTTTATCTAGATACCATAATTTATTTAAAATATCAATTGTGAATTGAAATGCCAGTACTTTCTTTTTTTGCTTAATAATAGAACTTATTATTCTTAAGTTTTGTACTAATTATTATTCTGTCTTTCATATGCCTTTATTATCTCTAATTGAAGATCAAGAGTTTCTACTAAAAAGCCATCAAAATCATGAATGTTTGTCTCTTTAATATGAAGTTGCCCCTCATTACCTGCATTCCCACTATGCTGTCATTTTGAAAAATACTTATTATTTCTTACCTCATTAGATGATAATACTCGGAATTTTAGTTTATCTCTATAAACCGCAATAAAAATAAAGACATCACAATATTGTGGCTTTAATTGCTGAAAATTCAACCAAAAAGGTTCATTATCTGTTGAAAATAATGCCTTATCAATAAAAATATCATCTTGATTTCATGATTCAGTTACTCTTGCAGTTTTAATTTCTATTCTAATAATCGCATTATGAAGAGGCATATAAGCATCATAAGAAGTTTGTTGTGAATAGTTTGGATCAATCCTTTTGGATGGTTTTTCTAATCCAAATCATCACTCAATCATTATATCTTCTCATCGCTTTCAAACAGTCTTTCCTGCTCGTTGAAATTTATCTAAATGAGTATTTCTCAATAAATAAGCTTCTTTCATCAGATCATATTCTTCTAAAGACATTTTTTCTCAATCCAAGAAGGGTTGAAATTACAGCTTCATAATCACTAAAAGGATAAATATCCAGTCATTCAATTCTTTTCATCATCTCGGCTTTTTCTAACTCAGATAATTTATGAATAATTTCAAAAATATCTAAAGTCTTAATGATTTTTGCAAAAGATACCATATCTTATTTGGTAAATAAATTAAAAATATAATTATCTAATTGTTCTTTCTCAATTTTTCATTTCATTACTCTATCAACCATTTTCTCTATTTCTCAGAAGGTGTCATTATCCCAAAGAGGAAGAGGTAGCTGTTGAATATGGTGTTTTAAAACCTTAATAGAATTAAATTTTTTTTGAAAGAAAATTTGATATAAATCACAATTAAACAATGCTAAAATTGCTTTTATCGGATAGTTTACCTTTGGAATTACGATATTTGCACTATTTAAAGTATAAACTCAGGTTGTATCTAGTGAAAAAACCAGCTTATTTGAAATAAATTTATAAATCAGTTTCTGTTTAGTTTGAAATTTTTCAATATTTGCCATTTGCTGAAATCTTTCTGGTTCAAATAGTAAATATTTTTTAACAGGTTTTAATTGGAAGAAATCAACTTCTTTTCAAGTATAAACTGGAATATATCATTTTTTGAGAGTATCAGAAACAAATTCTTTGTTGTTTCCTGTGACAATTCACAAAGCCCAATCAGTATTTTTATCATCCAAGAAAATATGAGGTTTTTTATATAAATTTTCAAATAAATTTACATCATCATTTGAAACATGGATAGAAAATTCATAACTTTGGTTCTTTAAAAAAATCGACTGATCAATACATCATTTTTCTTTTTTTATATCTAATCTTATCACAGGACTAAAAACTCAGTTAAAAACTCTTCAAAGTTCGCTAATTTTCAAGATATTATAGTTCAAAAGTAATTTTCTAATATCTTTATGAACCTGTACATTCAAGATAGACTCTGGTAAAATATAAGAAATTATACCTCAATTCTTTAATAATTCTAGACTTCTTTCCAAAAAGTAAGAAAAACTTTCTCCAGATTTTATGGAATATCATTTATAATCCTTTGATAATTTAGCTCCCCAAGGGGGATTTGTTGCAATCATATCAAATTTATCCTTTAATAATCATCCGTTTTTTTCTAAGCTATCACAAACAAAGATATTAGGTCTAAAGTGCATATTTGAAAATTTGCACATCAAATTTATCCTTGCTATCTTTACAGCAATCTCATCTATGTCACATCATCGCAAAAGTTCAGGATCTTCAGTATTTACTTGTAATAAGTATTGTCCAGTTCCACAGCAGGGATCGAGAAATACCCATCACTGTTTATAATAATCTTTAATTTGTAATTGCACAATTTCTTTCGGAGTATAATACGATCATTTTTTATTTTTTTCTCATTCAGTAATTAGAGACTGATAAACTCAGCCTAATAAATCATCATCTGATGAAATTTGATAATTCACAAGTTCTGGAATTATTCAATTAACTGTTATATTTCGTGAAGCTAATTCCTGCTTCAAAAAGCTATTTTTTACCTGTTTAGTTAAATTCAAAGCTAATGAGAATAAGATATCTTCAATTCTATATCACTGTTCAGAAAAAGAAAAACAAAGTTGAATCAATTCAAAATTTGTTAGATATTCACTAGGAATAATCTTTTTTTCCGAAAGTCTTTTATTCGCTCTACTAGTTAATTTATTATCAAATCCATTCGTGCCAAGTCTGGTTCGATTATTTAAGGTAGCGATAGATATTTCTGAGGTTATATAATCGTTCATAATATGAAATATAATTTTTTTTGGACAAGAAATCAAGTAAATTTATCACAAGAAAAATTAATCTTCCAAACTCTTGCAAGAAACATGATCTTGACTAGAAAAAAATAACCCTTTAAAGATAATTTTACTGAGACACTTTAGTCAGTATGCCTTTTATTAGAGGCAGAGACTTTCACATATCCACTAATTCACAGCATTCATCCAGCCAATAGCAAAATATATTTACTGATTTCATTCTTTGCGACCAAGAAAATAGACCACTTAGAGCCAATATCTGACAACCAATATATCATTTTCATCAGATAAATTTCAGGCACAATCCGTCCCCACCAGCTCACCAACGCTGAAAAAACCAGACTCGCAAATCAGTACAGCGTAATCACAGGTATCATAGCGACCACGACAATATTCAGCATTACACCTACGATATTTACTCATTTCATGAAAAATAGCAATACTGGAGCCGTCCCCAGAGTCGCTCATAAGGTAGGTAAAACGTACTCTTTTATCATTCACTCTCACGAGGGCATCGCAGATAATATTCAGCTTTTTTTCTTCTTTTGCCTTTCTTCCACATTTTTTGCTTGTCTATTCTCATACATCTTCTGTACCAAAACTATACCGACTATTGCACCGAAGCTGAGCAATAATCCTACATCGTATGCCAGATAAAAAGGATTAAAAATCAGAATTCCTATCATCGCATACTTCATCAGACGCCAAATCGCCACCTCACGCCCGACAAACAGACTCGCTAACGTTAAACTCGCCATAATTCCAGCTCTCACCACGCTACTATCTCACCCACAAATCATCGCATACAAAATTACAAATACCAAGATCAGCCCATTCCTCACATAAAACGGAATCCATTTTAGCAAAAACGACAGCAAGATCACCATCATCGCGATATTTCAGCCACTAACTGCGATTATATGCACCAGCCCACTATCTACAAATTTATCATAATTTTCGCTCGGGATCGATGATTTATCTCAGATCAATAGTCATAATAACAGTCCAGCATACTGATTTTGCCCGTAGATTGATTCTACATATTTCTGCAGATTAGCACGTACATTATCTACGAATCCCAGCTTTTTCTCCATAGAATGAGTTCACATTACAGTCTGACTT
>BNUE01000031.1 GCA_025997135.1 candidate division SR1 bacterium | reverse complement strand
GAGTCTCTGCATCTAAATTTGCCTTTTCATCTCTAATTTGAACTGCAATCCCATCATAAGCATCTTTAGTATCTGAGATAAAATCTTCTGCTTTGTCTCGCCAAATATCTGCATGGCTATCCTCTCTGACATATGATAAAACACTAGAGCCAAGACTTTTTCGAGTAAAATTGGTGAGGTCAAAATCTTGTAACCATGGTCAGCGTGCTTCTTTACTGTTAATTTCGAATTTTAAAGGGGAATACAATATTCCAGGATCAGTTGGATCTGAGATAGTTCCTGTACCACGAAGCCAGCACTGGAAGGCAGATAACCGAGGAGAGCTAACTTCGCCTCCAGAAATCTCAAATAACATTACTGAGCCATCCTGCGGTATTCAGCATACTTCTTCGAGTTGTAATATTAAAGGATCGGTCAAATCAGTTTTTTTTGATTTGCTATCAAATTCAGTCTGTCTCTGCACTGCAACTCAGATAAAATCAGGCGTATCTGCGATTTGTAGGAAATCATTTCCATCAGAATTTATGTATGCCACTTCATATCATGTACCTTTATAATTAGGGAGTACCAGCTGTGATTTATTATTTCACTCAACTAAGTATTCACTCATCACGTATGATATTTTGTTGTTTACATTGAATGTATTTTTGATATTATTTAGATCTTCCAGCACATTATCTGAGTTTTCTTTCTCTTTATTTGTGAGATTCTGATAATAAAGCATCTCTGCGATCACCTCTAATTGACTCTCTCCTCCAATTGCATCTAATAAATCTGAATAAGAGAAAAAAGTCTGATACGAACGTCCAATAGGACTTGCTGTCAAATATCACAGCTGAGAAAGAATGGTATATTGTGGCAAATTATTAGTTGTCGCTTTGGTTTCACGAAGATAGGAATTATATTCTTGTACTTTTGTATGTAGATATATGATTAAAGAGTCTTCAATTTGCTCGATAGTTTTTAGAGACTGCTGGGTTCATGACTGGTTAAAGACTTCTACCTTGTATAAATCTGGATAGATAAATTTGATCGGTTTTGCCGCAATGGATTGAAATGTGACATAACGTGGGGAATCAATAGGACGATCAAGAGTCAGTAAATTTAGACCAGGAATTTTCAGCTTTTCATCCTGATTTTTGCGTTCAAAAGTGTTTATAAAAGTGGAGACCACTTCTGTCGCAATTCTCTTGGAATTGAAAGTATCAGCTTTTGCCTTCCATAAAACATAATTAGGTCAATTATCAGGAATGATAATATGGAAAAAATTAGTCAATAGATAAGAAAGCTGTTTATTGTTATCTATATTTTCAACATCTCAAACTGATTTTATCAAGTCTTTGATCTCGTCTATAACTTTTTTGTCTAGTTCTCAATTATTACGTCAAGCTCTTGTATTTGAATTATCTGCGATAATCTTTTGTAAACGATTGATATAGGATGTCAAAGATAAATTGAGTCTCTGATATTCAGCATTATAAGCTGAGTTTACATAACGCTGAAACATAACGTCTAAACCTTCTAAACGCGACTTTACTGAGTCATATCGACCGCTAGCAAATGGAATTTTATTTCATAATTTGATCTGTTCCTCCTCGAATTTCTGGATCTGAGCTAGAATATTTGCAATATTATTTGTATTAACTTCATCTACTATATCATACATTTTTTGCATGGAAACATCATTATTTTCCTGAAATCTATAATTTTTTAACAATGTTTCTATATCTTGTAATTTTGACATTATTTTGCCCGTATCTGCATTTGCTCATTTTGCAGCTTCATCTTCTATGGCGTTCATAGATAATCATATCTGAGAAAGTCCTACTGAGACTCCGTTTCACTGCTCTAAAATATCAGTTGGGATTTCTCCTGTTAAAGACTGTTCTAGCTGTAAGATTGCTTTTGCCAGCATTTGATAATAACGATAATACTGGCTTCAGGTCGAGAATAACGTAGTTTCGTAGCCATTTAGTTCGTCTAATCAGATTTCTGTATTTTTCACTATTGAAGGTATGATCTTGTATGTGTATTCTTTGGCTGTGCCACATTTTTTGGATGAGTCTTCATTTAGGCAATCGTTGGGGTTTATTTTGGTGCTTCTAGTCGAGGATGATGTAAACTGATTTCAATCTCTCTTGTAAACTCGCTTTGCCCCTGCGTCTAATCCCGAATGATTGACAAAAAAATCTAATTCTGAATACGGAATATGTTTGGCTCCATCCAAAGCAGGAATCTGAAATGGCTGATAGTGTCCTTCCCAATTCATCCACTCTGTCCACTGTATAGCTATCGGAGAACCGTATGTCTCGACTGCTAAATATGTATTTGCTCAGGTTTCTTGGTATCCGTATATATCTTTTGGAGTGATCACGACAGGTTTACCATCCGTAGAAGTCTTGATTATTTTGCTAGGTAGAGACTTGCTTCCTCCTATATCATAGATTGTTTGGATTGCATTAAATCATGAGAAACTTTTGAGTTGATAGACGCCCTGCTGTAAAGCATCGAAATCGAGATTTATGGGAGAGGCTCATCACCGCTTTCTCAGAGCGAATTGTTCCATGGATTCACAGCCATCTTCATGCGTTTCATCACAGACTAGAACTTTATTATCGACTTTCTTTGGAGCTCGCTCTCACTGCATACAGAGTCGATGAATATTTAAGAAATTGATATTGATAGCATATTTTTTACAGCTCAATTCATACTCTCTATATCATCTGAGCTTCTTGTATGTTTCGTATTCTGACTGTGAATTTTTCAGGTTATAACCTCTGTTTGCCTCCACCTGAGTCGAGAAAACATCATACGAGGCTCATACAGATTTGTTTTGTAATTGTGTAGTATCACGATCAGATTGTGCAGAATTAAATGATGAACTAGGTAGATTAGAATACAAAACTCAGCTCAAAGTAGCTAGATTTCTATATGTTCATCTGTACATACTGAGATCTTTGGCTGTTTCAATCAGACTAGCTGATTTGCCGAAATAAAAATTTTCATACTCAGTAGTAAAAATATCAAATTTAGTTTTAGTCCACAACGTATAATCGATCTTTTGGCCTAACATCTCTTTGTAGACTAGAGAGACAGGCATCACAATATCCATATCATACCTTTCTGATTTAATCTTATTGTCCACTGCCTCCTCCAAAAGTGTATTAAAATTAGCTAAAACACCCTGCATATCAGCAGATCCTCAGTTTATGACATCTTTGGTATTGATGATAGTAGATGAGGTATCGGCTTTTGCAATAGTCGTTGCATTTCCATCAGATCCGGTGATTGTTTTTACTCGTCTACCTCATGCCATCACATTTTCCCTCTGCACGACTGAAAGCATTGGATTAAAAAGCGATGGATAATCGGCTAAAAAGCTCTTTTTGATGGTTTGTTCGACTGATTTTGTCTGAGATATGCTGTCTGAAGATGAATTTATCAAATCCATAGAATCTCATAAATCTACGTTTCCATCTCATAACTTAACTAAGGACTGAGAAAGATCGTTCATCATCCCTGAAATTGCATCATTTTGCCCTGCCTGAAAAAGTTTCTGCATCAGTGGAGTGTATCTCTGATAAGCTAAATCCTCTGCGAAAAGCATTTTATTTTGGTACATCTGAGTATTTAGCAGCTGGAAAGCATTTTTGGAGGCTATGAAGTCTTCGTATCGCATCTGATCGCCAATAAATCAGTTTGGATCAGCTTTATATTTTCTGATTTTATTGAAAAAGTCCTGGTAGGCGGCAATATCAGTGTCAAAATCTATCAATCAATGCCAAATCTCTGCTTGTCAGGCTGCATTTCAATTTGGGATAAAATACTGACTGGCATCATCTCGCAGATACTTTTGCTCTAGAAAATCCACGTATGGGTATATTGTCGGGAAGATATAGCCGTTTTGATTAACGACTGGCAATGGTATTTTTCCGATTAAAATCAGACCATTTAATGTCGAATTTACGCCCTCTAGACCGTCAAAATACACGTTTTCCAGCATTTTATAAATCTGGATAGTATCCATAGTTTTGAGATCTAGTGGAATCACAAGAGCCTTGGAATCTGTAATCTTGGGCTGCAAATACTGAGTAGAATACCGCTCTAAATCCGCAGAAATAGAAGAATAAATCTGGTTATCAACTAGGATAGTTATGATATTCACGTGAGGGATGTTTACTTCTTTTGCCCAAGTCTCGAAAAACGCTGAAAACTGCTGAAAAATCAGCCGTAGAGAGTATATAATCAGAGTAAAATAAACTAGTTTTTTCTTTCAAGTATGTTGCATATCGGAACTTGATAATAAAATACAGTTTAATTATACTTTTATAAGATAAAATTTAAAGAAAAAGTATAAATTGTTCCCCTTTTTAACTTGCCAATTGAAAGAAAAATGATACTAATTTTAAAACTGCTATTGACTTTTTATGAAAAATGAGTATAATAAGGATTTGCTTGTTTTTTGGACTTTATAATATTCAGCTCTTGAAAAAAGCATAAGAAAGTATACAAAAGAAGTAAATTTAATTTTTAAGAATCACACATAATGAGTACAGTCAATAACCCAATATTTGGCAATGAATCTGCTGTTGAAATGCTGAAAAAATTTATAGATTCGACTATACAGAAGAAAAGCTGACCACAATTTTTCCTGTTGATCTGACCGAGCGGAATTGGGAAGTTCTCTCATGCAAAAAAAATGATCCAAGAATATCTATGAGATTTTGCTTACTCAGATGCTCTTTTTTTACAGGATTATTCCAGTGAGATAGGAAAGACTCATACAATACCAGTAGAAACGCCTGATAAACCTAACCATGAAATACAATTGGCAGATGATGAAAGGATACCAAATTACTGAATTCGTGAGGTCAATGCTCGACTACAACAATCTAGTTTTTCTCTGCGTAAATTCGTGCTGATCGAAAATATGCAGAGAATGTCCAATACTGCTATGAACGCATTTCTGAAAACAGCTGAAGAGCCTCTTTCGAACCGCTTTATCATTGCCACTACCACACATTCATCACAAGTTATGGACACGATATTATCTCGCAGTGTACAAATTGTATTTGAACCGCTCACTTTCGAGCAGATGGAAGTTTTCGCTGATCAGAACCAGCTTTTTATGTCTCTTGATGAAAAAAGTAAAAAAAGCCTGATAGCAATGTCAATGTGAAAGCCAGGAATGTTGATGACTCTAGGGAAAAGCACTGAATCAAAGCCAGAAATTATTGATGCTATCCAAATATTATGGAATAATATAGAAAATGTTAGTTTTTCTAAAGTTCAGGCACAGCGTTCTCTTAAATTGCTCTCAGATGAGGGAATTTTGAGTGAATTTATAGACTGACTAATATCTTATCTCACTGAAAATGATAATTATCAGCTGGCAAAACATTGGATGAAAGTTAAAAAACTAATGGGTGCGAATATAAATGTGGAAAATATTTTATGGTATGGAGTAATTCAAAGTTAAAAAAATGAAAAATCTCTCCTCCCCCACTACTGAAAATTATTTGAAAGCTAGAGAACTGCTCATAAATGATGAAGTGGTAGTTTTCCCGACTGAGACAATCTATTGACTAGGTGCAAATGCCCTCTCTGATAAAGCGGCGAAGAGAATTTTTCAACTAAAAGGTAGACCAAGTGATAACCCGCTTATCGTCCATTTATGAGCGAAGGAGCAGATTTCTGATTACGCTTTTATTGAAAACGAAATTCAGCAAAGGATTATTGATAAACTGATGCCTTGACCTATCACATTGCTTTTGCAGAAGAAGGAGAATATCTCATCTATTGTATGTCCAGTTCCGCTCGTCTGAATTAGGCTACCAAGTAATCAAATCGCACATGATTTTTTAACGACTGTTCAGCTTCCAATTGCTGCTCCCAGTGCGAATATTTCTGGGAAAGCCAGCCCAACAAATGCTCAGATGGTCTATGATAATTTGGGTGAGAACGTGCCGATGATAATCGATGGATGAGAGAGTGAAGCTGGCATTGAAAGCACGGTTGTAAGGGTAATGAATAGGAATATTCAAATTTTACGTCCATGATTTGTGACTAAAGAAGATATAGAAACCTGTTTTGACTGAAAGATAGAAGTAAATTATACTCATGAGAACCCAGAACTGAGTCCGTGAATGAGATACAAACATTATAGTATTTCTGGGAGTGTCGTTATTGTGAATGAAGAGGGACTTGCAATGAGAAACTGGGAAAATAAAGAAAATAAAAAAATCTGATTTCTAATTACACAAGAGATTTACAATAAAAATCAGACTTTTTTTTCTAATGTTTTATTTAAAATCTGGGGTACTCACTCCAATCTAGCTATATGTGCCCATAATTTATTTGATATGTATCACTATTTCGACAAAGAATGAGTAGATGTGTTATATGTCGAGGAATTACCTGAGGTATGAATTGGATATTCTATCATGAATAGAGTCAAAAGGAGTGCTGAAATTGAGAAATAAAGTTGCTCTTGCATTTTTTATCCTTTTTTATAATCTTAAATTTTGTAAAAGTATAAAAAGCGTATTTATAAGTGCAGATTTCTAAGTTTTATTTTCATCTATTTATATTATGTCAGACATTGATAGCAACAAAAATATCGCAAACGATCAGAGTTATGATTCATCACATATCAAGGTATTAGAAGGTCTAGAGCCAGTTCGTCAGAGGCCATGAATGTATATTGGAACTACAGATATAAAGGGATTGCATCACATGATACGAGAAATCGTAGATAATGCTGTAGATGAAGCGATGGCTGGATACTGTACACATATTACTACAGTGCTAAATGCTGACTGAAGCGTAACTGTCCATGATAACTGAAGAGGTATCCCAGTAGATAAGCATGAAAAGACAGGAAAATCAGCCTTGGAGACTGTGTATACTGTACTGCATGCTGGATGAAAATTTGATAAAAGCGTATATAAAGTGTCTGGAGGGCTTCACTGAGTGGGTGCGAGCGTAGTAAACGCACTTTCTACACGGCTCGAAGTAGTTGTATACAAAAATGGGAACATTTATAAAATGAGATTTGAAAAGGGCATACCTCAGGGAGAAATCGAAATAATCTGAGAAACTGATAAAACTGGGACAACTGTAACTTTTCTGCCTGATCCTACGATTTTCGATACGGTGGAATTTACCAGTAGTATGATCTTCCAGAGAATGAAA
Organism: candidate division SR1 bacterium; assembly: GCA_025997135.1. Classification (GTDB taxonomy): domain Bacteria; phylum Patescibacteriota; class Gracilibacteria; order Absconditabacterales; family Absconditicoccaceae; genus UBA3291. The sequence goes on along the minus strand of BNUE01000031.1, from coordinate 6,264 downwards.
CAGTCAGCATATCTGACTCCTGGAGTGACTTTTACGGTTGTAGATCCTCAGAATAATCTCAAAGAAAGGTATTATTATGAATGAGGTATCAAAACGTGGCTATCAAATATCGTCTGAGAACAACAACAGCTTTCTAAACCTCATTATTTCAAGGCTGAGGGGAAAGACTGTTTGGCTGAGATTAGTTTTCAATTTATCGCAACGAGCAATGATCATACCCTGAGTTTCGTGAATAATATTCCTACAAATGATGGAGGAAGTCATATTTTAGGGTTCAAATCCGCACTATTGAAAATTATCAATGAAATTTGAAAAGAGAAAGAAAAAATAGATAAAAAAATCTGAGAGTTTCAATATAGTGATGTTACGGATTGACTGTACTGAATTATTACTGTGAAAATTCCAGAACCTCAATTTGAATGACAGACTAAATGAAGACTAGGGAATGCCTATGTTAGATGAGAAGTTGAGAAAATTACGTATGAATATCTTAAAAATATTTTTAATGAAGAACCTGAAGAATTTGATAAGATTTTTGAGAAAATTGACTTGGCTGCTCGTGCTAGACTAGCTGCAAAATTTGCAAAAGAAACTGTACTGAGAAAAAATGTATTAAGTGGCGGTATATTGCCTGGGAAACTGGCAGATTGTAGTAAGAGATGAAATAAAGGGACTGAATTATATATTGTGGAGTGAGATTCGGCGTGAGGAAGTGCAAAACAATGAAGAGATAGCAAGTTTCAGGCGATTTTACCACTCAGAGGAAAAATTTTGAATACTGAGCAGGCCTCAATACAGAAAATTATGGCAAATCAGGAAGTAAAAAACCTGATTACTGCGATCGGAGCTGGTATAAAAGAAAATTATGATAGTGAACATCTAAGGTATGAAAGAATTGTAATCATGACTGATGCTGATGTCGATGGTGCCCATATCAGGACTCTACTTTTGACGTTTTTCTTCAGATTTATGAGAGGATTGATTGAAGACTGACACGTTTTTGCTGCCGTGCCTCCGATCTACAAATTTAGTAAATGAAGTAGAGAGGTTTATGTGTATGATGAGGATCATGTACCTACAATGTATGGATTTTGACCTGATGAAAAGGTAGAAATTCAGAGATATAAAGGTCTAGGAGAGATGAATGCTGAGCAGTTGCGAGATACAACTATGGATCCAGATAAGAGATATATGAAAAAAATTACGGTAGATGATGCAGAAGAGGCGGATAGACTTTTTAGGATTTTGATGGGAGAAGATGTACAAAGTAGAAAACATTTCATCCTAACTCATGCAAAAAATGTGAAGGACTTGGATATTTAATTCTTTTTCATTTCTAATGCCTACAAACCTTCGATATGCTATTATTTCTGTATTTTTAATCAGCCTTATTTCTCTAATTTGAATTGCTACATTTAGTATTCAGGTAGATAAACTCAGGAAAATTTTGATTTATTTCATTGCTTTTTCCGCAGGGACACTGATGGGAGATGCTTTTTTGCATTTATTGCCTGAAGCTGTCGAGGAATTTGGATTTGAGACAAAGACTGGACTGTCTATCTTAGCGTGAATCTTAATAGGTCTAATATCAGAAAAAGTCATTTATCGGAATCACTGTCATCTGCCAATAACTAATGAGCATAAACATCCTTTTGCTTGGATGAATTTGATAGGAGATATGGTACATAATTTGATGGATTGAATAATTATAGGGATAGCTTTTATTGGTGGGATAGAGATTTGAATCGCTACTACAATAGCTGTCATATTGCACGAGATACCACAAGAAATAGGCGATTTCTGAGTGCTCATACACGGATGATTTTCCAAAAAGAAAGCATTGATATTAAATTTTATGACTGCATTGACAGCTTTTGTATGATTGACACTGGCATATTTGCTCGACTCTAATATTGAATGAATTTCTGCTATTTTGACCCCACTAGCTGCTGGATTATTTATCTATATTGCTGGTTCTGACTTAATTCCTGAACTTCACAAACATTCCAAATTATCTCAATCTATAGTTCAGATTTTTCTTTTTGTTTGTGGAGTTGGAGTAATGATTGGGTTGGTTTTTGCTGAATAGGTCTAAAATGACATCTGATAACTTTGTAATAGAAGCTTTTATCTGGTATTTCTGTTTTGATGAGTTTGAAACAAATAAAAAATCAGTTAAAAAGCACAAGAACTCTACAAAAGATTTTGTGAGCTATGGAACTGGCATCGTCTATCAAATTACAGTCTTTGACTGCTCAGACTCGCAGTTTTAAACGTTTTTTTAAGGATTTTATTCAGGTCGTGGTGTCTCTGCAGCCTCACCTTCATATTCAGGATAAAAATCATTTTGTAATCGACCAGAAAAAGAAATTGATCCTCGTTATATCGACAGAAAAATGACTCGTTTGATCTCTAAATTCTAAGCTTTTTGACATTATTGAGTCTAGATATAAGGAGGGCAAAGATCGCGTAGATTTAATGACAATTTGATATAAAGGTGAAGTCTTTTTTCGCAAAAATCAACGAAATATTGTCGCTTCTTTCCCGCTAAAAGACAAGATAAATGCTGAGTATTTAGTAAATTTATATAAATTTTTGGAGGTCGCTTTGAAAGATCAAACATATTCTAAGATTAAGATCTATTTCAATCACAGCAAAAATGCGTTTTCTCAATCTCCAGCTCGTCTTACACTATCTCCTCTAAGCCAAGAAACTCTAAAACTTTTCTTACACGAGATAAATATTCCTTATCCAGATATTCAGGTTAATGATGAGCTTATTATAGAGCCTAATATTGAGGCATATAGAAAAAATACTATACAATATGTCATCGAAAATCTAGTTTATTACTGTATATTAGACTCTAAGATCTCAGAAAATTCAGCTAGATTTGCATTGATGAAACTGGCTAATCAGAATAACCAAGAAAAAGAAAAAAAGCTGACTACTGATTACAATAAGGCTCGTCAAGACAAAATTACGCAGGATTTGATGATAGCATCTTTAATTTAATAAATAATTTTCAGAATGATTTTGTGAGTAGATCCATGAGTTCGCAAGCTCGGTTATGCACTGATTGAAGAAGATCTAATTATCGTAGATGCTGGTATTTTATTACAACAGAAAGTTTCACCGAATAGGGGCGATCAATTCGAGAGGATCAGTCAGATTTTTGATTTTTTTGAAAAACTAATTGAGAAACAGAATATCACAAAAGTAGGTATTGAAAAGCTATTTTTCACTTCACACAATCAGAATAATGCAGAATTTGTGTATGGGATTAGATGAGCATTGATGATGTTATTTGTGAGAAAAGGCATTCCAGTGCAGGAATTTACTCCAATTGAAGTCAAAAAATACTTGACAAACAACTGAAAAGCTGATAAAATGCTGGTGCAGAAAGTTATTATGAGAGTTTTTAAATTGCAAGAATTGCCACAGTTTAATGATGCTGCTGATGCACTGGGAATGGCGTATCTGGCGTTGAAGAAGAAATAAACTTAAATTGAAAAGTATTACATATAAATTTCTCTAGGCTTGGCTCACTGGGCAGGTCATATAACTCCTCTCTCCTCTAAAATATCGAGAATTCTGGCAGCTCTAGCGAATCATACTCAAAGTTTCCTCTGTAGAAGAGTTGCTGATGCTTTTCTGGTCTCCAGAATTATTCAGATAGCTTGCTGGACTAGATCGTCATCATCACCATCTCCCGTAGGTCATCAAGCATAATTTCCAGTTGATGATCAGCTTTTTGATTCTAATGCTGAAATAATTTCTGGATTATAAATATCTGATGGAGTGAGTCATTGCATATATTTGTTTTTTAGGTTATTGACTAGTTTCTCAATCTCTGGAGTTGAGACAAAAGGAGCTTGAATTCTGATTGGGAATTTCGTGCTGGGATCCATATAGAGCATATCGCCCTTTCAAACTAGGTCTTCAGCACCTTTGCGTCAAAGTATAGTCCTAGAGTCTATTTCAGATACCACTCAAAAAGCAATTCTAGTCGGAATGTTTGCCTTTATTAGTCAAGTAATCACGTTTACAGAAGGTCTCTGAGTAGCTACAATTAGATGAATTCCAACTGCACGTGCCTTTGCTGCCAAACGATTAATACAGTTCTCGACTTCTTTTCTATTAGCAGAGCTAGATAGCATCATATCTGCCATCTCATCAATGATAAAGACTATACGATACATTTTCTCCTCAGGTATTTTTGCGTTGAATTCAGCCAAATTTCTAACTTTATTGTCTTTTAGAATTGTATATCTCCTCTCCATCTCTTGGACAGTTCGCTGGAGAAGTTTAATAGCCTTGAGCGAGTCATAAACGATAGGTGCGAGCATATAAGGCAATTCACTGTACATCTCTAGTTCAACCTGTTTTGGGTCAACCATTAGAAATTTGAGTTCTGAAGGAGTATTCTGATACATCAACGATACTATGAAATCATTGATACCGACTGATTTTCAGCTGCCAGTAGCACCTGCAACCAATAAATGTGGCATATCTTCTAGCGACTTAACTTCAACACTTCCATCAATTCATTTTCATAAAGCGAGACTGGTCTCTGACTTTTTCATCGCTGTTAGAAATGAAGGAGTATTGAGAATATCTCACAGTTTGACCATATTGGGCTTTGGATTTGGTATCTGTATTCAGACAGAATCAGTGCCAGGAATCGGAGCAACGATACGTAAAGACTTGGATTTTAAAGATAATTTAATATCATTTTCTAGGTTTTCTATGGTGGATATTTTTACTCATTCTGCTGGTTTGATCTTGATCTGAACGATAGATGGTCAGATGTCGAAGCCTTCTACAGAGACTGGTATTCAGAATTCTAATAACTTTTTTTCTAGAGATTTAGCCTTCTCGACTATGAAATTCTGGTCAATGTTTTGGGTGGTTCAATGAGTATTTTCTAATAAAGAGTAAGAAAAAGTTGGTTTATCTCATGAAAAAACTGGCATTGGACGTTTGGGTTGCTGTAATGGATGTGATGATTGTCAGCCTCCTGCTAATTTTTCATCTAATTTTGATTTGAGTAAATCCTTGAGTAATGAGCCGTCTGGAGTTGGGTTTCAGCTTTTTATTTCTTTTTGATTGAAAGGTTTTTGTCCAGTTGCTTGTGATACTTTTTGTCTGAGTTCTGCATCTGAGGTAGTTTTGGACTCAATATAGAATGGTGATCTGGGGTCTGATGGGCGTTTTGTGGCTGGTTTATCGTATTTTTCCATCTGAATTTTTGGTAGAGATGGCAGGCGGACATTTAATCTATAAAATAACCAAATAAGCAGTAATAAAGCGAAAACAATAATAACTATCTGAGTCGCCAAGGCTGCAGGTCAAAAAACCAGTTCCAATCACTTGTATAGAGGCCATGAAAAAAATCCTCAATGCTGATTGACAAGTGTTCGGTTTACGAGTGTGTTTTCTATATTATTTCTGTCAAAAAAAGCTTGAAAGTTTAGTATTCCAGATGCGATAAATAGGATCAGAATAAGTTGTTTTATGAGGGTTTTGAGTAAATGTCATTTTCGCAGGATGAAGCTTCACATAACTATACAAAGTACGAAAAATACCCATAATCATTGTTCTCCAAATGCCACACTCGCGTTTTTAAATAAAAATAGGAAAACTGGAGCATTTGGAGCTGTTATCCTACTGAAAAAAAAGAGTGTTCATAGCACAATCAAGGTAGTCCCGATAGTGTATTTGTTGATTTTAAATATTTTTTTGGTTCTCCTTCTAGCCACGATTTGGGTTTTTTAGGAAATAAACTGCTGTGTTTTTTTGTTAGATTAGGGTTTTTGGTTTGTTTTTCAAGGGGAAACTAAAATAATCAGGTTTGTCATCAGTTTGCGACTGGAAATCAGTCTTTATTTTTGTCTTCAATTTTTCACTGAGAATTTGCAAGGGTGATAAAATCTGGTAAATCATACAAAAATTCTTCTCAATCAATGGCTAATTTCTTGAAGAAAAGGAGATAATAAAGCAGAAATACGGTCATTTTCACATCGTTTTCGCAGTATGATTTGATTTGATTGAGGATTTCTTGGTTTCAGGTATCTTTTCGGCTTTTCCATAGGGTTTCTACGCTAGCTCATCATCATTCTAGATTTTTTGTCAATCAGACTAGGTTTTCACTGAGTTTATTTAATCACACTCTCTTTCATGTCATTTTCCGAACAAACACGAACAAATCGAGACTCTTTTCATTCAGATTTTTTATAGCTATTTCTCTGGAGTCGCTATCTTTGA
>BNUE01000030.1 GCA_025997135.1 candidate division SR1 bacterium | reverse complement strand
AGTTTTAGCTTTCTATACTTCAAAAGATGCCAGAAAATCAAGCAATTTCCTCAGCTCCAGTAGCTGAAAACATACCTACTACTCAGGCAGTCCCTACTCCTTCATCTCCAGTGGCTTCTCCTGCACCAGTCAATCCTCCTGCTGAACCTAGCTTCTTCTGAAAGTTAGTATCCAAGGTTAGCTCCATTTTTACCAAAACGACCGATATCGCAGGCAAAACCATCCAGACATGAGCGAATGTTATATGAAATGTCGCTACTACAGCGGTAAATACAGGTACAAATCTTACTCAGTGAATCTGAGAAGCAGTACAAAACAATCAAAGCTGATCCGTTATCCAAAATATTGTCTGAGCGACAAAAGAAATCGCTTCGACTACGGTTTCATCAGCTGTGACGGCTGGTACTGGTGTCGTAGATGCTGGTAAACAAACTATCAGCAGTGCAGTAGAGATTGGCAAAGATACGGTGCAGTCTGTCGCAGGCGATAGTCTAAATTCAGTCGCAGAAAAGATGAATGAATTCACAGACAAGGCGATGGACCTATGATCTACAGCCACAGCCAAAGTCGGTCAAACACTAGATTCCATCACTGACAAAGTATCAGATGTAGTACATGAAATCAAAAATGAAAATGAAGTTAATCTATGAGAAATCCAAAAACCAGTTGAGGCACCACTTGAGACTCCAGTAGAAACACCTGCACCAGCTGAGACCCCAGTTGAAACTCCTATTACTTCTTCAATATTAAATGAGTTGTCAGATACTCCAGTGGCTTCTCCTGCACAAGTGGAAACGTCACTTGAGACTCCAGTAGAAACACCAGTTGAAATCCCAGTTGTAAGTCCTGAAGCACCAGTAAATAATATCTAAACAGGAAACAAAAACGGAAAAAAGCACTTATATACTATCATCAACCCAATAATCGTATATGCAATCCCTCAGATGACATCGTGTACGAAATGTTTTTTTAATACAACTCTAGAGATCATCACCAAAATAGCGATAACTCCATAAAAACAAAACATCCACCAGAATCACGGAGTATCGGCAAAAACTAAAGTCGCTAAAATCCAGAAAGTCATCACAGTAATTGTGTGCATACTAGGAAAACTACCTGCCATCAGCCTTTTGTATCGATTTCCTGTTTGCATAGGTTTTGGACGATGACGAAAGAAAAAAACCTTGGTTAATCCAGCTAACCCTAGAGGAACGATAAAACATAACGCTAATATGCCAAATAATGTCCAGGCACCTCTAGGATCTCATTTAATAATATCTCTCCAAACGATAAGTAAATATGGTAGTGCCAATAATGAAGCCAAATAGCTTCCAAATTTAGTAATAAATTGTCGAAATTTCATCATACAAAAAGGAGCTTTTAAGTAAATTTTGTAATTTAAACAGTTAATAATGCTTCAGCTATCTCTCTACAATCATTATCTCCTCCTCGAGGATGATTTTATTGTCGAAACTTCAGAATTCCTGTCTCTTTTTTTCCTTGATCATACGGATCTCTTCATGAGGGAGGCCATAATAATCCATCAGATGCTCTACAACTTCATGTAGATCGGCTAATTTTTCAGCCTTGTCTGCGACCTGTGTAGCATTCAAAAAGCCCTTAACATCAGTATAAAAGGTCTTTAGCAAAGCTTTGTGAGTCTCTGCAGGGGTGGCATTACGATAGACGCAGTTTCTATTCTGCTTTTTTGCATGCTGTGGATGTAAATCTCTAACCAAAGAATCATGTTTCATGGTAGTACGGGTGAGCAAATAAAATGAATTTGCGTTTTCTACTGCACCATTTGGACTGTTATAGAGCGGTTTATCGAGATTTTGTAGTTTTTTGTAGATTATCCGATTACTTCCTTACCCATAAAGGGCTGCAGAACTGCAGGAACTCTAATTTTACCGTCTATTGTTTGATTATTTTCTATAAGCGAAATTAGAATCCTTGGGGTAGCGACTACAGTATTATTCATAGTATAGCAATATTTGATAGTTCAGTCCTCATCACGATAGCGAAGATTGAGTCTACGAGCCTGAAAATCTAGAAATGAAGTCGCACTGTGAGTTTCGCCATACGCATTACGAGATGGCATCCAGCATTCTATATCATGAGAGTCATACTTTCATATAGCTAAATCACCAGAACATAACTGTAATACACGGTATGGAAGCCCCAATTCTTGGATGACTTCTTCGGAATTTGCTAATATCTGAGCATGAAATTGATCTGACATCGCGACATCTTCTGTTAATATAACTACTTGTTCGACTTTCATAAACTGATGAACTCTATATAGACCTGAGGTGTCTTTGCCATAAGTGCCTGCCTCACGGCGATAACATGGAGACAGTCAGACTAATTTTTTGGGAAGATCTGAGGATGTCAGTATTTCACCAGAATAGTATGAAGTGAGCGGAATCTCTGCAGTCGCTATCATCCACTGATCATCTCTCTCTAGTCGATAAGCATCTTCCTCTCATCACGGAAAATATCAGGTTCAGACTAGGCAATCTGTATTTACAATATTTGGTACTGAAAATGGCGTAAAGCCTTTTTTGACGAGTTTCTGGAGAGCGAACTGTAAGACTGCCTGTTCCAGTAGCATTCCATCATTTTTGAGAAAATATGATCTTGCGCCAGCTAATTTTACTCATCTCTCTATGTCGACCATATCATGTTTTTTCATCAGAGATATATGGTCTAGAGCTGGAAAATCAAATGTTGGAATTGTTCAAACTTGCCTAATCTCTACATTTTCTGTTTCATCTCTTCACTCAGGCACACCAGGAGAGAGAAAATTTGGCATCTTGAGCTGAAAAGTACGCAGTATTGTCTGATTATCTGCAAAGTCAGCTTCCAATGTCTGAATTTCCACTTTCAAAGCTTTTGCTCATTCATAATTTTGCTCGGTAGCAAGCTGTTTTTGCTGGGATTTCAATGCGTCAATTTTTTGCTGAAGCATTTTCCTCTCATCGTCCAGCTGAAAAATCTTGTCTACATCAAAATTAGAACCTCTTTTTTGTAGGTCTCAGCGGTATTGTAATAGATTCTCACGAACTTTTTTTAGATCAAGCATCTATATTTTTTTAAATAAAGAAACAAAAGTCTGACTATAAAATAATTGTTTTCTAGATAATTGCAAGCGAAAAACTAAAATTTTGAGCTAATTTTTACTAATTTTTCTTCCTTGCTTTCTTTTGCTTTTTTAATATAATTATCATCAGATTTAATAACCACTTCCAAACGATGAATTTACTAAAATACTTCAAAGAAGCACGAAATACGATCAGAGGGAATACGATGAGATCTTTTCTTAGTATCTTAGGTATTGTAATTGGCATAGTTTCGGTAGTTGTGATGCTGGGAATTTGACAATGAGCAGAAAAAAAACTGATGGAATCCCTTGGTGATTTAGCCAAAAATCAATTACAGATCTACGAATGACGAAAGCCAGAGCAGAAAAAACTAACTCTCACGACCGATACTGTCAGCTTTTTAGAAACCTCTTTTCCTGAATTAAAAGATAAAATATCATATATGGCATCCAACTATATGCAGCTAAATATAAAATCTCAGCGAGGCGGATACGATGGGATGAGCTATTATTGAGTTCCGAAGTCATATTTTGACAATGTTGATAGAGAGTTACTTTTTGGTTCCTTCTTTACTCCTAGTCAGTATGAGAATGCCGAGATGGTTGCAGTTCTAGGTGAAGATGTTTCGACTGCATTTTTCGGCTCCAAAAATCCAATTGGCGAAAAAATCGTGATTTGAGGCAAGAATTTTGCAGTTATATGAGTTGTCAAAAATCAATTTGAAGATGGCTGAGATTGGAAAAATTACGAGGCACGAATACCTTTTTCGACATTTCAGCTGAAATTTCCACAAAGGGCAGCACTATCTTCCCTTACGATATATCTTTCGCCTACTGCTGATAATGTCCTTTGGCAAAAGAGAATTTCATACGCTCTGATGAAATATTTCGGCCTGTCCCATATTTCTGAGCTAAACTTCACGATAGACAGCTTCTCCAAATACATAGACGAGATGAAGGAACAACAAAAAATGATGAATTATCTCCTTCTGGCTATTGGTTCAATCTCTCTTCTAGTCTGAGGAATCGGTGTAATGAATATTATGCTAGTCTCAGTCACAGAAAGAACCAGAGAAATCTGAATTCGTAAGGCAATTTGAGCTCTAAAAATCGACATTATGATCCAGTTTTTGACTGAAAGTATCTTGATTACACTCTTGGGCTGAATAATCGCTATAATTCTTAGCTATGGGGCGGAATTTCTGATAAACAGATACGGTGAGTCGATGAATTTATCAGTGCTGATCACACCAAATATTATTATTTTAGCCTTAGTAATCACTTCTATTACTTGAATTATCTTTGGTATTTTACCTGCGAGGAGAGCTGCAAAATTACCAGTTATTGATGCACTGAGGCGAGAATAACCATTCTTTTTGTTGATTTACACAAAAATATAATTACAATCAATAAAAAAACGGAGAAAACAAATGAAAAACAAAATTATCAAACTCATAAAAATCTGTGTGATAATGCTGATTATTATGGCTTTATCATCGTGCGGATCAAATAAAATAGATAAAAAAACAGCTAACAAAAAGCAGAAAATCATTCGCCAAGAGATTAGAGAACAGCATTTAGATATGCTAGACTTTGATTTAGCTAAACAGGCGTTCAATTATCTCAATACACTGAGATCAAACCCAATTTTAATCTCAAAAGGAGTCAACGATTATCTCACTCAGAAAAAAGAGTTCAATGTCTTATTGCCTGCTTATACTCTATTAGAATTTGCAGACAAAGTAAATGATCCAGAGCTAAAAACACTTCAAAATCTTGAGAAAAGACCGTTATTGACCTGGGATTCTATGCTCGCATACGCTGCAGAGTGTAAAGTAATAGATATGGTAGAGCGTAATTATTTCAGTCATGTCTCTCCAGATGGTAATCCTATAGAGTATTGGTTTCTTAAAATTGGTGGTAAAATGCCAGCTTTCTCAAGTTTCCATGAATGTATTGGGATGGAGTTCCATCTTTCAGCAGGTGAAACTGCAATAATATCATTTATTATTGATCACGGTGTGAAAAATAAAGGACACAGAAAAACTATTTTAGAGCCTGGTCTCACGAAAATCGGCATTGGTGTATGCCAAATAGGAGTTGCACACTATATTTGCATAATGATGCAATAAAAAAGGATGGGAGTTTTATTTCCCATCTTTTCTTAAAAAAACTTTCTATTCTTTCATTATACTCATCAACCTTAAAATAACCTTAAATTTTTTTAATTATTCTTCAATTCACATTCTTCAGATCAATTATCCTTCACTTTCTACTCCAGTAGTCTCCTCAGCTACAGCCTCAGCCACAGCTTCTAGTGTATCGAAAACTTCATCATCTAGGACTTTTTTACCAGTTCTCATATCTTTTATATCTGTCTCAATTTTTTTGGATAGATCAGCTAAAGCTTTTGGATCATTCTCAAGATATTGGCTCAATTTTTCTTTTCACTGAAATTTCTGAGTTCAGAGCGTATAAAATGCTCCAGCCTTTGTGATCAATTTTAGCAAAACACCTGCCTCAATAATATCTGTAGTTTTGTCATATCATATCTTCCATTTCACAGGGAGTTCGGCGGTTTTGAATGGAGCAGCAATTTTATTTTTAGCAACTTTAATCTTGGCTAAATAACCGATTTGCTCTTTGTCTTCCATGATTTTATCTCAGCGTCTGATCTCTATCCTCTGAGATGCAAAGAATTTGAGTGCATTTCCACCACTTGTCGTCTCAGGATTACCAAACAGAACACCAATTTTCATTCTAATCTGATTGATAAAAATACATGTAGTGCCTGATTTGGCTAGTACTGAAGTCAGCTTTCTGAGTCATTGAGACATCATCCTAGCCTGTAATCCCATAAAACTATCTCACATATCTCATTCTACTTCTGCTCTAGGAGTAAGTGCAGCTACAGAATCGATAACGATTAGCTTGATATTTCCAGATTTTGCGAGTTCTTCAGCGATTTGTAGAGCCTGTTCTCCACAGTCTGGCTGAGACAAGAATAATTCATCAATATTTACTCATAACTTACGAGCATAATGAGGATCTAGAGCATGCTCAGCATCTATAAAAGCAGCTAGTTCTCATCTCTTTTGGATTTCTGCGATAGCATGCAGAGCTACTGTAGTTTTACCTGATGATTCTGGTCAGTAAATCTCAACGACTCTCCCCTCAGGATATCCGCCTCAGAGAATAAGATCCAGCACGTATGATCCACTATGAAAGGTATTTACTAGTCCAAAATTGGAATGATCTCACATCCTAATCACAGCTCATTTTCAGAACTGTTTTTCGATGCTCGCCAAAGCATCCTGTAAACCCTGTGGTGCGGTAGTTGTTTTTGCCATCTGTATAGAAAAAAAGTATAAAATAATTTTTGACATTTCAATGTGTAATGAAATTTTTAGAAAAATCAAGAGATTTTTTCACTATATGAGAACTGGTTAAATGCCATTTTACTAAAAAATATCAAATTTTGTCAAAAAGTGGTTGAAATAAAATCAGCGTTTTTTCTCTATTTTAAAACGAAAATCAATATTTTTGCAAAATAAAAAAAAATAAATATACTTAAAATATTGCTCTTTATATCTGATATACATCAATGACTGAAACACACAAAGATAACAATTCTGCTCAGGTAATGACGTATCTCTCGCTTTTCAACGAGATAGATAAACATTTTGACAAATTACTAAAGACAGAAGCTTTTCTACCCTACAATGATAAACTTAAACAAATCATTTCTGGACAGTTTCCAGTTTCGCGATATGTTAGATTATTTCAAAATGACCTAAAATACTTCTGAGAACTGAGAAATCATATCTCTCATGGACTTAAAATGTGAGAAGTGATGTATGCGATTCCGACTCAAAAAGCCATAGATAAACTGCAGGAATTCGTGGACAATATCGTCAATCCACCGCTTTGCATCCAGTTTTTCAAAAAAGATGTAGATAATATCCAGCTTGTTGACACTGTTTTCAGTCTTTTACAAAAATTTAAAGAAACTCATTACTCCAGTATGCCAGTTTATGATGGTGTGAAGTTTCTATGAGTAATTACTGAAAGATGACTTTTGCACTGGGTTTCTCAGCAGGTGATGCAAGAGAATTTTATAAATTTAGCAAAACTACCTGTGTCTGAAGTGCCAATTTTTAGTGAAAAAAATGATTTTGTCTTCGTCTCCACTGAGATAAATATATATCAGGCAGATGAAATTTTCACAAAAAGGAGAAGAAGCGGACGCTGACTGGACGTAATGTTTATCACCCAAAATGGTCGTTCCGACGAAGATATCGTAGGTATAGTATGGGACAAGGACGTTGCTTTAATCGATGATTTCGTCGTGTAGATGAAGATAGAGCAGACACAAACTCCAAATTCACAAGAAATTCACCTACTCCAGAAAGCACTTACGGTGTCATCTTTTTACGCTGCCAGAAAGCTTTTCACCAGATCAGAAACTCTAATTCTTCAGAAATACGTAAAAACAATTCCCGATGGCATCATCTGACCTAAAACGTGGGAAAAAATCAAACAAAAAGCTGAAAGTTTAGACTTGGACGAACTAAAAAAATACAAACAACAATTAGCAGAATTACGAAAAAGAATAGAAATCTGCGAGACCTTATCCGAGATTCGCAAAACCATTACCAGAGATGAATTATTGATGATTCAGGGAGATATTTTCCAGTCTAGACCATGAGAAATTGACTGAATTCGAGGCAAAAATACTGAAAGATGAATTAAATCTAGACTAAAACAATTAGAAAAAGAAGCTAAAAAGCTGAAACAAGACGAAAAAAATGCTAAAAAAGAATTGGCAGCTGAAAAAGCCAAAGAATTAGAAAATCTATCTCAGCAAACCAAAAACCGTACAAAACCAATTTTAGTGCCTGAAATTAAAACTTCATGACCACTCACTCATAAGGTCGTCAATATTTCAGAAGAAGAGCGAAAAAATTTGCCATTTAGCGAAGGATGGGAGCCGACAACTGTCATTTCTCAGTTAGAGCCCCAGCCTACGATCAAACAACCTTCTCTAGAAAATCAGCCTTTTTTCTCTAATTTTTCTTCAGAAATGTCAAAAAATAATTGACAATTTGATATTATAACTCTAAATTCAGAAAATATTAAATTATTAGAACAAAAAACTCTACGAAAACAGTATAAATCCTTGGCAGATGAGGTAAATCTAGATTTTAGTGAACAAAGAAAACAAGCAGTTGAAAAAATGATTGCCGAGATGGAAAAATGTTTTGGTAAGAAACGAGAACTCGGATGAAAATGAAATACTATAGACTGTTCATCACTGGTTAGTTTGTGAATGAAGCTTTTCTGAGTAAAAGAGGGGACAGTCGCACAAATTGACTCTAGATATGAAAATAAAATAATGATAAATGAGGTAATGCCTGGTGATTTTACGATATGGAGAGCTGATGACTGAAATCACATTGAATTAGTCGTAGAGATCCCTCGTTTCGATCCAGAGTCAAAAACATGGCTCGTAAAAACTTTAGGCTCAGCTAAAGCAACTCAAGCATTCGATAGAGCAGGAAAACAGCTGGTCACACCGTCATCTCTGAATCTTGCAGAGAAATGATGAATAGGGTATGGTGTTTGATACCGTATCAGAAAATTTAGTCCAAATTCTGCCGATTTTTACCAAGAGTTAGCAGACTGAAGCCATGAGACATCTTTTGTACATTTCGAAGATTTACAAGAATATCTGCCTTTTATAAAAGACAAAAAGCGTTTAGCATACAAAACAAGAGCTTAGTGCAGTGTCTTGATCTTATTATTATTTTTTACACTATCTATAAAATCAGATAAATTGATCTTGTTTACTTGGCTATCTGAGAGTAAGTATAACTCTGGTTTATCAGTACTGGATTCAGGTATTGCTACATCTAGAATTTTTCCATTTGCCAGCTGGAATTTGAAGCTGAAAAGATACTTCATCTTGTATGTTGCTTTATTTGCATCATTTGTTTTTATACTGGCAGTATCATATACTCAGAAAGTCTGATTATCGCGATCAAAAAGGTATATATATCTAGTATTTGCAAAGGTTAATATCTTTACATTCTGAGAGAAACTTTGTGAAGCAGTATCTCCACCAATTATATCAATCTCCCTATAAGACAACTTGGATCCTGCAGTATCTGGTCTCCAGAAAAGATATGGTTTACCATTATTCCATCACAAGAAAGAACCATCAATAGTGAAGCTAGAAAAATCTCCAAAACTCACACCAGATCACAAATCTACAGAATAAGATGTGCCTCACTGAAATGTATCATCAGATCCTGCAGTATTCCTATATCTAGTGACTAGAGATGACCCTAGATTACTAAGATTTTTCTGAAAGACATATAGGTTATTTCTACCAAAAGTTCCAACACCTCCAATATTAGTTTTAAAATCTCAATCGCTCGTAGTCACTGGGGTAATTCCTGATTTACTGATCAGATAAATATCGCCATCTGTATTATAACAGTAAAGTCAATTTTTTGACAGAGATAGATTACAGTCAGAGAGTGATTTGC
The DNA here is from genome assembly GCA_025997135.1 of candidate division SR1 bacterium. Taxonomy (GTDB): domain Bacteria; phylum Patescibacteriota; class Gracilibacteria; order Absconditabacterales; family Absconditicoccaceae; genus UBA3291. The sequence continues at coordinate 4,669 of BNUE01000030.1, read as the reverse complement.
CTGCATTATATGCTACCGTAGTGCCAGGATTACCAGCATTTGTATTGATAATAGCTCATTTATCTCCAGCGATCATTATATTTCATGGAACATAGATAGAATGAGGAGATCATAACTGCTTAATCTGTGCTTCAGTAAGTGTAAATAAGGAGGTTTCTTTTCCATTTGCGACATCATCAAAATCTCTTAAATCATTGACCAAAATAATATTAAATCATTCATAATATTCAATCTCTAAGCGATCTCTTAGAACTTTTACATCTTCAAGCCATTTCCCTTTTTCCTCTAGATATGCTAGCTGTTTCTTGATTTCATTGTATTTATCAGATTTTAACTTGTCTCCTACATCTAATTGCTGAAATTCTGCCATGGCTTGCTGTATGCCATCCAAAGTTACATCTATATATACACCAGATGAAGTCTGGAATTTGTTGTCTGGATCTTGTTTATTTGTCCACTGAGTGGCTAGGGCAGTTATCATAAAAATTATCAAAAGTCATAGAACCAAAGCTACGACATAGTATCTTTGAAGCAAAAATTGTTTCTTAATTTTTTGTATCGATTCAGAATTATGAAACTTGTGACTGAGAGCATCTAGCTGTGCCCCAGTATGTGAAAGAACTTGTTTTGCAATGCCTTTTCATCATCTTCATCTAGCTGATTTAAGTCCAGAACGAACACGTGATGCTCAGCGTCAAATATTGCGTAAAATATCAGAACTTAAGGCGTATGAGAGTATAAATCATAGATCAGTTTTATCTATTCTAGTCGTTAAAATGTCTTCTAAAAAGCTGATAATACTGTCAGTATCTCATTCATCTCAGAGTAGTCTCTCCATCTCTTTGGTATCGTGGGCATCCATTACGTCACTAATTTTAGTACCGAGATAGAAAATCTGATCTCCCTGCTCTACAGATCCTTCGATAAAGTCAGAAAACAAATCAATTTTTGATCTACTATCCACGCTATTTGTCAATGTATATAGCACTTTACTATCTCTAAGAATCATCAGTGTAGTATCTCCGATCATAGATGCCATCAATGCAGTATCCATCACCAGCTGAATCGTGCCTTTGATCTGAAATTTATCTACATTACTCACTTTCTCGGCAAATTGTTTTAATTTTGTATTTAATACCTGCAGAGATCATTCAAAGAAAGTCTTGACTTCGTGAATATCTACTTCATCTGCAGCAGATATAGCAGTGCTAAAATCAGCTACAAATTCTTCCAAAATATCCTTTTGAAACTGCAAAAACTTATCAGTATAGCAAGTTACAAACATTTTAAAACTAATATCTTCTGTAGGGCTAGTCTGAAAAGAAAAGATATGTTCCTCGTCCAGATATGAGAGTTTACGCTCTTGAAGCTGCATAATTATCTAAATTGCACAAATAAAATAAAGAAAAAACAATTATCAAATTAGTAAATACGAAAAAGTAGATAGTTTTCAAGTGAATTATTCTAAAAGTTCATCTTCATTCGAAACATCTTCATTTGGAACATCGCAATCTATTCTCAGTTCTCTATCAAAAATTATTTGTTTGTCAATGTATCATTCCAAAGTATGATTGAGCGTACTTTTTGGCTCTTTGACCAGATTATTGTACGTATCATGCAAGTCCTGAACAATGCTTGGCTCGATACACGGCTTCTCCTCACTCATTGCAATCATCACTTCATAATAATCTTCTAAAGCGTACTTTTGTTTTAGTATTGTGCCATTTTCTCAGAAAATATTACTCATAGCAACTTCAATATTCTGATAGATAACTTTAAATCAGCTAAAAAAACTGATCTTCTCGGCAGGATGATCTCAGACAAAGAGCCGACACATAACCAATAAAATTACTCAAATAGAAAATCTGATTATATTGCCTTTTAGCTGTTTTGCCAAGTTTTTTGTATCTGTTTTTGTGTTAGTATGTTGACTAATAGTATCAATGTCTGGAATGTTTGATACTGGAGCATTTGGTGCTGGAATATTTGGATTAGATATATTTGGATCATAAACATTTGGACTGAAAACATCAGAATCGCTCATCTGGATCTTTGATAAAAATAAAATCTTAATTAACCCTATATTTTTACTCTTGCTTTTCAAGCCTTTTTCTTTACAAAAAATCATAGTTTTTAAATTATTTATTACACATAATGCCTATTTTTTACGTTTTAGCATTTATAGCAGGTGGCGGCTTGGGTTTCGCTTTCTTTTATTTTCGCTACCAATACAAGGACGCTATCAATGAACTTCGTTCTAACCTAAAAGACGCCAATCAGCAAATTCAATATCTACAGTGAGAGCTGGAAGAATTTTTAGAACAAAATGAAATTCTCAGGTCCAAAACTACTGAATTACTCGACAAAAATGACGAACTAAATGATGTGGTAGCCGAGCTTAGCAAATATTACGTCCACATCAAGAAAGCCTCCGAAAAATCCTCAGAATTATCATCTTTTCTCAGAGAGCCAGATCCAGACCTAGAGGAAAAAATCAATAAATATAGCAAAAAAGATAGAACATGAGGTGAAAAAAAATTCTTCTAAAAAAAAGACATTCCCCATACAGAAATGCCTTCAAAATAAGTAAATAATCTACCCTTTAGAAAATAAATAACTATCGTAGACGTCAGCATACTGATCATCATCGACTTTTCCGCTTTCAAAGACAGTAATAAACTGGTGTTGTCTCCATTCATCATTACTCTCTTTCCAAAACCTTGTCTTAATCAGTTCAAAATCTTCTATAATTTGCCTACGACTCTCTAACTTTATTTGTCGTAAGCGATTTTTCTCGATCTTCTGTTCAGGTTCTGTCTCTTTTTCTATCTCAGATTCTAGAGAGTTCCATTCTCTAGTTTTTTTCTCCATCGCTTGAGATAAGCTTTTTGCGACGAAAAAGAGGATAAGTTGAGAAGATGTCATTTTTAGCTTATTTTTGTTTATTACAGCTATCATCTTATCAGAAACTGTAATTTCTTGTAGATATTTATTTAAAAGTTTTTTACTCTCCGAGCGATTTAGCTTTCGTATCAGCTCAGAGCAGTCGAATTTGGCAATTTTGCCTAGACATTGAATTGTCATTTTATTCCCTCATTTATGTTTATACAATATACTCTAACTATTTATTTTTATCTGAAAGTCAAGGAGAAATCTCGAAAAAAATCTCTTGACTTTTTATAAAAAATGATTATAATAAAGAATATATTCAAATTTTGAGCAAAATATAGATTGTCAAGCAAATCAGAAATAAAAGTCTGATTTTTTTTGTTTTTTTAGCTTAAATCGACTATAATTACCTAATCTTTATCTTATTAACTTTTTAAATTAAATGAATCACACAAAACTCTTCAAATCAACTGACAATTTCTTCAATGCAAAAGCCATCCTCACACCAGTAATAGAAGGCTGAAACGTCTTTACAATCATCCTAAACGCTAGACAAGCACTAGCCTTCGGCATCACGGCAGAGGACAGAGCGACTCTCACAAATACAAAAGGCGAGAAAATCACCTGTGAAGTCTCACTTTCTTCCAAACTCAAAACTTGAACAGTCCAGATCCCACAGGACGTAGTCAGCAGATTCTCAGTTCAGGCAGGCGAGTCTGTCAGCATCGAAATCGCTCATGCTAGTTCAGCTGCCAATGATGCAATTCGCAAAAAAATGAAAGGAGAAGATATTAGTTATGACGAGATGTTTGCAATTATCAAAGACATCTCCGAGGGAAAGCTTTCTGAAATCATGATGACTTATTATGTCGCATCTTCATTCTTTTTTCCGACGACCGATGAAGAAATGTATCTGACGGCAAAAGCTATGGCGGAAACTGGCGTGATGTTCCATTATCCAAAAGGCGAAATTGTCGCAGACAAACACTCGATTTGATGAGTTCCAGGCAATGAGACCACGATGATCCTCATTCCTCTGATCGCCTCTCTGTGAATTAAAATCCCAAAAAACTTCTCGAAATCAATCACTTCCCCAGCTGCCACATGAGAATGTGTAAATGTCTTGATGGACATAAATTTCAAGGAAGAAGAGATAAAAAAGCTGATCAAAGAAATCAACTGTTGTCTCGTTCGAGGTGGCGGTTTAGACCTAGCTCCAGCAGACGATAAACTCATCAAAGTCCAGTATCCTCTCGCGATGCAGTCCAGAGCAAAAGTCGTCTCTTCAATCATGGCGAAAAAATATGCAATGGGGGTTACTCATTCGCTTATCGATATTCCGTGCTGACCGACAGCCAAGGTGACGACTATGCTTGAAGCACTTGACCGAAAGAAAAAGTTTGAATTTGTCGGCGAAAAACTAGGTATGAAGATGTCTGTTCAGATCACGCCAGCGATGGAGGTTATTGGAAATTGAGTTGGTGCAACTTTGCAGGTTCGTGAGGTTCTTCGCGTCCTTCAGCAACATCCTTCTCGCCCTGCAGACCTAGAGACCAAGGCTCTTTTCCTCGCATCCAAACTCATCGAAAATGTAGGACTCGTAAAATGAATCTGAAAACACAAAAAGGCTCTCGCTTTAGCCAAAAAACAGCTTGAATCATGAAAAGCACGAGAAATGATGCAGAAAATTATCAAAGCTCAACACTGAAATCCAGATATTACCTCAGAAGCACTTCAGTTAGGCACAGAAATATACGAAGTAAAAGCTAAAAAAAGCTGA
>BNUE01000029.1 GCA_025997135.1 candidate division SR1 bacterium | reverse complement strand
TTATTAGGGCAAACCCTAGTTATTCTGACATACGATATATCTCATCAAAATATTGATGTTTAGCTTGATTGGTTTTATTCGCAGCAGAATTAGCATGTTGAGCATCTACAATCATTGGTTGAGAACCCACCAGGAATTTTGTAATCAAGGTACGAAAATCCAGCTTTTTTTGCTAAATTAGCTAGTTCTAAAGCGTACATTTTCTTTTCAGATACGACCAAAATACTTTTTCAAGCCTTTTTTGCTTCTGCAATTTTTTCTTGGATTGTGTTGATTTGCTGTGCAACGATTTCTGGGTTGATAACTACTAATCCTTTGTTAATCTCTGCTCGATAAGGAGAGGTTTTTGGGTGGGATTCGTTTTTTAGTGATCCAAAATGGGCTTTCGCTGCGACTACTTGATCTGCTGTAACTGTCATAATTGTAAAAAGTTTAAAAAATAAATCAGAAGAAAAAGCTGAATGTCGACCTAATACATCACGTGCTTAAAGGTCAGCTTTCTATCTCTTTTCTTCAGTTAAAAACACTTGATTTATAGGAAATCACCATCAGAAGTCAAGAGATTTTTTCCGTCTTTGTTTTCTTGTCTTCTTGAAAATACACCTACAAATCTATATAATTTAGGCTATGAAAAAAATAAACTATCTAGATATGGTCAAAACTCTGCTTCCAGAGCCAGAATTTGAAGCTTTCAAAGATGCTTACACTAAACCAATCAAAAAAAGTATAAAAATTCTGAATAATTACGGAAGGGCAGCTACAATCCAGCATTTAACCTGCGATGGACGAATATTTACACCTCCCTCCTTTTCTCGAAAATGAAAAATATATGATGATGTGCTTTTTGTAGATAAGGCAGATAAAACTAGTCTTTGAAGTCATATTCTACATTCTGATTGAAAATTTTACGTCCAAGAGATGTCAGCAGGTATGCCAGCTCAGATCATAGATCCCAAACCTTGAGAAATCGTTTTAGATATGTGTGGAGCACCATGAGGCAAAAGTATACAGTTGTCAGATTTTGTATGAAAAGAAGGGTTAGTTATCTCGAATGAACCTAGTCCTGCTCGTAGAAAAGCTCTATCATCCAATTTAGAGAGATGTGGTGCTGTGAATACTATTGTCACTGGATATGATGGCAGACAGTTTTGAGAGATTTTGCCTGAAACATTTGATAAAATTTTATTAGATGCACCTTGTTCAGGCGAATGAATGCAGTATAAATCAGAGTTTAAGTTTTATCATTGGAGTCCAAAATATGCAAAAAAACTAGCAAAACTTCAGTCACAGCTACTCATCTCAGCTATTAAATGCCTAAAAGTAGGTTGAGAATTGACTTATTCTACGTGTACTACAAATATATTTGAAAATGAAGGAGTAATTAGTGAAATTCTAGCATTATTTTGATCCAAAATCGAGCTTCTAAATGTAAATATTGACCAGAAATCAGCTTGAATTCATATTTCTTCAGATACATCTTTTGATACATTAAAGGTTGCGCGTTTTCGACCTCATATTCATCATACTGGCTGATTTTTTATAGCAAAGATAAAAAAACTTTCTTCAATACTTACTGATACTTCTAATACATTTGATGAAAAACAGCTTCAAAACAGTAAAAAAAGCCCATTTACTGTAATAAATGATTTAGAGCAAATCTACTCACTTTGACTATGAAAAACAGCTATAAATTGCTTAAGCTTCTTAAAATCAACATATACTGTTCGGGCGACAACTCCTTCATCTTTATATTTTTTAGACAAACTGTATATCCAGCAAATAGGCTTACCAATAGCGAAAATACTCACAAACGGTGATATAAAACCAATCAGAGAAAACCTTTTAAAATTAAGTGATAATAATGCAATATAAAATCTTCTGATGTAAAGTAAATAAATATTATCTCAATCAGCGACTGAGTTTTTTTGCAGATAGTTGAGTCGATACGAGCAATCTTTTCTTAATTTCAACATGTGAAGTTACAGATAGAGCAAAGAGTAAATGGCTCTCAGAAGCAAAAAGAGCTTTAAAAAGCTGAATGAAAATCGCCATAACAGGCTGCTGAACTCTAAAAGAATGAGAAAAGATTTCAGAGTCAGACTTTTATTCTCTCTATCCTGAACTGGAATGATGGAGAGATCAAATTGAAATTCTAGGAGAAAAACCTATTGTAGAGCCAGATTTTGTATCTACTAATATATTTACCAAACAGCAAATCACAACCAAGCATTTTCTTATGATTCAAAATGGTTGTGATAATTATTGTAGTTTCTGCTTGACAGTTCTAAAGAGATGAAAACACTGGTCTAGACCATTAAATCAGATTGTTGATGAGATAAAAAGGGTAGAGGATAATGGTTGCAATGAAATCGTATTGACAGGTGTAAACTTGGCTGCTCGATGATGCAGTGATACCAAAAAACCATCAGAAAGTAGGTTTAATGAATTACTTTATTCTATCCTAATACAAACTAATATTCCAAGAATTAGAATATCTAGCCTTGGACCAGAATACATAAATCAAGATTTTTTTGACATAATTTGAGATAAAAGGATTATGCCTCATTTTCACTATTCTATCCAAAGTTTCTCTGAGGAAGTATTGCAGAGGATGGGTAGAAACTATGATTATCAGCAACTGGTATGGGTTTTACAAAAAACGAGAGAAATTGATAGAGGGTTAGATACTTGAAATAATCTGATAAGTATAGGTGCAGACCTGATAGTGGGCTTCCCATGAGAAACAGAAGTGGAATTTGAGGAAACTTTGAGATGAGTGGAGGGGTTTAATATTACAAAGTTGCATGTTTTTCCTTTTTCGGAGCATCAAAAATGACAAAAAATACCAGCTTTTTATTTTTCTGATCAGGTTCCATTTTCTATCAAAAAAGAAAGAGAAAAAAAACTGATTGGACTAGGAGACCAGATTAGAACTAAGTTTCTACTCGCAAACAAAGGTACAGCTCATGATGTAATGATCGAAGAGAGAAAAAATGGGAAATGGCACTGATGGACTGATAATTATCTATCAGTTGAGCTGGAAGGTGATTTTACTAGATGACAAATTTTAAAAGATTTCATCTGGATAAATAAATAAAAGGGTGCTTATTTGCTTTTTTATGAGTTTTCGGCTATACTTTTAGGGACTTTATCTCTTTTTTTTAAGCAAATGGCACTAGAAAATTTAGATTTTAAAAAATTTATCCCAACAAAATATCATAAAACACTAGATATAATCCAGGATATTACTGATGCGACAGACGACTCAGAAAAAAAACCTGATTCCAATTCAAATATTGCTACTCTGAAAAACGAAATAGTGAGTAAATATTTAGTCGATTGGGATAAACGTGAAAAACTTTCACCTCGGAAGAGAGAAACTATTCAAGAATATCTGCTTTCTACCTGAGATTTACTATCTACTTTGATGGTAAGTGTCTTTTGAAAATGATTTTTGAGTGATAAATTACTTACAGAAATAAAAGAAACTAAAAAAATTCTAAAGACATCCAGTGAATCTGAACTTTTATCACTAAAAAACTCTGTTATAAACTGAGAAATAAATAATAATTATAATTATATACCAGAATATGATGAAAATATTTATGTAGAACATAGTGTGGCTGATTCAAAAACTAAAAATACTAAAACTAAAAAGGAACAGCCAATTACAGTGCCAGAGACTGACTTGGAAAAACAGCGGAAAAATAAGGTCTTATCTGATGTTCACGAGAAAGTGTGATGTGAATATCATTGGTGATCAACATGACCAGATCAATTCGATTGTAGCGGTATTCGAGACTGGGCTTTCAAAAAAAATTGACTCAAAACTCCACGTTTTACGGCTGAATGATTTGATAAAAAAGATAGAGATATCTCTACAAATAATGTACAGGTTTGAGATTTTATGTATCGAGAACAAGAACCTTGAAAAAAGAAACATAGAAAAATTTATCATATCGAGATGGTCGTATGACTTCCTTTTGAAAAAACAATTGATGGGAAAAAGAAAATGTTTGTAAAAACTCTCTGATCTGCATCAAATTGAGGGGTTTGATATAGACAGAGAGAAATTACACAGTATCGTCATTTTGGTAGGCATACTTTTTTCCAAGATTTGGCGATGAAGAACTGAAATATACCGCAAAATAAGAATGTAGCTTAATTTACTATAGTCGTCCTCGAGAATAAGTCTTTCTGAGGTAGTGAATAGCCAGCAGTCGAAGTGGTAGATATCGCTTTTATATCAGCATATTCAGGCGGGTTTTCTTTCCAAAGCTGATCTTGTCGATCAAGGTCTGAATAACGAGAAGAGTCATGATCTGTTAGTATATTATCAGATTGATAGAACTCATAATGAGTAAAGACAGGTCATATCACAGTTCTGGTCCCGTTTATATCATCTACGTTGAGAATCATTAAAGCGGGTCTGCCAATTGCTTCATACAATGGTCAATCTGCCTCACTGGTAAATATATCAGCTATAATTGCACTTCTCATCTCAGCATTTGTAGGTTCTCCAAAAGTTTTGATAGGGATAGTAATATTTAAGAAAAGATCCAAAAGATCAGTCCTTAACCATTCAAAATCTTCATCAGTTATGATTTTGTTGTTCATCTGTTGGATGCTCATGGTTTTCAGTTTTTTTAGGCTCTTTGAAAACTCTTCAAGTTTAGCCTTATCTCATTGAATACTATCATCTGAAAAGTAAACAGAAGTCTGATCAGTCAAAGAGATAAGTTTGTCTAGGAAATCTGGCTCAGATTCGATATATCATTTAGGTACTGGTAGTGCGGGAATATCAATATTGATGTTACAACTGTCTGGTCATCATCCTCACATTTCTGCGTAAGATTGTTTCACGTAGAGTAGAGTATCATGTTTCAGTTCAGTATAAGATCCCAAATACGTAATCAGACTTTTTATCTGATATGTCGGATCAATACGGAAATATGGAGCATTTTCTAAAGGATTATCCAACAGATCACTGAGCATAGACAATCGAGTATGATAAACGTTTTTGACTACATCAGGTGAGTCTTGTACAAGCTTTGTAACTACATTTTGAACTTCAAGCTTCAATGAATCATAACTAGAAACTTGTGTAAAGTCAGCTCATCTCTCGATAACCTGTGGAGGAGTAGTATTTGATTTTATAGTGAGCCACAGCTGAGCAAATTGATGAGCAATATCAGAATTTGCTAGAATATCAGGTATTATCAGGGCAGTTTGCATATTTGGCTTGAAAGTATATTCTTTCTCTGCACTTCAGGCAGTCATCTGATCGAAAATATAACTGTCTAGAGTGAATTTCTCTCAGAAAAATACAAATCAGTCTAGGGTTGATTTTGCTTCATCTTCGTTTGTCTGTCAGACCTCATCAGTTTCATAATGAGCAGATGTTATCTTCTGTGGATGGATAGCTTTTATCTGTGGTAAGACTGTATCCATATCTGCAGCGAGTATCTGATTTGCACTGGAGAGAGAGTTAGATTTTAAGAAAGATTTAAGTGCGCTGAGATTTAAGTCATCATCCATTCAAATCAAGAATTTTATCTGCTCAGAATAATTATTAAATTCTTTCAAATCATTGTCAGTTATAGTCGATGCCATAAGCATTGCTGCACGCGTAAGTTCTGGAGAATTGAAGTAAAACTTTTCTCTCATAAGCCGTTTGGTCGCGATGAAATACGTTTTTAGTAGTGATGAATCTGTATAATGTGAGCGTGGCTTAAACTGAGTGTAATCTTGTGTTATCTTCATATCAGCTTGCTTGAAGAAATCTGCTCATAAAGTCATCAGAAATCTGTCTTCTGCTCTAGCTTCGTTTGCATCAAGGATTTTGGTTATAACTTCTGGGATGAGATTTTGATAACTGGGGAAAAGATTATCAGTATATGTTTTTATTCTTTCGTCGATAATTACTTTAATTTCTTCATCAGTTAGATCTGGTTTATCTCGATTTTGACTGGATTCTACAGATTTACTAATAGCTGAGCCAATCTCATCTTCAGATGGAAGTAAAATTAGAGGGACAGATCGATACGCTGCCAAAAAGTCGTAAAGTTGTTTTATTTCAGCTTTTTGTTCCTTTTTTGATAAATTTACATATTGATTGTAGAGTTTTTTTGAAAGATTTGCCAGTGTATCTCTAGCAACTTTTTCTTCATAAGACTTGAGAGAGTTGTCAAAAAGTTTATGATAAATGTGAAGTAATAAATCATCTGTGATAAGTATAGTATTGAAAGGGTATCTTGCATTATCTTCACTTTGTCATCAGATTTTTTTTGAGGTCTGAGCTCGTTCTTCTCTGTCACCTCAGTATGTAGCTGCGTCTTTGGAATAATCTATCAAAGAGTTGTTTCTCAAAATATCAATTGGCAAGATAGTCCATCATCTAGATGCTATCTGAATTTTCTGATTGTCGGTTAAATTTAGAAGTGCATCTGCCTCGTAGTATCCAGTGAGATTTATAGAATTTCAAACCTTAATATCAGTTCTTGAGATTTCTTTACTAAATTCTCAATTGAAGGTTGAGATAGATGGCTTGTCTCGTTCATTTTCATCACAATATTCAGTGAAATGGTCAAACTCATCCTGAGTTATGATATGATCCTCACTCCAATCTTGATAAAAACCAGAAAAAACTGATTCTCGATTTGAGACCTGAGAAATGTCAGGTTTTTGCATTGCTACTGCGTATGAATACTCGCTAGTTCTAGTGTTGACATTATTATCAATGACGATATTAGTTTGTGGCTGAGCAGTTGGTCAACAAGCAGCGAGAAATAAAACAGACATTAGAGATAATAAAAAGAGATGGTGCTTCATATTCGGTAAATAAAGTAAGTAAAAAGTATAAATGACTCATAAGTAATGTTAATATTTATATAAAATACAAGTGATTTTTTAAAATATCTATTGATTTTTTGTCAAAAAATTTTAGTATAGACTGGCATTCTTTTTTACCAGATTATTTACAATCTTATGGACCTAAAAGACTATATTACATCAAAACTTAATGAAGAACAAGCCAAAGCAACTCTTCATACAGATACAGATTCTCTCATCATTGCAGGTGCATGATCAGGTAAAACTAGAGTCTTGACCTACAAAATAGCTTATCTTTTTCGATGAGTAAAGATTCCAATTTCTCGTGTGTTAGCTGTGACTTTCACAAATAAGGCAGCAAATGAGATGAAAGAAAGGCTAATTCAAATATCAGAGGAGATGAGCGGAATAGTAGAAACTTCATTAGGCTCAAATTCTCAACTTATCCAAGGGTCTGGAGATGACTTGTCTGATTTTCTCTCTGCGATGGAACAGTCTAAACCCACTTCTTCATCAGATTTTTCTCTTAGTGCTTCATCATTAAAGTGGATCTGAACGTTCCATTCTATTTTTCTCAAAATTCTAAAAGAAGATATCGATAAATTGCAGATGAAATACAACAAAAATTTTGGGATAATAGATGATGCGACAGCTGTTATCAGAGAAATCCTAAAAAGACTAAATTTGACTGAAACGTTCAAACCAAAAGAAGTGCAAGGTTTTATATCTAGACAAAAAAATAATGGCGTATTGCCGGCCGATTTCCTAAAATGAGTAAGCTGAGATTATGATGCGACGATGGGTAAGGTTTATGAGGAATATCAAAAGTCATTGGAAATTCAGAATTCACTTGATTTCGATGATCTTTTGCTGTTACCATACATTCTTTTCCAGAAATCACAGCCTACTCTTCAGAAATGGCAAAATCATTTCGATTATATTCTAGTGGATGAAGCACAAGATACCAATTGGATTCAATTTGAGTTGATGAGGTTATTCACTGGCTGATGAGCCAATATTACTATGATCTGAGATGATTATCAGAGCATTTATGGCTGGAGATGAGCATTAATGGAGAATTTCCTAAATCTAAAATCTTATCGACCCAAAATCAAAATGTTCAAACTTCAGACGAATTATCGTTCCAAACCGCACATTGTACAGGCATGAAATGCAATTATCAAAAATAATAAAAATCAGTATGAAAAAGATGTTATTGCTCATCGTTCTGGAGAAGATAAAATCACGATTTTTTCACACAATACCGATACAGATGAGGCGGCGACTACCCTGTGATTGATAAAAAAGATGAAAAACAGCTGAAAACTGACTTCTCGATGACAGGTGGCGATCCTTTATAGGACGAATTCCCAGTCTAGCATATTTGAAACTCTTTGTTTACAGGAGTGAATACCTTATAAAATACGAGGTGCTTTTAAATTTTTTGACCGTAAAGAAATTAAAGATATTTTGGCTTATGTCAGACGATTTCTAAATCCTCAGGACAATATAGCTCTTAAACGCATAATAAATACACCAAATCGTAAGGTCTGAGACACAACTTTTGAAAAAATATCAGAATATGCACTCTCTCATAGTATTCCAATCTATGAAACCATTTCCAGTCTGCGAAAATGAGAAAGTCCGCTTGAAAACTTAAAAATCACTCCTCAGGCGATGACGGGGATAAAGTTGTTTATTCTCACAATGGAGGACTTGCGTATAGCAGTCGAAACCTTGACTCCATCAGCTTTTTTATCTCTTTTGACCAAAAAGATCAATTACCGCGATCATCTGATTAAAGAAGAGGGCAGTGAAGAATTAGCACAGGAGAGGTATGATAATATCTGACAGCTGGTAAATATGGCTGAAAAGTATCCAGAAACCTGAGAAGAAGCTTTGAGGCAATTTATGGAGGAGGTTGCACTTCTCGCTGATGTTGTCGCTGATGATCAGTGAGAAATAGACGCAGTAAAGCTTATGACCGCACATTCATCCAAATGATTGGAATTTCCGATGGTTTTTGTCGTTTGACTGGAAGATGGGATGTTTCCGTTGTCCAATGCTAGTCTAGACCCCAAAACATTGGAAGAGGAGAGGAGACTGATGTATGTAGCTATCACGAGAGCAAAAGATATTCTATTTCTTTCCTCTGCTCAGTCCAGGATGACTCGATGACAAACCAAGAATAACCCACCAAGTCGCTTTATATCAGAGTTGCCGACAGATCTTGTCAAATTATATGACCTTTCATGATGATTAGAAAAAGAAAGCTGACCAGTCATCAATGAATGAGATACAGTCAAACATAAACTCTTCGGTACGGGATATGTTTTTGAACTACGAAATAATATGGCAGTTGTTAAATTTCATAATCCTAAGTTCTGACTGAGAAAAGTCGAAAAAAGATTTCTAGAAGTCGTCTAAATATATTTAATTTACTGTTCTACCCATTCCATAAAAACCTGAAAATCATGGTAAATCGTTTCGTCGGTTTTTAGCTTTTTTTCTATGTTTTTTATCGCATAAATTGCAGTTGCGTGGTTCTTACCTCAGAAATAATCGCTGGTTTTCTCAAGGGTCCGCTTGAAATGCTGTTTTGCAATGTACATTAAAATCTGGCGAGCGGTAGTAATCTCTTTTTTTCTGCCTTCTGATTTGAGTTCTGCGACCGAAAGTCCATAATAATCCGCTACCATTTGGACAATGTTATCAAAGGACGAATCAGATTTTTTATTTTGCTGAAAAGTAGCTTCTGCTGAGGGTATATTGGTAGAGTTGGCATATCATAGAGTCTGTAAACACGCCTGAATGTCGTCCTCAGTAGTCTCTTTACCTGAGAGTTTCTTGCGAGTGAGTAAAATGTTGAGAGCACCTTCTAATTCACGTACATTAGACTTAATATGTTGGGCGATAATAGATAATAATTCAAAATCGATAAATTCCTGTTTATTTTCCAGCTTAGACTCTAAAATAGCAATTCTCGTCTCGAAATCTGGAGCCTGAATATCTGCCACCAGTCCCAGTGCAAACCTAGATCTAAGTCTAGATTCTATTCAGATTAGCTCTTTTGGAGGACGATCAGATGACATTATTACTTGTTTTTTCTTGGCATGAAAATCATTGAAAATATTGTGAAATACCTCTTGGGTCCTGTCTTTTCCAGCTAAAAACTGAATATCATCTATCAATAGTACATCGACATCATCGAATTTCCTCATCAGATTGGACATTTTATTGTTTCTGAGAGCTAGGACTATCTCATCAGTAAGCTTGGTAGATGGGAGATAAACTGCTACTTTTTTCGGATCAGATGAAGTAATTTCATTTCATATTGCCTGCATCAGGTGAGTTTTCCCTAGTCATACATTTCAGTAGAGAAAGAGGGGATTGTAGGCAGTCCCTGGATTTTCCGCGACAGCTTTGGCGGCTGAAAAGGCAAACTGATTGTTGGCTCCTGCGATAAAATTATCAAACCTAAAATTTGGATCAAATAAAATTCAAAAAAGAGAAGATAAATCTGACTTGATTTCACGAGATGTTTGTGCATCTTGATCAGCTTTTTTATCTTTTTCAGTTAAATTTAAGAGTTTTTGTAGGTTAATGAGTAGGGGAGATCCATTGGAGAAAGGCTGATAAACACAGTAAGCTATGTCAAACTGTGAATTATATAGCTCATGAATAGCCTCTTTGAAAGATTTATTAAATAGTTTTTTGGCTTGAGTCAGAGCAAAATCATTGGCAAATCAGATATAGACTGTTTTTTCTCATTCTTCGATATTTATGATTCCACTCTTTGGCAAAAACGCCAGCAATTTTTTTGGGTCGTGCTGGGTAGAAATATGGAGTATTACCTGGGTTCGTAGGTTTGTTAGGTAATCAATTTTTTCCGTAGTATAGGATTGAATAGGGTCAATAAGCATTATCTCAGGAATATAGATATTTACATACTCTTTTCAAGGACGAATAATAAGAGATTTTAGAAAAACCCTATTCTAAGCAGAAAAAATCTATTGACTTTTGAGAAATTTTGACTATAATGAAGGTACCATTGAAGTAACTTTTGTCCTTTAAATATATAAATATACTACATATTCAATGGTAGGAGTCTTCTATTTTGATAGGGACTCCATTTTTTTATGCAAATATTTTAATCTGATAGGCTCTGGGAATCTCTCTATAGTGTATCTCAGCATCGTACGTGGCATCTCAGTGGCATATAAATCTAGAAAATCGTAAATCAACTTTTCATCAACCCTTTTATAAACTTCCCTAAGCATCCATCAAACAGCCTTTTGGATTAAATCATGTTGGTCTGTTAGTAATGTTTCAGCGATACGTAGAGTGTCTGATGCCTGTCATTTCTTGATGAAATAGAAGGTAGAAACTATGGAAATCCTACGTTCTCGTAAAGAATTAGACAAAGAAAGCTGGTCTAAAATAGAGCTATCCTTTAACTCAAAATAGTAATTGCCAACTATGTTTGGTGCAGATAAATCGACAAGATCTCGTGAGTTAATATTTGAAGTATTAGCTAGGTAGAGACTGGTGATCTCTCATTTTTTTCAAATTTCATGTTGAAACTGGGAAACTAAAATCAATAATCCACAAAGTCTAGCTTCATGATATGGGGACTCCAATAATTTCTGGATTTCTGTCAGTGGTAGTTTTTTATATTGTTTTGCAACTTTTCTCGTCTCAGGTACTTTGATTCCCAGAAAGACATCTCATTCGCCATATTCACTAGGTCATGTCTTGAAAAAACGCTGTAAAATTATCGCTTGAGCAGGATTTTGTAGAGAATATAGGGTTAAGATTACAGATTTTGCCGTCATATATTTGTCGCCATATAACTAAAAAATTTAAAATTGATATCTTTGTTTTTCAAATAAACTTTTCTCAAACTTATGATGTTTCCCGATAGATCACTCACCATTCAGTCAAGAAAACCACCCTCGGCAAGCTCGGGTGCAAGGCGGGGGCTCTGCCCCCGAACCCCTTTTTGTGACATGTTACTCTGAATGGGACATAAAGTATTGTTTAAAATAAATAATGTTTGATATAAACTTATGTTTTGATGTCTTTTAAGATATTTTCATGGATAGTAATGAATTTATATATGGATTTACCTTGAAAAGTAAAATCAAATCTTTATTCTCTAGTCAGATTTGTTTTTTTGTTTTTTTTATAATGGATAAAACTCAGATATTAACTCAGCTTTCAGCTATTTCGACCAAGGATGAACTCGAAACTTGGTATCAAACATACCTCGGCAAAAAAGGTAGTATAACTTTGGCATTCAAAGAAATGTGAAATCTCAGCCCAGAAGATAGAAAAATAAAGGGTCAAGAGTTATCATCTCTAAAGTCTGCATTAGAACGGGAATATCAGCAGAAAGCAGATACTTTTTTAAATGAAGAAATCAATGCTTTATTGGAGAAAGATTTAGTAGACATTTCTTTGCCAGTCAAAAAACTTGAACAAGGCTTTTATTCCTTGCTCGTGAAAACTAGACGTGAAATGGAAGAAATCGCGCAATCGATGGGGTTTCGTATAGAAATAGGCAAAGAAGTTGTGAGTAAATTTGAGAATTTTGAAGCGGTAAATATCCCTATTTCACATCCAGCGACTGAAATGCACGATACTATTTATCTGACCAAAAAAGACGATAGAGGCGAAAATTATGTGATGAGAACTCATACTTCTTCAGCTCAAAATTACGTGATAAAGAAATATTGAGTACCGATTAGAGTTGTTTTACCGTGAAAGTGTTATCGTTTTGATGAAATGGACCCCTCTCATGATACAATGTTTTATCAGATGGAAGGTGTATATATCGACAAAAATATATCAGTTGCCAATTTTAAATACGTGATAGAAACTTTTTTATCTGGAGTTTTGAAAAAGAAAGTAGAAGTCAGGATGAGACCTGGATATTTCCCTTTTGTAGAGCCAGGTTTTGAAATTGATGCCAGATATGAATATATAGATCCCAAAACAGGCGAGAAACAGCTGAGTAAGCGGCTTGAATTGCTGGGTGCAGGGATGATCCATCCAAATGTTTTACGTAATGCTGGTGTAGATCCAGATGAGGGACGAACTGGTTTTGCCTTTGGGATCGGGATAAATAGAGTTACGGCTATGAAATATGGAGTCAAAGATATTCGTTATTTTACCAGTGGCGATCTGAGATTTACGAGATCGTTTGCTTAAATTAGTTTTTATTTTTTTTCTTTTACAAATGAGTATACTTCGAGGTTTAATAATTATTATCGCTGTTTGTGCGATTATTTATGTGACGCTTTACAATAAAATTATCCATCTCAAGACGACTAGAGACAGCTCTCTGTCTGATATTGATGTGCAGATGAAGATGAGGTTTGACCTAGTGGATAATTTAGTTAGTACCGTAAAAGGCTATGCAACGCATGAGAAATCAACTCTCGATGATGTTATCAAGGCTAGAAACAGCTTTTGAACTGCTACAAATATGAAAGAAAAAGCTGATGCAAACAACGTTCTGACTGGAGCCCTGAAGAGCATTTTTGCACTCAGTGAAAGCTATCCAGATCTGAAAGCAAATCAGAATTTTATCCAGCTTCAAACAGAGTTATCTGACATTGAGAATAAAATCGCTGCTGCTCGCAGGTTCTTCAATGCAACTACCAAAGAGTATAATACTGTAATTCAACAATTCCCTGCAAATATCTTGTTTCACAAGACGCCAGAAACCTTTTTTGAAGGAGAGGAGGAAATCAAAAAAGCACCAAAGGTGGAGTTTTAATGAAAAATATAACCCTTGAGACAATAATCCCATCCAATTATACCAACTGTGAATTTCACAGATCCTTTTTCAAACAGCATATCGGCAAGCACTTCAAGTTCAACACCCAATTTATGGAGCGAATGTCTGAATATAAAGGTAAAAAAACCTATTGAGATGCGATAATCGAGCGAGAGAGATTTTACCATGAGAGGAAAAGTGGGGTGAAATATCCGATTAAATCTCAATTTGCTTACAACCAATATATGAGAGATTTCTTTACTGACAACCCTTGAAAAACGATGCAAGAGTGTATCACCTGCTGGAATACAAAAAAATACAAATTTCCAATCCGAAATATGAAAGAAGCGATTTAGATATTTATCTTTAATCTTATCATGGCATATCAATGACTCACTAGCTTCAAGGCTTCTAATGAGAGAAAAACGGTCTTTTTGATGATACTCTTTCCAGTTGCTCTTTTTCTCATTCTCTGGGTTTTCGCTACGATTTTCGTTACTGATGAATACTTTGCATGGAATGCTAGGATTGATATAGGGCTTGAGATTACATTTCAGCTTTTTATTGTCCTTGTTCCTATTTTGGTGGTATGGGTGTTGATAGTATTCTTTTTTCAGAGAAAAATTATGTTTAGTTTCGCGGGTGCTAAAGAACTTACTAGGGCTCAGAACCCAGAAATTTATAACATTGTCGAAAATTTGTGCATATCTAGAGGATTACCAACTCCAAAAATCTGAATTATGCTAGTGTCTGGGCTGAATGCTTTTGCTACAGGATGGAGAGCTAAGGACTCGCGAATTGTCTTCACTCAAGGGTTATTAGATAAGCTAGATAAACGTGAAATTGAAGCTGTCGCCGCTCACGAACTCACTCATCTCATCAATAAAGACAGTATGCTGATGTTGGTTACGGTAGTTTATATCGGGATCATTTCGCTTATTTGAGAAATTATATTTAGATCTAGTTTTGGTTGAAATTCAAAAAGTAGCTGAAAAGGCTGATGACAAGTACAGCTTATGATGTTAGCGGTTGGGTGAGTATTTTTACTATTATGATATGTGATTTATCCATTGATTAAACTTGCTGTCTCTAGAAAGAGGGAATATCTTGCAGATTTAGGCAGTGTAGAACTGACAAAAGATTCTCAAGCTATGATTTCAGCACTTCAGAAAATTAGCTGACACTCAGCAGTTCCCAAAGCGAAAAAGAATATGGCGATGTTTTTCATTGAAACTCCAGAAGTTAGTAATGAAGAAATAATGTGAATGGCAAAAAAACATAAAACTTCAATTCGAGACTCTCATCCAAGTATTAAAGAAAGAATAGAAGCGTTGCAGAATTATTAAGAAATTTTTAAATACTCTCCCAAAATACCTTGGCAGCTTCACTTTCAGCAGCTTTTTTGTTTTTCCCTTTTCATTCGCTCATTTTTTTGTCCAGAAATCGCAATTCAGATATGAAAACGGGTTCATTATCTAGTTTTTCTTCGCGATCTTTGTATTCTGGGAGCTTTTGTTTCTCTTTTAAACAATATTCTTGGACGAGTGATTTGTACGATTTGACGGGATGTTTCATAGATTCTTTCATTTTTGGGAAAAGGTATTTTTTGACAAAATCAAATACAACTTCTTCTCCCCATTCACAGTAAATTCGTCAGAGAAAAGCCTCGAATGCGTCTCCGAGTATCGTATCTTTGTCACGTCAGTCAGCTTTTTCTTCTCCTTTTGATAAAAATATATGCTTATTTAAGCCGATCTCTCTA
>BNUE01000028.1 GCA_025997135.1 candidate division SR1 bacterium | reverse complement strand
TGTCTTTCCTCTTGATTTAAGTGGTTCTTTTGTGTAGTATTGTGTGGCATCACCTATGAAAGTAAAGATATAAAACGTAACATTTCTATCTTACTGATTGGTGGTGCATTTTGAATTATAATTTTTCGCACATAATTTTTCCTTGCAAATCAGCTTTTTTTTTCTATTCTTTATTTATGGAAAATTTTAGAACTTTTCAATCATTTTTTGATTATAAACCGTGTTTTCTCGAGGATCCATTGCCGATCTTGGATGATATTTTGTCACATGCCAGCAAATATTTGACTCCAAAAGATTTAGAGACGATACGTGAAACTTATGAATTTACGAAATTAGCTCATTTATGAGTAATTAGGCAGTCTGGAGAGCCATATATCGTTCATCCGCTCAGGGCTACACAGTTTTTGATGGAGATAAATCCAGATGTAGTATCCATTCAGGCATGTTTATTGCACGATGTTATCGAAGATACGGACTATACTTATGCAGATATTAGTGAGAAATTTGGCTGAGAGGTAGCAGATATATGTGAATGATTAGCAAAAGTGTCCAAGATTAGATATAACTGAGAGGATCGTTCGCTGGAAACTCTAAAAAAGACCTTTCTCGCGATGGCAAAAGATTTGAGAGTGATTTTCGTAAAGTTCGCAGATCGCATACACAATATCCAGACA
The DNA here is from genome assembly GCA_025997135.1 of candidate division SR1 bacterium. Lineage (GTDB taxonomy): Bacteria > Patescibacteriota > Gracilibacteria > Absconditabacterales > Absconditicoccaceae > UBA3291. Next base: position 16,149 of record BNUE01000028.1, on the reverse strand, counting down.
CTACAATATCATCCAACTCAGGAAAAAAAGCTGAGAATTGCCAAAGAAACGATCAAAATTTATGCTTCATTAGCCAATAGACTATGACTCTATACTTACCAGCTCTATCTCGAAAATGGCTCTTTCAAGGCGATAAATCCTGATAAATTTGCACAAATTATGGAATATATCAGGAAATATTTCTGAAATGAGGAGAAAATCATAAATAATGGCACAAAAAACCTATATTCTATACTAAAAAAAGAGTGACTTTCCGATTTTACCATCTCTGGTAGGATCAAAAGCCCTTTTAGAATTTATGAAAAAATGGAAAAAAAATATCACACAGATGACGTAGCTATGATTATGGATCTATTAGCCTTTAGAATTGTAGCATGATCTGTGTCAGATTGTTATAGAATACTAGGTATCATCCACAAATATTATACTCCTCTGATCAAAAAAATCAAAGATTATATCGCAGTTCCAAAGTTTAATGGATATAAGTCAATTCATACCACTATTTTAGGTATGTTTCGTTTCCCAGTAGAAATACAAATCAGAACAAAAATTATGGATTCTATCGCAGAACACGGTGTGGCTGCCCATTACGCTTACTCTGAAAATAACGCCTCAGTAGAGGTTCCTTTTACTCAGACTGAATGGATTGAAAAGTTAAAACAATTAGTTTCTGATTATTCTCTTGCGAGCAGTAAAGATCAGTTTAGTAAAATTTTGCAGGTTGAGATACTGGACAAATCAATTTTTGTCTATACTCCAAAAGGCGACCTAAAAGAATTACCCTCAGGATCTAGTGTTTTGGATTTTGCATTCAATATTCATGAGGAGTTAGGGCTAAAATTTAGAAGTGCAACAGTAAATAATCAGGTTAGACCTCTATCTTACATCCTCAAAACATGAGACATAGTCCAAATCAATGTCGATAGGTCAAAAAATACAGCCATGAGATACTGGATGGAATATTTACATACGCCATCAGCTAGGTACAAACTGATGAAATTCATAAAAGCTCAGGATAAACTCTATCACCTCAATCAAAATATCAGCGATACCCACGTCGGCACTGCGATCGTTGATGTAGATAGTAATGTCTTTCTACAGTATGGATTTTGCAAGGAATGTCATCCAGAATTTGGTGAAAAAATAATCGCTCAGAGCTGAAAGGAAGAGCTAAAAATTCATACAATTAACTGCAAAACTCTCAGAAAAATTGCATATAAATCGCTCCTAGAGGCTCATCGGTCTGACCAAAAAGTCAATATTTATTCACTCAATATTACTCTTGCTTTCAATCCTCAGCAAATGTCTATTTTACAGCTTATTTCCCTTTTTTCTGCAGCCTCAATACCAGTTATCAAACTAGAAGTCATCGAATGATCTGATGTAAAAAAGCATGTCAAAATACAGTGAGAGGTATCTTCACCTAGTAAACTCTGATACTTCTTTTCCTCTTTGACTAGCCAATCTTCTACAATTGAAATTATTGAAAAAGCATTATCATAGATAAACCCACAAAAATTTGACAATTCACAACGTTTAGGATACAATTAAGAGATGTTTATGTTCAGCTTTTATTCTCTTAATCGTGAACAACTCCCGATGAGTACAACACACTTTGATTTATCTAAATATGTGCAGTGAGTGGGATGACAAATAAGAACTAAATTAGAAGCCTGTGATAAGCTTTATCTAGAATTGACAGGCGATCTTATTGATCAGTCATCTTTGACCAGTATTATACCAGACTTTAAGCCAGATACATACAAAATGATTTTTGCTCCCTTTAAATATGAGATGGAGATATTTTTGACGATAAAAGCCCAGGATATAATTGATAATAGAGTATTTGATACTGAAGGGAGGGTATTTATTGAGTTTTTAGAATTATATATCAAAAGAATCGAAAATAAGTATGGTTTAAAGCCACATCTTGTAATAAATTTGATAGACATCGAAAAAATGTATGATAAAGTTTTCAGTTTTGAGCAGAAATTCCAGAAATTAGGTTATCGTGTACGAGAAAAATACAAAATTAAGGCTTATTCTTACGATATTCAGCAGGTAATCTCTGAAGATGGATTTGGTAATGATGATCATATACCGACAAATAAAAAGCTGATTGTCATTGCAGGATTGACTCCAGAATGTGGAAAACTTGCTACAGCGATAGCTCAGATTTATCTAGATCAGGAGCTAGATATAAATGCAAATTATGCGAAATTAGAGGTTCTACCTAATTATTCGCTAGATAAAGAACATCCTCTCAATATCTTAGCTAGAAAGCAATATTTACAAGAAATTGAGGGTCAGGACTTCGATACGACATTAAATATCACAGATCTATATGATAGATGACTGGAGAAGCATCATTTTATCCAAAAAGCATTTTTAGCACTCAAGAAACCTATCCCATCATCTACACAGGACTATCTGATATGACAGTTGAATGCTGATTATTTCGACAAAAGTAAATTAGAAGAAAAGATAGTACAATTATTCTGAAAATAAAAAAATTGCGGTACTAGCCAGCAATTTTTTTATTCTTTATTATACTCATTTTTGGTAAAAAGTCAATAGATATTTTCCGCAGAATTATCCAGTTTCTAGTATCAGTGCATATTTCTATAGTTTTCTCAGATAGGCAGCAATCTACCTATTATCACATTAGACTTTAGATCAGTTAGATTATCGACAGCTCAGCGTAACGATGCACCTACCATTACACGAATCATTTCTTGGAATGATGCGGCAGAGAGCCATGAGTCAGTTTCTTTTGCGATAGTTGTGAGTCCGAGAGCCATTCTCTTTCATTCAGCTTTCTTTTTCTTTTGACTTACTAATTCTTCATTTTTCTTGATAAAGTCTTCATATTTTATATATGTACCAGGTATGAAGCTAGAATCTCCAGAATCCTCGATAAATACTTTGGAGAACAGCTGTTTCACGACTATTTCCATATGTTTATCGTTCAGATCCTGCCCTTGCTCTGCGTACACTCTCTTAGCCTCAGAAATGATATATCTCTGAGCTTGGAGATCTCACATAATGGCTTTATATTCAGTGATATTTAATGCACCTGTGGTCAAAATTTCACCTTTGATCACTTTTTCACCAGGTCTATTCTTTTTTGGTAATAATCCAAAGAGTGATTTACTGAAATTTTCCTGCACTCCGAGTATAATTGAGTTCTTTTTTACAGCCAATACCTGTCATTTTTCAGTCACTTTCTTGAGTGATTCTCATTTTGCAGCTGCGACAACCGTCTTTGCTTTCAGTTTTGTAGCTACTATTTTCTTTTTGGAAGCGTATGTCGCACCTTTAGCCAATTCTTGACCTACTTTTACTTTGCAGGTAAATCATGCTGGGATAGGGTATTCCTTTTCGATAATATCTGAAGTTATTTTGATCATTCAGAATTTTCCTCATTCTGGAGTCTCTTCAAAGTCGATAGTCCCATCAAACGGAGCCACGATAGCAGGATTTTTGGGAGGGCGAACCTCGAAAAGCTGTTTAATTCTATCGATACCAGTCGCGATCTCTCATCCTCATCCAGCAACTCATCCAGAGTGGAAAGTATTTAGAGTCAGCTGAGTAGACGGCTCTCCGATAGATTGAGCAGCGATAATTCCTACTGGAACTCCTACTTCTACGAGTTTTCTATTTGATAGATCCATTCCATAACATTTCTGACAAACTCAGCTAGAACAGTGGCAAGTAATAGGTGAGCGAACCTTAATAAATGGAATATTTGTAGTTTCCAATAGACTAACTTGTTGTTTATTTATCATTTCATCAGCATGAATTAGGACATTCCCTTTTTCGTCAATAACTTCTTCGGCTAAAATCCTTCCATAGATGAGAGATCAGAATTTTTCTCCTTTTAATTCGGCTTCATCTTTGGAAATTATGAGATATTCTTTGGTTCAGCAGTCCTCTTCTCTGACGATTACTTCCTGTGATGCATCACACAGTTTACGAGTGAGATATCCAGATTCAGCAGTACGAAGTGCAGTATCCGCCTTACCCTTTCTACCAGAGTGGGCAGCAATAAAGTATTCAATAGGTTTCAATCATTCAGTGAAAGAAGCCTTGATCGGAAGCTCAATAATTTCTCCCTGAGGATTGACTACGAGTCCTTTCATTCAGCATATCTGAGTCAAGTGAGTCTGAGAACCTCTAGCACCAGAATCGATCATAGTAAATAAGTCATTCCCTTGCGTAATAATTGGTCTCAGAGCGACTTCCACTTCTTTTTTGATATTCGTCCAAATATCAATTATCATCCTATGTTTCTCAGCCTCAGAGAAAAATCACTTGTAATAAAGTTTGAGGACGCTATCCACCTGTTTATCACCTTTTTGGAGGATAGTCTTTTTCTCTTCTGGAATTTTCATATCTAGGATGTTGATAGATACAGCTGCGAGTGTAGAGTATTTAAATCAAAGATCCTTGATTGCATCTGCCATTTTTACAGTCGTAGCTATGTCATATTCATCGAAAACCTTAGAAATCAGCTTTTTAATGCTTTTATTCCCGATAGTTTCATTGATAAAATCCATACCTTCTGGTAATGCCAGATTGAAAATAACCCTTCAGACAGTCGTCTCTACTATATCTCCATTATTTAAGATCATAATTTTATCTTTGACATTTATCTCCTTGTTCTCAAAAGCTTTGAAAGCTTCAGCTTTACCAGTATATCTAGCGATAGGTTTCAGATTCTCTGACCATTCATTAGTAGTGTTGACCTCTGGATATCTAGAGTTGAAGTAATCAGTAAGATAATAGATACCCAGTACCATATCCTGTGAAAGCGAAAGAGTAGGCTCTCCTGATGATGGCTGAAGGACATTTTTATCAGCTGCGATAAGCTCACGAGATTCTTTCTGGGCTTCATCTGAAATAGGTAGATGAACTGCCATCTGATCTCAGTCGAAATCGGCATTAAATGATCCACAAACTAGCGGATGAAGTCTGATAGTTTTACCAGGATACAACTTGATTTTGAAAGCTTCGATAGATAATCTATGTAAGGTAGGAGCACGATTTAGCAATACATATTTGTCTTTGATCACTTCTTCGAGGAATTTGAGTGCAATTGGATCTTCATCTTTGATTAGTTTTTCAGCTTGTTTTGGGGTGTAAACTATCTTTTTGTCAATCAACTTTCAGATGATAAATGGTGTGAAAATTTTAACTGCAATATAGATTGGTAGTCAGCATTCATTTAGCTTCAGATCTGGTCAAACAGTAATCACAGACCTACCAGAATAATCAACTCTCTTTCCGAGCAGATTTTTTCTAAAGATTCACTCTTTACCAGATAGCATATCAGATAGGGATTTGAAAATTTTGATCCCTGAACCAGCTTTTGAACTAGGATTTTTTTCTCAAACCAAAAGATTGTTTACTGACTCTTGTAATAATCTGATTTCATTTTTCTTGAGCACATCTGGCATTCAGACTTGTATCATCTTCTTCAGCCTATTATTTCTCATCAGCACACGTCTATAAAACAGATTAACATCAGACGCTGCAAATCTACCTCCATCCAGCTGCACTACTGGTCTGAGATCTGGCGGAATTACTGGTAATTTCCTCAGAATCATATTTTCTGGTTTGATATTTGATACGTATAGATTGATGAGTAATTTGATTAGACTCATAGCTTTTTTCTTCTGTTCTTCGGATTTTATGAGAGAAAAACCTTTGATTTTTTTATCAATTTCCTGTTTAATATTTATACTTTGGAGCACTTTCAATAGTCATTCTGGACCAGATTCCATAGATACTTCTCATTGAAACTGACTGAAAAAATGTCTATAATCAGATTCAGATATAGTCATTCCCTGAGACAATGATATGATGATACCGTTTAATCTCATCTTTTCTTTTTCGAGAGATTCTTTATTTTCAGTATAAAGTCTGTCTAGTTCAGCTAGTTTCTTCTTGTCTTTTTCAGATTTTTTTTCTGATGTGAAAATCTCATCCAGCTCAGCAAATTTGCCATCTAAATCCTGTTGGAGCTGTGCTTGCAGTTTCTTCTTGACATCTGTAGAAACTGGGGAAAGAACGATGTATTTCACGAAACTCAAAATTTTATCAATCTCGTTGGCAGAAAGCCCCAATAACTGGTGAATACCTCCACTTGGGGAGTTTTTGTATCGAGCATGAACGACAGGAGATGCCAGTTCAATATGCCCCATTCTAGTCCTTCTAGTGCGGGAAGTCGTGACTTCGACTCAGCATTTATCGCAGACGATACCTTTGTAGCGAAGCCCCTTATATTTCCCACAGCTACACTCGAAATTCTTGATCGGACCAAAAATTGACTCACAAAAAAGTCCGCTTTGCTTTGGCTTTCCTGTACGATAATTTACCGTATCGGCGTTGTCCACTGCTCCACGAGACCATCCACTAATATCTTCTACACTGGCTAAAGAGACGATTAGTCCCTCGAATCTGTTTTTGTCCATTAAAAATTTTGATTTATATGAGATAAAAAGCAGAAAAAAGACGGCGAAAAGCCTGTTTCCTGATGCAAAGTTATCTTAACTAAGAAGAGATGATACATTTTTCAAGTAGGAAATCAAGAGAAAATTTCCCCTTGAAAGGGGAGTGATAAATCTATAAAATAAATCTGATGGCAAGAGAAAATTCACTAATTGACGAAGTGTTAGGTCGCGTGGACATTGTTGACGTGATCGGTAGATATGTTCCGCTCAAGAGATCGGGGAGTAATTTTTCTGGTTGTTGCCCTTTTCATCATGAAAAAACGCCTTCATTTATGGTTTCTCAGACAAAACAGATTTTTAAATGCTTTGGATGTGGGGTCTGATGAAATGTATTTAGTTTTATTCAGGAAAGTGAGAAAATTGACTTTCGAGATGCTGTAAAATTTCTCGCAGAGCAGGAGCACATTGACGTTTCATCCTTCCAAAAAAACACTTCACCTGAATATTATCAGCATCATCAGGATGAAAAAGAGAAACTTAAGAGACTTCACAAGCTCGCACAGGAATTTTTCGTACAAAATTTGCAATCTTCATCTGATGCCTTGCAATATCTCATAGAAAAAAGAAAGCTGACTGACCAGATAATTACAGATTTCGGCATCGGATTTGCTCCAGACAAGAGTTATGAATTACTACAATTTCTCAGGAGTAAAGGTTTCACTGATGATGATCTGATGCAGGCGAGTTTGGGTAAAAAAAGTGCAAATAATTCAGATTTGTTTTCCTTTTTTAGAAATAGGATTACTTTTCCGATATATGATATGATGAAAAACGTGGTTGGTTTCACAGCCAGAGTACTAAATCCCGCAGATCAGCCGAAATATCTCAATAGTTCTGAGCACAAAATATTCAATAAATCTAAAATTCTTTACGGTTTATCCCATGCGAAGCCTTATTTGACCGAATTTAAAAAAATAATTATCGTAGAGGGACAGATGGACGTGATTTGACTGGCTAGGATTGGTTTTCCGATCGGTGTTGCATCGAGTGGAACAGCACTGAGCGATGAGCATATTAAATTATTAAAAAGACACATAGAATCTCTATATCTACTCTTTGACAATGACGAAGCAGGTAGACAGGCGACTTTCCGTGCATTGAAACTATGCTACAATCAGGACTTTTTCCCCAAAATTATCACTTTACCTTCGACTATCTGAGATATAACGATAAAAGATGTGGATGATGTGGCTAATTTACCTGATGGAAAGGCGATTTTTCAGACAGCATTGGACAATTCATTAGATTGATTTTTAGTGATGTTCAATCGCTTGCGTTCAGCCTGAGATATGACCTCTCCAGTAGACAAACAAAAGCTGATCAATGCAATGTTTGAACTAATTTTGTCAGTGAATAATTTGACGATTCAGGAGCATTACAAGGTTATGCTGGCAGAGAAACTAGGCTATGCACCTGAGATATTAGATGCACAGTTCAAAAAATTTAAAGCAGGTGAATGAAAATTTCTCCTTCGTCAGCTATCACAGCAGTCTGAGCAAACGCACCAAAAAGAGCCTTTTCAGCTGGATAGAAATCAGCTTTTTATTTCTCTTTTCCTAGAAACTGAGTGAGAGAGCTTTTTGGCGAGAACTTTACCCTCAGAAGCTGAATTTGTACAGGCGTTGACTGACTTCGCTTCTCTAATCGTGAAGGCAATTCCTGACTCAGAGCTTGGACATGTTGAAAATGAGGACAAAATGCAGGAATTCCATCTTCGGCGAGAAAAAGAATTTGGGAATATTGATGATGAAAAGACAAAAAAGCTGATCATCCAAAAGACGATAACTCCTACGAACCCAGGTCAGCCCTCACCATTGATGGATTATCTCAAGCAAGCACAAAAATCCTCGCATTTGAACACACTAGAAAAGGATGAACTAAATAAATTGAGAGTTCTGATCGGGAAAAGATAAAAAATCCCTCCCATTGAAAATATCAAGAGAGGGCAACTTTCACAAAATAGGTATTTCATTAATATGGCAACAAAGTAAGTGTATGAGAATTATCTACTTATGATTGTTTTGTGAAAGTTATCTATATCCCTTATTATACTCGAAACTTTCCAAAAGTCAATAGATTTTTTCCGCAGTGCGAAGCGGATTTGTGAAATAGGGTATTTTTAGGGCTATTACTGTTTCTTCTTGTAAAAAAAATAGGGGGGAGGGGGCGAAGCCCCCTAACTTTCACCGAGCGAAGCGAAGGTGGTTTAATAAAAAAAGCTTCATTCTAAATAGTATAAAGAAATGAAGCTTGGTGGTTTTTTTGGGGGAACCCCCAATTTGAGAAACTTGTTTAGATAGAAGTGTCTTACACTATACTATTATCTTCAATTCGTCTATCAACTTCTCTCATTATTTCGATAGTTGGCTCTACTTTTAATTTATATCCTCTATACTCTCGAGTTTCCTTCGGAGTTATTTCTCTAGGGAGCATTCTAATATCCTCATCAGGAACGATAAAAGAGCCTGGGACCTCATATATTTGTTGAGTTTGTTTCTTGTCTTCAGATTTTTCTTCGGATATAATTTTTGCTTCCTTAGTTATAGTAATATTTGGTAACTTTCAGCTTTTTTTAAGTTTGTTTATCTGTTGCATTCTTTTTCTCTCGTCTGGAGTTTGTGGCTTTTTAAGTCAGTTCTGAACTACAAAAACTTCAGCATAAAGATCAGATAATTCTTGCCTTGTTGCGGTGTTTACCATATTTTCTCAGTATGCCTCTATGTTTTTTTGTGTATTATTTGACATTGATTATATATGAGTTTTCTAAAAATACTTTTATTTATCGATTATTTTATTGATGCTACCTGCATTTGAGGCGAACGAGATGCCGTTATCAATCTGTTTAGTTAAATAATTATTAGCTAGACTAGAAAGGCTGTCGCCATCGTTGAATCATACAGTATCCAATAGATCTTGATTGTTTCTATGAAGGTTTTGGATCACATAATTTTGTTGGTTTAGAAAATTAGCTTTAGTTCTTGCGACTTCGGCACGAGCTGTATCGTATTCATCATTTCATGATTTGAGTCACTTTAGGATTGAGGATTCTAGACGTCATGTCGCATTATTGAAAGCTCTTTTTGTTAAGCGGTAAATATCATTAGTTGCTCATTTAGTATCGATTAATACATGAGCTTTATCTTCTGATGAAGAGTTTTTCAGGCTATCCATAGTCATACTGTCGGCATTCAGTCCAATATCATTTAGTGACGATTTTAGTGAATCAATTGTTTCTTTATCGTCATTGGGTCATCAGTTATAACTTTTAAGAGAGTCAAATATATCTTTAGCATCAGAAGAGAGCAAATCTTTACTCTGATCCACTATATCCGTGCCATTGACAGAGTTTAGTTCATTGATTGCACTTTCAGATGCTTGATCTTTTGAGTCGATAGAATTTTCGATGCGATTCATAGATTCTGCTCAATTTGCCATGGTAATAATAAATAAGAAATAAAATTGTTAAATGTATTATAACCATTTTTTTGCGTTTGTCAAATTTTTCACACTGTATTTTCGTGCTTGAGACACTTATCTTGAAATTAGGCTGATAATCGGTAAATAATAACTATGATTATATGAGAAAATATTTCATTAAAACCTTATAATACCTTCCAGATTGACGTAAATGCTAGATATTTCATAGAAATTCAATCTGAGGAAGAATTGAAAGAACTTTTTAGTGAAGAAATTTTTAAAAGACAAAAAAGGCTGATCTTATGATGAGGAGCAAATATGCTTTTCACAGAGGATTTTGATGGATTGGTTATTAAAGTAGATGCTCCCTGTAGGGACAGGTCTTGTACCTGTCCGAGTGAAAACCATATAATCTATCCTTGAAAAAATGAGCATTCCTATCCTTGAAAAAATGAGCATTCCTATCCTTGAAAAAATGAACATCCCTATTTGCGTTCAAATGATAACGACCATATTCATATCTCTGTCCCAGCAGGTGAAGACTGGTCTGATTTCGTTCAATACGCAAATAGCCAGTGATGGGCTGGATTACAAAAGTTGGCAGGCATCCCAGGTCAGGTGGGAACTGCTCCTGTGTCGAATATCGGTGCATACTGAGTTGAAATCTGAGATCTGATAGAGCGAGTAGAATGATATGACTTACAAACAGGCGAGAAGAGACGCTATTCTCACGATGAATGTGAATTTGGATATCGCACGAGTATTTTCAAGACTAGCTTGATAAACCAGTTTTTTATTACTTGTGTGTGTTTTAGGCTGATTAAACTGGACTCTTCGCTTCACTCACAGTGACAAAAGTTGCAGAAGATTTCAGATGAAATACTGCAGATGAGGAGCGAAAAATTGCCTGATTTAGAGTTATTTCCCTCGGCTGGAAGTTTCTTCAAGAATCCAGTAGTGAGTATTGAAAAATGGCAGGAACTGAAAGGGAAATTTGAAGAGTTAATTGGTTTTGCAAATGAAAAAATGGTTAAACTGTCTGCATGACAACTGATAGAAATGGCAGGACTGAAGTGATATAGTAATGGGAAAGCTGGGGTATCAAATAAACATGCTTTAATTCTAGTGAATGAGTGAGGTGCGACTTGAAATGATATTTTAGACGTAATGAAAGTTGTGCAGGATGCCGTAAAGGAGAAATTTAGAGTAGAGCTAGAGCCAGAAGTCGTGATAATAAAAAATGGATGAGAATAAACCTCACCCATAATAAATTATAATCCTAACTGTCTGCGTAAATCTTCGTTGTACGTTTCAGAGTTTTCTAATTCTCTTTGCAATTCTTGTTCTCGAATTATCTCTTTGTAAATCTCTTCATTTATGGATTGATTCTTGAGAATGGCTTTTTCGAGAGCCTTATTAGATTTTTGTATCAGTTTTTTTTCTTTTTGTGATGCTTTGTTCTGATCTTCTTTTTGTTCGAGCAACAATTTCTGAATTTCTTTTTGCTGATCTAGAATCTCTTCGTCCAATGATAACTGTGCTTTTAGGCGATCTAGTTTTTCATCTGCGAGTTGGTTGATGAGTTTTGTTTGTCGCTCAATTTCTTGCAAATTTAATTTTTGTTGCTGGATCAGAAATTTTTTCTTTGCCGTGAGGATCGAGTCAGCAGTGATGAGAGAAGCACGTAAATCTTCTAGACTGTCACGTTTTTGTATCAAATCTTCGTATGACGCCTCAGCTCTGAGGATTCTTTGAGATAGATTATCTGATTCAATGGCGATTTTGTCTTTTTCCTGTAAAATATTGACATTTATAGGGTTTGCAGACGTTAGTGCATCCTGTGCTTCCACAGCAGCCATCGTAAGCTGTGAATATGCAGGTAAAAGTGATGTAATCAAACATGCGATAATGATAGTTTTCATTTGTATTTCCTTTTGTTGAATTTATATTAAAATATATCATATATATATAGCTTTAAAAGTCAAGAGATGATTAAAAAATTTCAAAAAATACCCCTTGAAAAACTAAAAAATTTCATTATACTACTTCCAGACTAAGTAGTTCGCGAGTGAGTAATAATATCAAATTTCCTACCGCCGTCATGGGAGCCGGTATTCTCGCAGCAGTGCGAGACGAGCTACCCACCTTAATGATTTAGGGGGAAGATATGCTCGTTTACGGCTATTTGGTTTTTAAAAAATTATGAAAAAAATCAACGAAACTTTCACTTGCATTCAATGCTGACATACAGTGCCTTTGGCGGCAAGAACCTGCAGAAATCACTGTCCTTTTTGTTTTACTTCACTGCACGTAGATTGAGAAATTCCATGAGATAGAGCTTCAATATGCGATGGAAGAATGTTCCCTATAAAATATGAGATAAAAAATTCTGATTACAAAATCTTATTTAAATGCGAAAAGTGCGGTAAGGAGCATCGAAACAAGAGAGCCTCAGATGATGAAATAGTAATTTTACCATCGAAAATCAAAAATCCCCTTGACTTTTACTAAAAAATGAGTATAATAAAGAAAATAAATAAGTTAATAATAATCATAAAATAACAAAAGGAAGAAAAAAATGACAAAAAGTAAAAAAAATTACACAACATGCCCAGATCAAAATTGGAAAAAGTTGCAAGAATTAACAACCTACCAAGGACATGGCAAATTAAATTTTCTGAAGAATAGAGAGATTATTACTTCAGAGACTACATTTAGTTTATGGACCAAATTCCTGGAAGGTTCCATAGAGTTATCTGCTTTATTGACTGCTTTAGATCATCTAGTGGATTCTCTAGAGCAAGATATTGAGTTACTACATCGCAAATATCGTGAAACCAGATGTACACTGAGATATCGAGATGATAAGATTCTCGAAATAAAACTCAAAATCATGCTGATCAAAGGTGAAAGATTCAAAAAAGGTATAAAACAAATACTAACAGATGTCGATACTATTAGTAGTATGTTTAAAATTCCCTTTGAACAAGCCTTACATCATCGTACACGAAAAATGGGTTGCGTAGGAGTAGCTATGCAAGCCAGAAAATCTGGTAAAACTAATTTTAGAGCTGTAATTTAAAAATTTTCTAACAGATTGGGGATACTCAGTCTGTTTTTTTATCATCCTGAACTTGTTTCAGTATCTTTACACAATACAGATTGCGGATCAAGCCCGCAATGACACAGTGTCGTTTTTCCGAGCTTGACTCGGGATATGAATTTACTATAATACACTCTATGTTTCTCTTCTCTTTCAGAAAATTTCCATGATTTGACAAAAAAGACGCTCCAGACCAGCAGATTTTTTCCTTTGATAGAGTTTTTTATTCTCGTCTGAATATCGGCAAAGCAGGCGATCTCCTGCAGACAGAGGACGATATTTTGCTCAATCTCTGAGACAACATTTCATATCCAGAGATGTATCGCCAGATTTATCCAGATATTCCTATGAAGATCAGGTATTCTGCGTTTTTTGATCAGCATTTTCTGTCTTTTCTTCACTGGATGGTTTATGAGCGATATTCCAGCTACAAAAACGTGATGAAGTATTTCGTCAATATTGACCTGCCTGATCTGCTTCAGAGAGAAAAAAAAATAAAAAAAGCTGACATAGTTGAGAAAACCTGACAAACTTTGGTAGTCTTTCCTGACGTATGGACTCGTGAAAATATAGTTCTCTCAGATACAGATTTACTTCACTCTTCCGGAGACACTATATCAGAGCTAGTCTCTCTCTCATCTCTAGACTCACAAAACCAAAAAGACATTCATCGATGGCAAATCAAAAAATGAGCGGTACAGACTGTACTATCTACTCATTCTGAGGTATTTCAGCCGTTCTCCTCATTGACCAAAATCATACTCTACGACAGAGAAAAATGGTATTACAATAATCAGCAAGACCCCAGATATAACCTACCAGTAGTTATAGAAAAGATGTCAGAAATATACGGTGCAGAAGTTGTTTTTCGTTAAACTAATGTGCACTACAAATATTCCCATCTTTCAGCATTCTATACAGTTCAAATAACTTGATAATTTTGTGATAATTATTTAGTCTAGGATAATCCTTACTCATCTGAGTAAATATAGAGTTTAACTCTTCAAATTGGTTTACTGTGTCGGCGGACTGTAAATTATCTCAGATTCTAGCTAGGTTATCCTGAATTTTACTAATAGCATCTTCTATTGATAGTGGACTAGCAGTGATGTTTCATGCCTCATCTTTCGTACCAAAGCATTGAATTCCGAGAGCCTGAGCTATCTCATCTACATCAGCTGATGGAATACTCCTTCCATAAGCATTGAAAGTCACAGATCCATCGTATGCTCATACAGATGAGTCTAGGGTTTTATTGACTTTGACTTTCTGGAATGTAAAATCTTTGACTGCAATGATAGGTGCCAATTCGCTCAGGAATTCCTTAAAATACTCAGTTTTCGTAATACTTCCTCTCTGATCCATCCCCATAGTATACACCAGACTTGGGAAATTTCTATATTTCTCTCTAAAATTATATAGACACGTAAGAGTCAATGCATCACAATTAGCCGAATTAACTATCGTTGCATCGAGTACTTCATCATTTATTAGTGAAATATCTCAGGTAGAATCTAATCGTTGACGGATTGTATATCATATAATTTTTTCATTTGGGATGAGATCATCTAGATTTTCCCCTGTTTCGTTAGGTAGAAATTGCTCCTGAAACTTCTGTTTTTCTATCAGCATTTCATCAGCTTTCATGTCCTCTATATTTTTTACCATATAATAGAAAAACTCATTTAATAATGATAGATTAGTAGTGCTGGAAGTGATTGATAGTTTATTTACCAGTAATAGAAAAGAACGCTTATCGGGAGCCCTAAAACGCAGTGTAACTGGTACGATAAAGTGATCAGCATCTATATCAGACATATCTCCAATTGTTATCTCAGATATTTCATTATATTCGTTTCAGTTTCATACATTTCTGAAAAAATCACTCCAATATTGGATCAAAAACATATCCTGAAAAGGGTCAGTATCCAGATATTTCTGCCCAATAATCGAAATGTCGATCTGCTGAGTGTACGGATCTTTCCAGATATTTAGAGTCGGCAGGTACAAATTATTGAGAAAGTATTCATAATAGTTAGTCTGTTCGACAAAAAGTTTTTTATAATCATTCAGTTTGTTATTTATTGATTGTTTAACTTGTAATAGCTCATGTATCGTATTCACACTCGAAATATCCTCAGTTAGATAAGGTATAAACTGGTTTTGCATGTCTTGTGAGACATTCACGCGTCACAGTTTTGAGAGTTGAGCCAAGTCAGGAGACTTTTTATTGAGTGTGTCATTTTCTGTATATACATAATATCAGAATCAGAGAGTTCATAACAGCATTATCCCAGCCGTAACAGCAGTTATGACAGAGTTTTTTTTCGTCATTATCAGTTGTTTTGATAGGAGGAATTTTTTCGCAGGTTTTTTATCTCCATCTACTATTTCCTCAGGAACTGCTTTACCTACAGCTTTTAGAGCCATATTCTTTATTTTTTTGAATATCTCTTGCATATCTAGAGATGATTTTTTAGCTTTAGCTTCCATTTATTGATAAATAAAAAGATAAATAAATCTGAATTATAAGTTTGTTCAGCTTGTACCTTGTGTTTGTCTTTCATTTGTTGATACTTCACCCATTCACGCTTCATTTCCCATCTCTTCCTCAGTTAATGTCTCATCACCAGCCAACATTTCATTATCTGCTAATAATTCTTCTCACAGTGCCAATTCTTCTCAACTTGATAGGTTTCCTCCAGTTAATAGACTTGCTTCAGTAAGTAAATCTTCTCCAGTGAGAGATTCAGCTTTTTCTGCCTCTTTTTCTCTTTCATCCTCTTTCATTTCAGCTACCAACTCATCTAAATCTAGATAATCAAATATTTCTCTCTCTGAGGATTTTTGGATAGGTAGAGTAAATTGTTTAGATGAGGAATTTACATTATATTGTTGTGAATTAACGGTTATAGTTCTCGGTGAAATATCCAGAGTTTTTGTGTCAATATCACTTCATAGTATAGATACGGACTGCTTCAATAAATTTATCAAATTTGTTAGGATAAACACATGTGGACTTTTAATTCACTTCAGTATTAGCATCGATTCATCAGTTTGTAGGGTGTTAATCTGAATATTGAAGTCCAAAGTCTGCTGATAAGCGTTGAAACT
>BNUE01000027.1 GCA_025997135.1 candidate division SR1 bacterium | reverse complement strand
TCGGCGCCGCATTGCGAGCATTTCGTTTTGGCTCTCTCATTCCTCGAACTGCAATAGGGGCATTTCCCGTATTGTCCGGATCTGTCGGCATTATTCCTTGCCGGCGGTTGAGAAACAGACGTATTTCTCACGGGCGCAGGGGCCGCACGACTTGTCGACGGTTGAGAAACGGGCGTAGAGACCGCGCGCGTCTTTTTCCCGTGATACACGCACCACACCACGATAATCAGGACAACAGCGACCGCGACGCCGATGATCACCCATTTCAAAATGCCGCCGTCCGGTTGCAGATTCCCGCCGCCCGGCGTTCCGCCCTCGCGACCGGCTAGCGTTACGCCGTTCGCTCCGAATGAAATTACGACCGAGCCCAATTGTTCGGTCACAAGAATATTATCGGGATTTAGTCCAAAATCGTCGGTCAGCCGTTTGACCGTTGCGGGCGAGGGATGATTGTAGCTGTTGCCCGCGCGGTTCGCGCTGGCGACCGCGAATGTCCCGGAATTGTCGACGGGCAAAACGATTTTCAAATAATCGGCCGTCGAGGAGGTTTGACTGCCGTGGTGACCCAGCTTGATAACGTCCACGCCGCGCGAAGCAATCTCCTCTCCCCGGTGAAAATCGAATATCCTGTTGGGGTTGGAAAGGCCCGCGACCGTAAACTCGGCGACCGCTTTGACAAAATCAGCCTCGGCTTCCTTTTCCGCGTCGCCCGAGAACAAGGCTCGCTGCCCCCGATAATCGACCGTGAAAATCGGCGAATAGTTGTTGACATCGGTATAATAGCCGACCGTCGGCGCGTAAAAACGTACGACGTAATCCGTCGCGGCTTCAAACGAGCCGTTCCCGTTCACATCGCCGTAGAAATCCATGTCGGTGTACAGGGTCAACGTATTGCCCAATACTTTTCGCTCGCGAACGTCCGAGGCGTCCGTCACCCAAATTTCGGCTTTGCCGTCCGCGGCGAACTTATAGGCCGGCTGGTTGTAGAAGGCGTCTATGCAGTTTCTATAAGTAAGGGTAGTCTTTACCCCGTGCTTTGCGCCCCAAAAGCTTTCGTTGGAACCGGTTTTACCGTTCGCGGGATCGGCGAAACCGTCGCGCGTCGATTCCTCGTTGGGACGGTAAATCCGGCCGCCCGCTTTTAAAGGATATTTTTCCAACAAACTCGGGAAATTGTCGCAATGATCCGCGTCGGAATGAGTCAATAGGACATAGTCGAAGCCCGTCACACCGGCAAGTTCCTTTTCAAAATAGTTCAATAGATTGTTCTTGCCCTTGGACGGCCCCGAATCCACAATCATATTCTTGCCGTCGGGAAACTCGATGACGGTCGCGTCGCCCTGCCCCACGTCTATGTAATGGAATACGAGGTCGGCGGCCCTGGCGGCCGCAAAATCGGTTCCCGCGCGAAAGCCCAAGACCGGCAAGACATAGGCGGCGGCCATGAACAGAAAAACGGCGATGCGGAAATAGATACGTTTACGGAGTTTTGTAGGGAACATCTCTGAAATCTATCCTCAATTCGCCGTGTCGATCGGTTCAAATAACGCTTTGACCTGCGGGATCACATCCAAAGCGGCGTTGTAGCCCTCCTCGATCATTTGCTCATAGCCCTCTTTTTTGCTCGAACGAAACTTTTTCGTGTCCGGCCGGATCACAATATCGGACTGCAGAATGCCCATTTTGGCATTGGCGCCGGTCGCGATCCGGAACGAGGCCTTGACGACGTCCCACAGTTTGAGCGATTCCGTGCCCGCGCCGCGCGCGCTGTTGATGTCCACGCCGACCACCCGATCCGCGCCCATCGAGCGTACGATGTCGGCCGGCAGCACGTTGACAAGGCCGCCGTCCACCAAATGCCAATCGCCCCAAACCACGGGCTTAAAGACCACGGGCACACAGCAGCTGGCCGAAACCGAGCGCGGCACGCTGCCCATATTTAAAACGATCTCCTGTCCGGTCTTTAAATCGGTGGCCACCGCCGCAAAGGGCTTTTTGAGGTCGGAAAACAGAGCGTCGCCGATCAAATCGCGCACGACCGCTTCGATATTGGCGGGGTTAGACGGGTTCAATAAAAAGGTATGGTCGCGGATATCCTTTACGTCCAATTTCTCGCCGGCTTCGAGCATCTTTTCAATCGGCAAGCCGTAGGCGTACAGCGCGCCGACAAGGCTGCCCGCGCTGGTGCCGGCCACCGTGTCGAACTCGATCCCGTTTTCGGCAAACGCTTTCAGCACGCCCAAATGCGCGTACCCTTTGGCCCCGCCGCCCGACAAAGCCAAACCGACCTTTGGGCGCGGCAACGCGGCGATTCGCGCTTTTTCTGCGTCGAGGAGTTTTGCCTCGAGCTTCAACCGCCTTTGCTCGCGGCCTTTTTTCGTAAACCACAATGCCATTACACTATACAGTATAGCAAAGCGGGGCGGTTTTGTCAACGGTGGCGCGCGCGAGTTCAGGAACAAAAAGCCGAGTCGGGAAGATCGAATACTTGCTCCGCGCTCTCAAGTTCCGACAATTTTCTGTATAAATCGTAATATTTGCCTTTTTGGAACATCAATTCCGCGTGGGTTCCGCGCTCGGTCACCGCGCCGTCTTCGATATACAAAATCAGATCGGAATGCTTGATCGTCGAAAGGCGGTGCGCGATTACGACCGACGTGCGGTCCCGCATGACGGCGGTCACCGCGGTTTGCAACGCGTGCTCGGTTTGGGTGTCGATACTGCTAGTCGCCTCGTCCAAAATAAAGATCGCAGGATTTTTGACGACCGCGCGCGCCAAGGTGATCAATTGCTTCTGGCCCGTGGACAAGCGGTCGCCACACTCGCCGGTCTCGGTGTCGTAACCCTTTTCCAGTTTGGCGATTACCTTGTCGCAGGACACCAAACACGCCGCCGTTTCAATTTCCGCTTGAGAGGCATCGGGCTTGCCGTAACGGATATTGTCCCCCACCGTGCCCGAGAACAAATGCGGCGTCTGCAAAACGTAGCCGAGATGCGCCGACAGCCATGCCAGAGAACGCTCGCGGTAATCGACGCCGTCGATTCGGATTTGCCCGGCCTCCGGCTCGTAAAAGCGGCAGATCAGGTTGACGATCGTGGTCTTGCCCGCGCCGGTCTCGCCGACGAGCGCGAGCTTTGTCCCGGCCGGAATTTTCAGGTTAAAGTCCTTTAAAATGTACGTTTCGCTGTTCGGGTAGCGGAAGGACACGCCGACGAACTCGATCTCGCCCCGAATCCGCTCCCAATTTTCCGGTTTGGGGTTATAGACGTCGCCGTACTTTTCCAAAACGTCGGGACGGTCGGTCACGGCTTCCCGCTCGTTCAAGACGGAGAGGACGCGCTCGGCGTTGGCGCGGTTGGCGGCGACGGCGGTCAGCTCGGAGGCAATTTGCGTAATCGGCCAAAAGATCGAAAAGCAGTAGGACAACAGCACGGCTAAGTTGCCCAAATCGAGAGAAGTATTGCCCGACAGATAGAGACTGCCGCCGATCGCCGCGACCAACGCGACACCGAGCGAGCCCATCATCATCAGCGAGGACGCGAACAACGCCTGCACGCGGTTATACCGGTTGGATTTACGGTACATATCGGTCGTTAAACCGCGAAATTCACGCTCGAGCAAGGGTTCCGCGCCCAAGGTTTTGGCAGTTTTCGCGCCGGCGATCCCCTCGTTGAGCGCGCCGGAGATTTTGGAATTGGCGCGGCGCACGTCGCGGTTGAGGGTCAGCAAACGCCGCCGCAGGTAAATACCCGCCAAAAGGGACAGCGGGATCAACGCCAGCATCACAAGGCCCAACTGCCAAGCGATAATAAAGATCGGAATGAAAATGCCGACGATATAGGCCCCGCCGCAGACGAAATCAAACATATTCCACGCCGCCATGGTTGCGAGACGTTCGGTGTCGCTCATCGTTTTGGCGACGAGATAGCCCACCGACTTGTCGCCGTACCAGCCCACGGACAGCCGTTGATACTTATCGAACATCGCGTTGCGCAAGGTTTTGGACACGCCCAATTCCACATTCATGCAGAATTTCAAGGATATCCAAATCAAAACGACTTGAAACAGGATAAAGGAGAGATAGAGCGCGATAAACCAACCGATGCCCGACACGGTTCCCGCCTCGATAAAGTCGTTGATCAGCCGGCCCTGCAGCAAAGGATAGGCGATATCCACCGCGCTCATGACCGCCGACGCGGCGATCAGGCCGATGAAATTCCGCTTCAGGGGTTTTAAGACATGCAAAATGCCGCGCCACGTTTTCAACGCACCGCCGCGTTTATCGACATTCTCGATATCCTCGTCGCTCATAGTCCGGCGTACCTTACACGCTTATATAGTCGATTGCAATTCATAAATCGTTTTATACGGCCCCTCGCGCAGGAGCAGCTCCTCATGCGTTCCGCTCTCTACAAGCTTGCCGTCGTCCAATACCAATATTTTGTCCGCCCGCATCACCGTCGTGATCCGGTGGGAAATCAAAATGACCGTCGCGCCCTTTAGTTTTCGGCGCAAGGCGCGGCGAACCGCGATATCGGTACCGGTGTCCACCGCTGACAGCGAGTCGTCCAAAATCACGATCGGAGGCTTTGCGATCAGCGTACGGGCAATCGCCACGCGCTGTTTTTGACCGCCCGACAATGTGACGCCCTTTTCCCCGATGACCGTGTCGTAGCCCCGGTCGAAACGCTCGATCGAGCGGTCCACACAGGCCGCCGCCGCATATTCGCGGATTTCCCCTATCTCTGCGTCCCGCGCCGCTATGGCGATATTTTGACGAACCGTACGCGAGAATAGAAAAGGCTCCTGCAGGACGATTCCCACATTGCGGCGGAGCCATTGTTTGTCAATCGTCAAGATATCCTCGCCGTCCAACAACACTTGGCCGGCCGTCGGCTCGTACAGGCCGCTCAAAATATGCGCCAGCGTGCTCTTTCCGCTGCCCGTGCCGCCCATGATTCCTAGCGTTTGGCCCGACTCTATCGTAAACGAAACGCCGTCTAAAACCGGCCTCGCCGCGCCGCTTGAATCGGGAGCGGCGGACTCGTAAGAAAAGGTTACGCCGCGGAACTCGACGCCGCCGCGGATCGCCGGCCGAAAACCTGTCGCGCCGCCCTCCTCCCGGGCGTTCAGCACCTCGGCCAGACGGCCGAGCGATATCCCGGTCTTGGAAAGCTCGCCCAAAATGCGGCCCATGTTGCGCACCGGCCACACGACGATCGTATTGTAAAAGACGAAAGTAATGAACACTCCCGGCGTAATCGCGCCCGCGGCGGACAGGTACGCGCCCGCGACTAGCACCGACAGCACTTGCACGCCCGCAAGGAAATCTCCGATCGACCAATACGTGCACAACGCGCGGCTCAACTTCATCCACAGCGATACATATTTTTCGTTTTTTGCGTGAAATTTTACGCTCTCCCGCGATTCTCCGCCGAATGCCCGCACGACGCGCACGCCCGTCAGGTTCTCCTGCAGTGCGGCGGTCAGCTCGCCCTCGGCCTCGTCGGCGTATTTAAATTTAGAACTGATCTTATAAAAATACACGCCCGAAAAAATCATGATGAGCGGAATAAAGCCCACGGTAACCAGGCTCAATTTCCAATTCATCAGAAACATCAGGGTCAATCCCAAACCGATCATCAACACGGTGCGGATCAGTTCGATGACTTGTTCGGCCACGAAGCGTTTGACGAGATCGACATCCTGCGTCGAGCGTTGGATAATGTCCCCCGTCTGCACCGAGGCGTGCCACGAAAAAGGCAGCCTTTGGATATGAGAAAACAGCGCGTCCCGGGCGGTCTTGCCGGTTTTTTCGCCCGCCCGCAAGGCCGCCGCGCGCATAAAATAGTTCCCCGCCGCATACACAAGCGAGGACGCGGCGATCAAAACCGCAAAGAGCCAAAGATTGGCGATAAAGTATTCCTTGCCTGGCAAAAAGGAAAGGTACGCGGGATAGTCCCCGCCGCCGAATACGTTGTCCACGAGGAAACGCAAAATCTGCGGCGTCAAATAGTTGGCCGCCACCGACAAAAGACAGGCGAAAAGGCCCGCCAACAACAACCGTTTCGAGCCTGTCAGGAACGTAAAAAACGTTTTCAGTTTTTTGAGTTGCGCTGGCATATATACAGTATAGCACAAAATTACAATAGTACAAAATCTCTGCGGTGTGCGCAAGTAACGCTTGACAAAAATCGTTTCCGTCCAAAATGGAGTTGCACTCCAAAAAAGGCGGAATAGTAAGTATATTCAAAGACACGCGGAAAAAATGCAAATGCGTCAGTTGTAGAGAAACAAATGCGCCTGTTGTAAAGAAATTGAAAAAGCTGAAATTGAATTTACTGAAAATGTAAAACGCCCCGCTCGGAATTCCGGACGGGGCGTTTGCGGATTTTATTCGTTTACTTGTTATGTTTTTTGCCAACCAAGATTCACCTTATCCAAAACAAGATCCGCCCCTCCGGTTCCCGCGCCCTTTAAGGTGATCGTGTTGGTGTAATTTGTGTCGTCGGTGCTATCCAAATAAATCACCGCGCTCGGCGCGAGATTGGCAACCGTGGCCGCGTCGATCGTAACCGTCGTATTGTCGTTTTGGTATACAGCTTTACTGCTATGGGCGATGCTGACGGCTCCCCACTTTCCCATGCCGATCACGCTGTTTTTGATCTCGACCACGCTGTGAATACTCGTTAACACCGTATTCTTTGTGCTTCCGTCAAAGGCACAATCCTCGATCACGGCGTTTACGTTGTCGCTGGCATTGACCGCATAGGCGAAGCCCTCTTGCGCGTTTACCGAGGTTACGGTTACGTTTTCCAAGCGCACATTGATTTTTCCGCCCGTACCTTTGGCAGAGGGATTATAGAACCGGAGCGCCGCGTTGTCGCTTGCCCCCGTGGCGGTTACATGAAAGGTCAAATCCGATAAAATCACATCGTTACGGAAATTAGCCCAACCCGACGGACCGGACGGCATGTCAGCACCGAGCGTTACCGTCGCGTCGTTGCCGATCACGACGTCTTGCTGCGTACCGTTGGTGTTCAAAGTATCGATCGAGTTGACCGAGCCGTCCATATTGTAAGTCGCGCCCTTTTTCAATAGGATCACACGCAAACCATCATGATCGTTCAGTGCGTTCTGCAAGTCTGCCGGGGTTTGCGGCAAAACGACCGTCGCGCCGGTTACGGAAAAATCCAAACCTATCGCGACCGCAAAAGCCATTTTTTGGTATTTCAGCGCGAGTTCGCCCGTTTGCGTATCGAAAGATGCGCTCAAACGCGGATCGTTATATCCCAAAACCACGTCGCCGACGCCCGCGCCGGAAACGACCGTCGCCACGCCCGCCGAAAACGCCCATGTGTCGATCCTGCCCGCGTTCGCTTCTAATACGAACGGCGTCGACACATATATACCGTTGTCATAGGAAACGGCGACGCTCTTGGCTTTCAATTCGTAGTCCGGATCGGAAAAGGACGTGATCCACAGATAGCGCGGCCCGCCGATCGCGCCGATAGCGAAGCCCGTGTCGGCCGTCCATTCCGCTTTCGTCTTGTCCCGTTCATCCAAAACGAAGCCGGTTCCCCATAAATTTCCGTCCTGCTCAAAATACTTCACGCCCACCGTATACCAACCGGCCGACAGGTTCCCGACGGGACTATTACCCGGCTGTAAAACCCCATACGGCGTGGAAACCGTCAGGCTGCCGACCGCGCCCCGAATGAGGATTTGCGCTTCTTGCAGGTAATTGCCGCTTTTGTCGTTAAAGGCGGACGTAATTTTCAGATTCTCTAACGCGGGATCGAGATAAACGGTCAGCGCGGCGGTATAAGCGCGGAAACCTTTCGCGAAATCGCCGACGATTTGTTGCGGAGAGAAGAACGGCCCGATGGTATCGTTCACGTCGGCCGGATCGTCGCCTGCGTTTTGATACGCTTTTAAAACGAGTATCCCGTCGTCGTTTTCGATGACTCTACCGTATCGATAACCGGGAGCACCCGTCTTTGCATCATTAAATATGTCTACGTCGCCGTCCGGCAGGGTCACCTTATTGCCCCCCGCGAACGTAAGAATTTCGGTCGTCGCGCCGTCGAAAACCGCTTCCCGCGCCGCCGTCTGCGCCAGCACTTTCAGCGCGATTGTCCGACTGTCCGTTTCGGTACCCGATATTCTTGTATTCGTCGGCCCAGTGGAACCGTACGTATAGCTGTAATTGTAGGTAAACGCGGCCGTCAGCGTTACGCGCGCGTCGCCGTCGGCGTGAGAGGGCCGGTCGATTTCCGCGAACTTCGTGCCGCCGGCACCGTCCGTGATCCGAACGATATCCGTATGATTGCTCGTCCATGCCACCGTCACCCCGTTTATTTCCGTCGGCAAAGCCAACAGGCTCTCGCCCGTTTCCGCGGGCAGGTTCGCCACGGCGGTCAGCGCGGCGATCTGCATGGTTTGCGCCGCGATCAGTTTATACAGGTCGAAAACGCCTGCCCGCAAATCGGTGATGTTCACGTTTATCGCGGGGATCGTCACCGTCGTGAGATTGTTAACCGTATTCGTTACCCCCGTCAGCGATTGATCCAACGTATCAATCGCTCCGCCGGGCTGCGAAAGCGCGGCGATCGCGTCGCCGATCGCTGTTTTGATCGAATTCGGATCCGAAGAAGTCAGCGAACCGCCAATAATATCGTTGATTTTCGTCGTGATACTGCCGGACACGTCCAACGCGGTGTTAAACGCATCGCCGATCGCCGTTTTGATCGCGCCGGACGTACCCAACGCCGCCTGAATTCCGCTTGTAATCCGGGTGTCCAATCCGCCGCCAGTCGCGACCAAAGTGTCATAATTGCTTTGCAACGCACTCAATTCGCCGTTCAAAGTATGGATCGCTCCGCCGTTTTGCGAGAGTTTGAGGATCTCGTTTTTCCACGCTGTTTCCAACGCGCCCCGCAACGCGGGCAAAGAAGCCTGATCGTCCAAATCGACAATCGCGTCCTGCAACGCCTGTTCCAGCGCGGCTTGTAAATTGGGGATCGTCGTGTTTTTGACCGTATTCACAGCCGATTCCAAAGCGGGAACCGTTGTGTTCAACGCATCCCGCGTGTTCTCAAGCGACGTAATCCGAGTGCCGTGGCCGCCCTGCGTCGTGCCGAGCGCGTCCTCTAGATCCTTGATCGATTGTTCCAGTTTCTCGATCTTACTGTCGTAGTCGCTTTGCAGCGTGTCGGTCTTTTTACCCGCGTCAAAGGCGTTGTAGCCCAAAAACGCGACCCCTCCGATCGCCACAAGCGCGGCGAACCAAAAGACGATCCATATCCCTTTCTTGCTCATTGTTCCGTTTTATCTCCTTTACCTTTTTTATATCCTAGGAATTATCGCTGCAAACCGCTTGCGGATTTGCAAGCGATAATGACGACGGATGCAACAAAAGCGACGCACGAAGTGCGCAACCGCAACGCGGGGGAGCGTTAGCGAACACGCTTTTGTTATATCATTGCTTGTTTTTTAAACTGTCTATAAAAGTCGTTTCGCGCGTGTACGCCTTGGCCGTCTCCGCGATCGCCATCACGCCCAAACGGTTATGGAACGTATCGTCAACCACAACGTCGTACCACGTGCCGTTCTTGCCCACCTTGTAGACAAGGGGATGCTCCCGGAGAAGCGCGACGGAATACTCATAAGGTATATTCACGCGCACGCGCACGCGGCCCTTGTGCTCGTACAGCCGCAAATACGGCTTGCCGCTCACCAATACCGTGACGGCCCGGTTGGGCTTGTCGGGATCAAGCTCGGTACGCGATTCGTCCGGCTCCGCGTATTTATCTATGTATTCCAACAGGGAATCGCGGGAAATATTCGCCAAGCTGATGCCGTGTTCCGCGTCGTATTGCACGTCGATTTCGCGTTTTTCCCGCATCGCGCGGGCGAAGCCCTCGTCCTTGCGGAAGGCGTCCGTTTCCAAAGCGGTCTCGAACAGCGCGGACAAGGCTTTGAGCGTCCGCGAGTCCGACGTTTCGATTCCCAGCGCGTATTCGCAGGCGTCCGAAACTTCGCGGTATACCTTTTCCTTTGAAAGGATACGGGAGTCGACGATCCATTCGTAAAAGCCGCCCGGCATACCGGCGCGTTTGCCGCCCCAACGGGCGCGCAATTCTTTCATACGCTCGGTTCCGGCTCGAAGGTACAATTTCAGTACGCGGCGCTTTTCCACGAGCAACGCAAATATCCGGCCGTCTACCAATAAAATGTCGGGCAGAGCGGCCTTGGAACGGCGCAAAATCTCGATCCCCCGCTCTTCGGCGTATTCCTCATAAGCGTCGCGCTCCAAATTAAAGCGCGCGGGCAGAATTTTTGCGGCGTAATACAATACGTCCTCGCGCGTCAAACGCAGGATCGGCAATTCAGACGGCTCGTCCCCGAACGCGGGCTCTCCGGCCAACGCGGAAGCGGATTCACCGGCGTCGGATTCCAACACAGGCTCGGTTCCCGCGGCGTATGCGTCGCCCCGCATTTCCCGATCGGACGCGGGCGCGGCGTCCGCACCGACCAGCGCGGCCAACTCCTCCGGCGACCAAGCGTTCTCGCCCTTTTCGGGTTGGGACTGCTCGGACGTTTTGGGATTTCCGCCGGCCGAGGAGATCAAGCGGGCCGCCGCTCCGAAAGCGATCAACGCGGCGACGGCCGCGGCTATGATAACTGCAATGACCATTTATGTAACCTATCTATTCCTTTTTTTCAGATAAACATATTTATATATTCTTAGTTATTCGACGAGGTTCCATAGTATATACGCTTTTTCCCCGTTTGTCAAGATATTTTCCCTTTTGCGTAAAGTTTTATACTTGTATAGAACAGTGAATTAACTGTTTTATACAAGTATTTTTTAATTTAAGGGACTGACCACCCCGCGAAAAAATAACGGGTCAAGGAGTAAAGGCAATGACAAACGGAAGTGAAAAGTACATTGAGGCGGTGAGGTTTTGCGGCAAGCTGTACGATTTTATTAATGAGAAGTTTTTTAACGGCGAATTGGTAAAGCCTGTAATTACCGTTCAATCTTGCGAACGTAACAAGTTTATGGGTTGGTTTGTTCCTAAAAAGGTATGGAAAGAAACCGCCGAGGACGGGGGCGAAAACGAAATCAATATATCGGCTAATTTCTTAAACCGTCCTTTAATCGAGATAGCGGAAACTATGCTACACGAAATGTGTCACCATTACGCGAACGTCAACAATATTCAAGACTGTTCCCGCTCGGGTGCGTATCATAATAAGCTATTTAGGAAAATTGCCGATGAACACGGCTTGACCGCTGAAAATGTATCAAAAATCGGTTGGTCAAAAACGGCATTGACTACTGAAAGTCATAGTTTGATAAGCGCGTATCTGATTAACGAACAATCAATCATATTTCGTCTACCCCTCGTAAAGGGTTCGCGTATAAAAAGTTGCAGTACCCGTAAATATGTTTGCCCGAAATGCGGGACAAGCGTTCGGGCGACAAGACAAGTAAATATTATTTGTGCCGATTGCAATGAAATTATGCAAGAGGACGAGGAGTAAAAAAGATGAAAAATAACACTTTAAAGAGAAAAAACCGTTTTTATAGCGCAAAAGTTTTAGGCGCAAAAATCAATTATCAGAGTTTTTTTAATGCAAATAGCGATTTAAATCAAATTGACGCTGTATTTGCTTATGAAAAAACTTTCGGTAAGAAAATAAGCAATATTGCTTTGCCTTTTTCGGTTATTGTTAAAGACGTAAAATTAAAAAAGGACGGTAAAGGTAATGCGCGGAAAAGTCGGTAAAAAGGCGTTAAAGGGTATTTACGGCGAGTATTACGGCGAATTGTTTGAGGATAAAAAAACGGTTTGCCGCCGTAAAACGGCTTGTAGTAAAATGCTTGATAGCCTATTTCAAAAAGGCGGTACGTTTACTTGTCTTGATTGTGTGCGTTGTTCTCATTGTGACGGCTCGAATATCGAGCTTTACAACGGTCATTCAATGGGTGAACATCGTTGTCTTGATTGCAACGGTGATTTTCAGTTTGTTAAACAAATCGGTCTGACGAGTAGCTGAAAATTGCTACGAAACAAGCGTGGGCGTACCTCCCGTCCTGCTTGTCACCGATAAATATCATATCGGAAATTAATGGGTGGCGGCCGAACGCCAAAGGAGTTTATCAAAATGGCAGAGAAACAAAAAGTAACGGAAACGACCGACAACGGCACGGCAACGGAAGTGCGGAAATTGTATGTTGAGCGGGAACGGTTCAAGGGCAAAGAGGACGGCAAAGAGTATTGGGGCTACTTTGCGCGCGGCACGGTTCGCGGGCGCGAGGTGAAAGCGGGTTTAATTCCCCCCGACAAAGGCGGCTATGAAGTTCTTGACCTCGTATTCGGCGGCGGCGAGAAAACCGCCGAATTGGTGGTGACGCCTTACGAGTTCAAAGACGAGGAAACGGACAAGGTTATAAACGGTTTTAACTATACCGCGCATAACGTGGACGCGGAAACGGGCGAAATTTTTGACGGCAACGTAAAGCCCGCGCGGAAAAGCGACAAGCAAATTTTGGATATGCTTTTAGCGCGTCTTAACGTACAAGGGGGTAAAACGGCATGAGTAACTTCATTGAATTACACCCGCAAGATAAAAGCGGCGAATATTGCCGCGAGTTGGTGAATATCGACTTGGTTTTTTCCTTTTGCGATTACGGTAAACAAGCGTCTTTCTTAATTCGCGCGGACAAGGGCAAATTTACCGACGTTCTTGTATCGGAAACCTATGACGAGGTTTTGCAGAAAATATTCGGCACGGCATTAAAAAATTGAAAGTACACTTTCAAAAAGGAGTAACAGTTATGGCAATCGCAAAAAAACCGAAACTAACGGCGGGACAGCGTGCGGACAGACAAGCTACGCGCAAGGACTATTTATCGCCCTTGGGTGATAACTTTGTCGTTGTGCAAAACAAGCACGGTTTATTTGATGTCGTATCGACAAAGTACGATATGGAAGTAGGCGCATTCAAAACGCGGAAAGGCGCAACGTTAAGGGCGGTGTACCTCAATCGTTTTACACATTAAACAGTAAAAAAATAAAAAGGAGTTTTAAAACAATGAATTATCAGAATTACAACAAGAAACGTAAGGGCGGCATTATCGGTGCTATCTGTATCGCCCTCGCCTTAATTATGGCGGTGGGTGCGCTCGGCTATTTGTCGAGCGGTTTCCGCGAATGGGACGCTACAAAATGGTTTAACCGAGAGGAGCAACCCGTAACTTTACCCGCCGACGTGACGGATAACACGGAATTATTCGGAACGGCGGATAGTGTGTTTGTTCCCGACGGCGCAAGTTTTCGGTTCGCGCCTATGTCGATTACCGCGTCGGGCAACACGTTAAGTCTTACCGCCACCGTTACACCCACCACCGCGACGAATAAAGCCGTTGATTGGGCGGTGGCGTGGGCAAATCCCGCAAGCGCATGGGCAACGGGAAAGACGGTAACAAGCTATGTTACCATTGCTCCCACGGGGGACGGCGCATTAACCGCCACGCTTACAAAGGTTGCCGATTTCGGGGAACAAGTTAAAGTTACTTGTACGTCGCGCGAGGATAACACAATTAAAGCGACTTCGACCGTCGATTTGCGTAAAAAAGTAACCGCGCAATCTTTAATCCTTGACGCTCCGAGCGGTACGGACTTTACGTTGTCTACCTCCCCGTCCTCGTCTACGACGGTTACGCCCGTTACGACAACGGCGTATGCTCTGAATGTGGGGCAAACGCTTTCTGTGGGTACGCTTGACGATACGTATACTACGACTGTTAAATTGTTTGTCAATTATGACCTTGTTTCGGGGACGTCTAATGAGGACATTTATAACGGTGCAATGGACGCGGCAACTTATGGAATTACGTTGGGTAGTACCGTTACGTTTAATGCCGCTTTAATGCGCTCCGCATTTTCCGCTTACGTATGGGATACGGGGTATGTGTATAATGCGCTCGTTTCGGAATTAAATGGTTTGTCGTATCATTTCCGTATTCAAGTAGTCCGTACGGGGGCGTATTCTACGCTTGAAACAAACTTTTATTTCAAATTATCCTCGTCGTATTTTAGCGTCAAGCCGACAAACCTTGTTCTTAATGATACGTCATATATCTTCTAGGGCGGT
This sequence comes from candidate division SR1 bacterium, assembly GCA_025997135.1. Classification (GTDB taxonomy): domain Bacteria; phylum Patescibacteriota; class Gracilibacteria; order Absconditabacterales; family Absconditicoccaceae; genus UBA3291. Next base: position 2,660 of record BNUE01000027.1, on the reverse strand, counting down.
GTGATTTATGGATAAGTATAGTACAAGAAAAATAGGTTCGGCGATAACGTATATTTTGCTGTTGCTTTTGCTCGCGGCGGTTGTCGGTGTCGTGTATCATTTTACGAACGGTTTCAAAACCGAGTTCACGACCTTTTATGTTCAGCAAGGCGATACAATGTTTTACGACGTTACCGACGATTACCCCGTTCCTTTTAATGAGGAAACGCGCTTTGACGTTAAATATACGTTCGGCGTTTTGGATAAAGAGTTAAGCGGGTATTCGGTTAAAATCGTGCCTAACGTAAGCGGTGATAAGGACTTTGATTTTACCGTGGACGGCTTGTATTATTCTTACGGCGGCGAAACCGATTTGACTTCCGCTTTCGACCTAAAACAATACGACGATTATTTTACGCTGTTTGTGGACGATACAATGACGATGAAAAAGGTTTTGGAAAAATTGTATACTGGAAAAACGGTTGTTGTTCCCGATAACGTTTTGAACGATGACTATTTTACAATCGTTGTATCGTCCTATAACGGCAAATCTACCGTTTACATAAATTTTCTGTTTCGTATTCCTGTAACCGGTATAACGCTTGTATAGCGCAAGGCGTCGCGTAATACTCTTTAACCGACTTCAAGCCAAAAATCAATCGCTTTTTCAGTTGAAAAGGCATTAAAATAAAAGTAAAGGAAGGTAAAGAAAATGAAAAAGAACGGAACGAAAAATCTAACCTACACGCAACGCTTGCAGTTAGAAGCTTATTTGAAAACGGGGTTGCACAAAAAGGATATCGCCGAAAAACTCGGCGTATGTCTTGCCACGGTGTACAACGAAATTAAGCGCGGTGCGTATGAACATCTAATCGGCAGTACGTGGCTATATGAAAAACGATACAGTCCGAATATAGCAGAGGACAAATACCGCCTAAACATGACCTCGAAAGGTATTCCGCTTAAAATCGGCAGTGATTTTGATTTTGTCCACTACGTTGAAAAACGTGTGCTACAAGATAAACTATCCCCGTGCGCCGTATTAGGGGAAATAAAGCGTAAAAAGTTATTTAATACCGACATAAGCAAAACGACAATGTACCGTTATATCGCTATCGGTATTTTTATGAATATCTCGTTAAGCGATTTGCCTATGGGAACGCGAAAAAAGCGTTACCGCAAAACAATCGCTAAACGCCCGCCGAAAGGCATTAGCATAGAAAAACGCCCCGACGAGATAAAACGGCGCAAGGCTTTCGGACATTGGGAAATGGACTGCGTATGCGGCTCTACTTGCTCATCGCTTTTGGTTTTAACCGAACGATTGACACGCAACGAAATTATTATGCCCATGCCTAATCAAAAGACGGCAACCGTAATTCGTTGCTTAAACATACTTGAACGCCGTTACGGCAAAATGTTTCGTAGAGTATTTAAAAGTATTACCGTTGACAACGGTTCGGAGTTTGCCGACAGCAAAGGCATTGAGCGTTCAAGCTACGGCGGCAACCGTACTTCTGTTTATTACTGTCATCCTTATTGTTCCTCCGAGCGCGGCACAAACGAACGCCTAAACCGTGAAATTCGCCGACGTATTCCGAAAGGCTCCGACCTATCAAAATTTACCGTCGAGGACATACAAGCCGTTGAAAATTGGGTAAACGCTTATCCCCGCGAGATTTTAGAATACGCAACTTCGGCGGAAATGTTCACGCAAGAGTTAGCGGCGTTAAGATAACTTTAATTTAAATAGTTTTTTCAACCGCCCGTTCGGACGGTTTTTTCGCATACACTAATTTAATGTACAACCTATCTCGACCGCGCCCGAACGCCCTTATTCTATTCCCCTCGGGGAATAGAATAAGGAAACACCGTAATTTACCTCTATTCTACCATACCATAAAAAATATTTTTCATTTTCTCAAAAATATTCTATAAAAATGCTTGACTTTTCATTTTGTTTGTTTTCGTTCGTTTCGGGCGTTTTTTCTGTTCGCTTTTACTTTTATTCGTTTTTCGGGCGTTTTTTCTTCTTCGGTCGGGGATCTCTCCGTTCCGCACGTTCCGTGCTCCGGTCGAGATGACAGGGCTGAATCCGTATAGAGCCGCTCTTGCGCGGTAAGACTATGGTTATATAGTATACGTCACATAAAATGCGACTGTTAAGCGAGTCGTCACATTTTATGTTATTTTCTTGAAAATGGAGATTTTCGGACTTCGGCTCAAGGAACTACGGCAGGAAAAGCGTCTCGGACAAAAAGAGTTGGCGCAAATTCTGACTACTTCCAAGCAAAATATCTCCCGTTGGGAAAAGGGCTATTTCGAGCCGGATCAAGCTATGACCGTACGTTTGGCGCGTTTTTTTGAGATTTCGACCGATTATTTATTGGGCCTAGAAAACGAGGACGGATCAAAAACCTAGAAAAAATATTTGTATTTTCGGCAAAGATATGGTATACTATTCCAATATTAGCTTTATCGGAATTCTCCGACATTTCGGAGGCATAGCTCAGTTGGGAGAGCGCTTGCTCCACACGCAAGAGGTCACAGGTTCGAACCCTGTTGTCTCCACCAAGTAACGGACATTTTGCTTTTAGGTTGCCCGTCGGCGTCGGCCCGGCCAAAAAAGAAAAAGTGGATATGCGAGCGGATTCGGATTTGATGGGCTTTACTCCATCATG
>BNUE01000026.1 GCA_025997135.1 candidate division SR1 bacterium | reverse complement strand
TTTACAATCTATCCTTACAGCGATCATTCAGGCTTTTGTTTTCTCTTTACTCACATCTATATTTATCAAAATGTCTTTTGAACCAGATAATTAACTTGAAATAGAAAGCAGTATTTATAACATTATAGAGATTTATCTTTATAAAATAGTGTAGATGCAAAAAATAGGAAAGATAAGCGTTATCTTGCTGTGTTGTCTGACAATTATACTGACAGGATGCAAAATTTTAGTCTAGAGTTATCTCAAATCAATCTGGAGTATCTGTGATGGTGAAGCCTTGTTCTCATATCTGAGTCCTAATCTGGTCTGCGAGTGCGAAATTTTTATCTTTTTTGGCTGCTAGACGCTGATTGGCTAGGTCTATGATCGACTGAGGGATGTCATTTTGTCAGAGTAGTGAAATAGAGTCAAAAAGTCAGACTTTTAAAATGTTTTTTTCAAATCGATAGATGGTACTTAGTGTAGATTGGTCTAGATTTGATAGTGATGAATTGAGAGTTGATAGCATCTTGGGCGTATTCAGGTCGTCGGCGAGAGAGTTGGTGAGAGCGATGAAAAGGGGAGATGAACGATCGATATGCTGATCTAATGGATAGCTATAATTAGATAGTTTCTTTTGGATATTATTGCGGGTGGTTTGGGCTTGTTTTAATGCTTCTCGGGTGAAATTTTGCTGAGTACGATAATGTGCCATAAAAAAGAAAAATCTGAGATCTAGTGGCGAAAAACCTTTATCTTCAAGGTCAGATAGTGTGTAAACGTTTCAGAGAGATTTGGACATTTTACCGCCATTTACCTGGAGAAATTCGTTGTGAAGTCGATAACGAACTCGGCGATCTGGATGATGAATATCAAAGGCTGATTCGGACTGAGCTATTTCATTGGGATGATGAATTGTGATATGATCAGCTCAACCGTGATGAATATCAAAATGCTGACCTAGATATTCACTAGACATTGCACTACACTCTATATGTCGACCTGGAAATCACATTCCATAGGGTGGAAAATCTCGTTCCATCTGTCTCTTTTCTCAGACTTTGTCATCTGGTGAGAATTTCCAGAGAGCGAAATCTGTTGCGTTTTTTTTTCAGGTGAAATTTACTCTTTCGCCAGCATTCAGATTTTCTAGCCTTTTTTTGTAATTTGGTCACATAAGCTCGCCATAATCTTCGACTCTGGAGGTGTCCATATAGATTCCGTCTCAGTCGATAATGTAGGTGTATCATTTATCAATCAAAGCTTGCACGATGACTTGCTGCTGAGAAATATGGTCAGTGGCACGTGGCATAACGTCAAATTTATCGATATTAAGCTGAGCTAATCCGTCAAGAAATTGTTTTTCGTATTTGGAAGCTACTTCTCGTGCGGTGATTCAGTCTTTTTTTGCTCATTTCTCTAATTTATCTTCTCATGTGTCGCCATCTGATGTGAGATGTCAGACATCTGTGATATTCATAATAGATTTGACTGGGTAGTCATAGAGGTTTGCAAGTGTGTTTCTGATAAGGTCAGCTGTGAAAAATGCTCTATAATTCCCAATGCTGGGAGTAGAATAGACTGTCGGACCACAAGAATACATTCAGATTTGATCTGGATTTCTAGGGATGAATGCTTCTTTGGAGTGAGTGAGTGTGTTGTAGAGGTTTAATGGGGGGAGCATTTAGAATTTAGAATTAGGAGTTAAGAATTGTGTTATATGATCTCAAAAGCCATAATCTGTGAAGATCATGAGATACCGTTTGAAAGTATATTTGAAAGCATCGATTGTCATTGGGATTTTTGATCTGAATTTGAACTTTTCAGAAGCGTGTAGAGGTTGTACCACTGAACCAAAACAAATCTTTCCTGTTGGGTCAGATTTTTGACTCCTGAAATATCTTTGGATAATAATCAAGCAGCAGCTGATTTTAATTCATCTATTCTGTACTCCTGTCAGTACATATTTGCTATCTCTGCGAGTCAGCCACCTGCGGATATTTTGCTGACAAATACGTTTCACATCTGAGAAAATAATGTATTTACATCTTCTGAGAAGTATCTCATCACAGAGAGTTTAGCCCTAGTCAGAACTATGTCCTCAGGAGTTTGTACATCAAAGAATTGTTTCATCTCATCATCAGATAGTGTGAAAGCGTAGTAAGTTCCGATATTATTGGTAGAAATAAGCTTTAGGTAGCCTAATTCGTATAATCTAACAAGTGCTGTCATAGCTCAGTCGGTGTCGATTTTACCAGTTACTGGGTCGAGTTTTGCGAAGAATTTTCGTAATATGGTTTCATTTCACTCTCACATTCCGATAGATGCGATATTTGGATCCATGACGTAATACTTGACATTATCGTGCTTTAATCTCCAGTATGTCTTGCAGTAATCATTGTCTGAGGCTTTCTTTCGCATTTGATCTCACATTCAGTCGCTTTGAAGATTCTTCTGATTTGGTAGAAAGTAAGATATGTATGTCCCTCAAATTACAACTCAGTCTGTGTCGGCTCTGTCTTGTAGTGCTGTAATAATAGGATTATACTGAGGAAACTGTAGATCAAAAATGTCTTTTGCTGATATTGTTTTGACCTCTTGTTTGTTTTGTACGTCGTCGGTGATGATTTGTTGTATACCCTGAGAAGCCTTGTATCGTACGAATGGTCCAGAAGCACCTTGAGACGCAATTCTAAAAAAGTTTAGAAAAAGCTGAATAAAGATAGCGATGATAACCGTAAAGAAGAATACATACGTGAGGATAGTCAGCTTTTTATCTTTGTTTACTTCTGATCATCAGAGTGATATGATAAATGCGATCAATGTCATCATCGTTCGGGAGATGAGTACTGTCCCGTACCAGAGGATGGCACTACCGATAACTCGCCAAATTCCTCGTCAGACAATTGTAGTAAGTGATAAAATCATTAAGTTATTTGAGAGTCTATATTTTTCTGTGTGTTCTCATTTTGTAGCAGATACGTAGGTACTGACGATGGAATATACTAGAGATACTGCTAAAATTATGAAAATTAGTACTCGAGTAAATCAGATGTCAGTGTAATAAGAACTTAAATTCTGCAGAGACCAGTTGAAGGTTATATTTAGAGGGACTAAATAACGATATGGGATAGCAATATATGTGGATGTAGAGGCGATAGCATAAGACTGGTAAAACTGTCTGAGATTGGTGATATGATCGCTATATTCTTTGATATTATAATTTGCTGAGTCAGAACCTGTGTTTCTGTCGAATGAGTCGATGGCATCTGCTAACAATAAGGCTCACTGTGAGTCTTTGTCTGTTATCTGACTATAAATGGCTTTTAGCTCGATAATCTTGAAATTTGAAACAGATTGAGTCTGGATGTCATTTGAACAGAGGAGTCTAGCCGTCTGATCTAGTGAATAACATATATTACGTGCAGGAAATAGAAGTCTAGCAATGAATGTCGCATCTGCCCTAGGAGTTTCTCTCCATCCATATCAGATATATCTACCTAGGTCTTCACCTCAGTTTCCTCACTGTGGGGGCTCTTTTAGATTTTCTGCTAATTCCTCTGGAGTTCGGATATTTCCCTGCTGTATACACTCATCTGCACTCAATTGTGAATCGATCCGTGAAGATGAAGGTTGGACCGCTAGAGCGGTTTGGTCAATTGAGGATTGTTCTAAAAGTGAGGTTGTTGCGTCAGTTGATTGAGTGTTTGGTTCAGCCTGTGCTAAAAGTCATTTGATAAGCGATTTGGGAGAAATGGTATCTGAATATGACTGATTAACTATTTGTCGTGGAGTCTTGAAAAGGATAAGAGTAATCAGAAAGCTGATCATAATTCATATAAGATATTTGACAGCGATCAGAATTTTTTTCTTTTTTAGTATTGCGATAACCAAGCCTCAGATGATGCATATAGCTCAGAGTAGGATGAGATAATTCGCCTGAGTAGTGGAAATCATAACTGATGACGTGAGAATATTGAGGTATCTCAGGCAACCTGTCGCTGCCAATCATAGTCATAAACTACATCGTGGAGAAATCCATAGTCCAGCTAAAAATACTGCAAAAAGTAGAATATCTACGAAAGCTGTCGACTTGGCTAGGCAGGCAAATGCGAAGAAAACTCCAGCTAAGATAAGGTATTTTCGGATTTCCTTTTTGCTGGCATCTTTTTGATCTAAGATGGATAGAAATATTAGTCAGGATAATATAGCCAGTGATGATAAAGCCATTACTCAGAGATCAGTTTTGTTGTCTACCATAACTAGAAATGCTCACATTCCTGAGGTCAACCAGAATAGTAATGTAGATCGTCAAATAGTGATTCATAAGACTGAAAGTCAGCTTTTTTTGACTTTTTCTTTTTTCTCTTCATCTTCTGTTTGTCAAGTATTTTTTGACGATAAGAACTGAACAAGCTGGAAAACTATTCATATCCCAAATAATAGGATGAGTAGAGCACTTGTAAAATTGGTAGAAACAGCTATGGTATCTGATGAAAGCCCAAATAATCATCCAGTCAATCCAGATAGAGAAAAGAAGAAAGTAATCCACATGTGCCACATACCAGGCATAATAGAACCAATCGTATTTCCTCGATAAACTCAGTTATTCTCTGCTAAAATCTTGGGGGTGTACATATATTCGTGATTGGCATCTCGTGCTGTCGAATATGGAATGAATGAATTCTGATAACCAAATAGGAGGTACATAATGGATATAGTGAGCAAAACTGATATTGAGATGATCAGAGTTTTGTTTGTCTTTATCTGAGAATGTAAAGAGCTAAGAATGTGGGTTAGAACCTGAGAATATGATGAGATAGTTTTGCGTCGTAAATAAGTAAGGACTCAGAGTCATATAAATAAAACTCGAGATACGACGCCGAATAATAGATCAGCTCATACTAAAATCTGGATGATAGCTAGAAAAGCACATAGTCAGATGCCAAATGTGAGAAATAGCTCTTGTCGTCTGTGCTGTGAAAATTTGAGAAATTTAGATTCTATAAATGATCCGAGTGAAAAGCATCCAATAACCGTATATATGCCTAATAGCATCAAAAAAGCTGTATGGAAAAGTATAATAAATCGCCCAAATCAGTAAACATCGCCTTTGATGATGGAATGTATCAGACCAAAAAAAGTGATAGATGAACCCAAAATGATAAGCCACTTTTTTAGTGTGAATTTGGAAGAATACAGCAGATAAAGTACAGGTATAACTGCTATAATCACTGCTGAGATAACTAATCATCGACCACTACCGCTAGAAACCATATCTTTGTAATAGGTGTGATTGGCTAGAAATGCTGAGATAGACTCTCGTCAAAAAAATAGCATAGCGACGGTAAAAATTCACATAAGAATTAGTCAGATTCTGTTTGCTAACTTGGATTTCATCAAGATATAGGTGAAAAAAGTAAAATATTGGCTGATAATTTCACGTATCATAGGGAATTTTAAGGTGATTTCAAGATAAAGCGACTTGACTTTGTAATGCTTTATCGTTATATTTGTTTTATGAAAAAGTGCTGGTTTCTCCTAATTGTATGTTTGTTATGGATGAATGTATCTAGCGTAAATGCTGGAAATCTCGGATTTTTTGTACTAAAAAGCTTTCAGATGCCTCTGTCTGAGGTAGTTTTGAGTAAAATACAAAAAACAGAACTATCACAAAAAACGTTTTCTGGAGAAGTAAAAAAAGAAATAAAGCAGATAGATAAGTCAGCTAAAAATATTAACAATAATGTGAAATTGGCTGATGTAGTGCCTACTGTCGGTGGACAAGATATGAAATCTACTGATTTGAGCGGATGGACATCTTTTGACTGTGAATATGAGATACCTATTGAGTAAAATATATATATTTTTACTGCTTTTTACTCGTTCGTTTTTGTCTGGATCATTTAAATGAGGCTCTCCTAGGATAGGTAGGATCGCGAAAGGCAGCTCATTCATTCCCAAATACTCATCATCGAGCATTTAAAATATCTACAGTGATAGAATCGCCTTTTGCTACTAGCCATTTTGGTAGAGTGAGATAGCTATTCACTCACTGTTGTTTGTATGTTTTTTTGATTTTACCATTTTGGTCTCTCAGGGTGATATTTATGTCGTATGATGACATCGTATTAAACATCATATCTCAGGTTAAAGCTCATTCTTTCTGGACTACAATGCTTTTCATACTAGAAGAGGACTGACCTATATTGGTCATCGCAACGAAAGCTGATCATCGAAAACTTATGATGAAATTATCTCATTTTCAGTTGTCTGGCTCTTCATAGAGCATACTAAAATTATTGGTAATCATTGGCACATTCATAGACTCTATAACGTCCATCTGTGGGATCATTTTATTGTAAATAGAAATTAGTTCTGACTTGCATTTATCCATATAGTCTTTGGCTTTTTTGATATCTGTATCATCTACATAAATGTCTACTTTAATCTCTTCATAATCGATAAATGCCTGAATCCATTTGTCCTCAACTTGCTTATATTGTTTTTTTAACTCTTGTAATTTATTGGCACGTTCTCCGGAGTTTGCCTTTCTTGCCTCCTGATATGTATATCATTGTTGTATATTTTTGGCTTTATATGCTTCATATTCTGCTTTGGTTTTAGCTGTTCTTATTCAGGTATTATTGGATGAATTATCGGCATAAAGACTTTCAATTTTATCAGACATTAAAATCGATAATAGGATATAAAATATACCATATTATACTCAAAAATATGAATTTTGTCAAATATCTTACAGTTCTTTCATCATATAGGTTCCGACTAGCTGATAACCTAGTTTACGATAATATTCTCTCACACCTACACCGCTAATCACACTCAATCTCTCGTATCAGCTTTCTTTTGCTTTTTTTTCCGCGATATTTAGTAGTCTTTTGCCCAGTCCAGAGTGCTGATTGTCTCATTTTTCTCATATTTTTTCCTGTGTGCCATAGACGTGAAGCTCTCTGAGGATAGCTGTCTGGGGTCATAATCCAGGAATATCTACAGTATTGTCATCTAGAGGTAAAAGTAGACGTGTGAAGCCGTATAAATAGCCGAGTTTGTCTTCAAAAGAGATAAAAAATTCTGAGCCAACTGAGCTTAGGTATTGTCTGATTATCAGGTTTAGATTGTCCATTTTTTGTGGAAGTTAGAGATGTGGGTAAATATTATTATAATATATAAATCTTTTTTTGTAAAATCAAGTGATAAATTAGTCTTTCTTTAGTAAACCCCATCTTTTTTGATTATAATTGGCTTAGATTGGTATTTTATATGACAACTATTATAAGTTGAAATCATAAATTCAAGTGATAAAAAAACAGTAGTGGTTAACTACTGTTAGAAATGTTGATTTAGAGATTTACATGGTATACAGGCAATATGCCTAGTTCATGGCAGAGCTTTTGTAAGTTCGGAGGATCTGCTATAAAGTTATGGATCAATGGGAGTTCACTATTGCCCTCAACATACTCACACATTGTCTCAATGATTTTGGAGCATGTGAGGTGGATGTCCATCTCGGGCTGTAAAAGTTCTAACATTGTATCCCAATCTTGTCTCATACAAGCCTCAAATAGAGGTATAAAGAATGAGTGAGACATAGAATGAAAAGATTTGATACTTTGAGTGACTAACTCTTGTTTTTCTTTGTTAAGATTTGTCATGATTGACCTTTTTATATTTTGAATAATTTTTTTGTTTTAGAGCCTGAATCATTTTAGAGCCTGAAACGAGTTCCCCGCAGTTTAATACGGGGCAGGCAGGATGACAGAGAAAAATCAGGATGATGTATTCTTTATTATAATCATTTTTTCTGAAAAGTCAATAGATATTTTGTTAGGAGAGAAGGGATGTTTGAAAAAAAATGCTTTTGTGGGTATACTAGAGGAGTAAATTGTATGTGAAATAAATCAGATTTTTATTTTCTTTTTAATAATTATATCTAATGCCAGAAAACCAAGTTCCAACTGGTGCTATTTCGCCAATTCCGGCGACTGCTCCAAGTCAGTCAGTTCAAGCTGTCCCTGCTCAACCTGTTTCTATTCCTACCGTCTCAACTCCTGCTCCTGCACAGGTAAGCCCTGCGATTCAGGTGCCAGATGATGCTGAGAAATACCTAGAAATGTTATTTGATTTGATGGTGAAGTATGATTCGTCGGATATCTATCTAACATACGGTGAGGAGCCGTCTATTAGGATTTTCTGAGAGACGAAAAGGTTGCAGTGAGTGCCGAAACTGGATGATAAAGCTTTGAATGGTTTTGCTGATTTTATGATGAATGATGAAGATCGTAGAAATTATGAAGCAAATTTGGCTGCTGATCTGGGTATTTCGATGAAAGGTAGACGTTATAGGGTGAATGTTTCTCGTCAGAGAGATCATATGATGATAGTTGCGAGGCTCCTCGAGGAGAAAGTTCCGACAATCGATGAAAGACATTTGCCTCAGATATTCAAGCAACTAATCCAGAAGACAAATGGAGTGATTTTTATGGTGTGACCTACTGGTTCTGGTAAATCTACATCATTGGCGGCAATGGTCGAAGAAATAAATATGACCAAAGCAAAACATATTATTACTATCGAAGACCCGATTGAGTATATTTTTGAACCCAAAAAGTCGATTTTCGAGCAAAAACAGCTGGGAAAAGATATTACATCATTTGGATCTGCGATGAAATATGCCCTCAGACAGAGACCTGATGTGATATTATTCTGAGAAATCCGTGATACTGAGTCGGTGAGAAATGCAATCGCTCTTGCTGAAACTGGACATTTGGTGATGACGACAATCCACTCTAGATCCGCAGAACAGGCTGTAAATAAGATTATTTCGATGTTTCCTGCCGATGAACAGCCACAAATCAGAAATCAGCTCAGTGAAAATATGACAGCTATCATCGTGCAAAAACTGATCAGAAAAGTAGATGGAAGCTGAATGGTGCCAGCTCATGAAATCTTGCTTAATAATATCGCAGTAGAAAATACAATCAGAGAAAATAAGCTGAATCAGATCAAAAACGTAATGTATACCAATAGAAATATATGAATGCAACTCCTGGAAGATCATTTGGCGACTCTGGCAGAACAGTGATTGATCACTCCAGAACAGGCAATGTCTAATGCGAATGACTTAGATCATGTAAAGAGGGAGATGCAATCGAAGTGAGTACAATTTTAGCTTGATTTTTGTATTTGATTTTTTATACTCCATATCAGACTAGCGATAAGGCACCTTGACAGAGTGGTCTATTGTACGGGTCTGCAAAACCTTGGTTCATCGGTTCGAATCCGATAGGTGCCTCCATGTTTCTGTCCAGAACCAAGAGATCAAAAAACTGTTCCGTACGTAAAAAATCAAGCAAGAGAGTGAGCGGTTGGTGTAGTGGCAACACATCGGTCTTCGGAACCGTTGTCGGGAGTTCGATCCTCTCACCGCTTGTTTTTTTGTTTTTTATAGTTTAAATATTGATTTCCCAATGTCCCGTTTTATCCGAACCGATATGCGAAATCACTCCCTTTTCTTTATTTGCACGAATAAGTGCGTTTCTAAAATACCACGAATGCTCTGCAAATAAGTCATTGGTAATCTTTTTATATCCTAGTTTGCGAAGATATTTTATGAGAAAAATAGCAGTTGTTCTAGTATTTCCCTCACCAAAAATATGAATTTGCCGTACATTAGCTATAAAATCTGCTAACATATTAATGTCCAATGCAAACACCCCATAGCCACGAAGTGGCGTAATATCACAACATAGGGCAACGCCCTATGAATGGGTCATAGACCTATGGCATCGCCCTATGGATAGGCCCACTAGGACGCATGTCCAAAAATCAACTGCTCCATCTTCCCCCAATCCACCGTAATATTCTTGGGTGCAATCGGATGCAAATCTGGCTTCACATAATAACTCAACCCTCCAATCTCATACTCTCCCAACGACTTCTTATAATACCCCAATTCATCCAAAAGCAACAACAAACAATAGAGAGAAAAAGTCGGATTGATATTCTTCTCATTCCTCAATTCACTATCCGTCCTGAGTCCAAGTCTGACTCCTGTTTTTCTCAATGCCACAGGGTCAAAGTTCGCAATCTCTATCAAAATATTCTTCGTTTCGTCGGTCACACCACTGTTTAATCCTCCCATTACTCCACCAAGGCAAAGCGACTTCTTCTCATCAGCGATAACGATATCCTGTGGAATAAGTTTGTGCGTCTTCCCGAAAAGGTCAGTGAATTCTTCCCCCTCCTTAGCGTTTCTTACGATAATATTTCCCTCCACTTTATCGGCATCAAAGAAATGCACGGGTTGACCAGAGATATTCATAAAAAGATTAGAAAAATCTACCCAATTATTAATTGGCGAACTTCCCAGGTCGAGCGTCTGTAGCCTCATAAAGAAGTCTGCTTTCTTAACTTGCACATTGTTGATTTCTAGCAAGATATAGTTGTTCAAGCCTTGTGTTTCTGCGACAACCTGCTTTTTACCTTTTTTTTCGGTATGTTCCAAAAGGTCTAACATGCTGGTGGTTTCAAAAGATTTCTGATAGTCAGGAAGCTTGCTATAATTGATATTGCCTGCAGGAAAGTACATCGAATTCAGTTCCCACGCTACTCCGAAATGTCCCGTCAAATCAGGTCTATTCGTCAGTCCCTTATTATCCACATCCAGGACGAAAGTATTTAATCGTTCAAATTTTTCAGCTAGTGGCGTTCACAAATCATTCTCATCCACTTCCAAATCTTGTGATAAGTCCCAGATTCGATGCTGGTCGCTGTCTTCGTTGATTTCCAGCTCTCCTTTGCTACAAATCATTCAGTTTGAGTCAATTCAGCGAAGTTTGCGAGGAGCGATGGTGATTCAGGCTTTTTTAAATTCTGTGCCCTCTAGAGCTACTGGAACTAGCAATCAAGAAGCTACATTATCTGCTCCGCAGACGATCTGAAACTGTCCTTTGTCTCAGCAGTCTACTTGGCATACGTGCAAATGATCGCTATCAGGATGATTCTCACAGGTCAGAACTTTGCCTATCACGATGGAAACAGGAAGAGAACGCTGAATGATTTCCTCGATCTCAACAGTCTTGAGTATGAGATTGTTTGCGATATTTTCTGCGGTGTCATTGACAGATATATACTTTCTGATGAGGGAGGAAACGTATTTCATAGGATATGATGATAAAGAATAAACAAAAAAAAGATAAAGAAAACTGACGGTTTTTCAAGTGAGTTTTGAAATAAATAAAAGATATAAAAAGTAACAAAATGAGAAACGTAAATTATCATCTGATAAGAAATCTATTGACTTTTAGTATTATTTGAGTATACTAAAGTATCGCATGATAGTTTATGCAATTTGCTGTTGAGGCAGTAGTATACGCTATTCAGTAGGGTTGGCATTCCAACTTCACTGTACAAGGAACGTCTTCTCTCCCGCTACCAAATAAGTATGGGCTTACCCTTATTTTATGTGGAGAGGAGACATTTTTTTATAATTTATAAAAAATCTGCAACAAAATGCTGCAGATAATAGTTTTGATTTGGAAGTATTACTTAATGTAATTTTTTGGGTGATTGTGATAAGTGTTTTTGTTCGCTTGGCAGAGATTTGTAAGACGCTGTTTTTGGCTTCCTGCATAGCAGAATATACGGTTTTCATACTCATCTAGACAGCTTTCTTTTACTAATTGCTTCTTTGCAATCTTGGATACGACCAAGACTGAACAGTTATCAGCATCCAATAAATCTTTTACGATTTTTGTAGATGAATCTTTTTGTTCTAGACCCTTTACTCGCAGGATTAGTCCTGATGGAGCTAAAGATATGGAGCTTGATTCGACTACACAGGGGAAATGATGTCTACTCATACAAATGACTGATATATCCTGAGATTTAAAATGTGGGATATGGCATCCACTTGTGATTTTTGCAAAAGTGAATTTAGAAATTTTATTTACAGTTAGGCAGATTTCTAAAGTGCATTTGTAGTTTTTTTGTTCAATTTTTATCATTGTGAACCTTTGTGATTGTTTAATAATAGTCAAATTTACACAAAAGAAGAAAAAAGTCAAGACTTCTAATCTAAAAATTTTTGAGATCAGCTTTTTTTATCTTATTTTTTCTCTTGCAAATAGTGTTATATTTACTATTATGTCTGGTATGACACCACAAGAACTTCAGAGATTACTGAATCTCACAGCTATTAACTTGACTGAGGATGAAATGCCAGTCTTTTTGACGTATTTTACTCAGATGAAAGAGATGTTTGATGAGTTTATCGTTTCATCTGAGATTGTTGCAGAAAGTATAGATGATGGTTTGTCTCATCTGTGAAACGCAAATTCTTCCATTCGTACCTTTACCACTTTATCAGACTTTCCATCTGAGTTAATTCTCGCAAATATAGCTTCAGACCGCTTAGTGGGAAACGCTATCAAAGTTTCACAAGTTTTATAATTTTTTTCTAATTACAATGAATGACATATCTCCTTCATCACAAGAAGAATTTGAAGCAATAGATATTTCTCATATTCCTCCAGCTTCAGCTGATGAGATGGAAAAATTTTTAAATATGGCAAGTAATGATCTAGTGATCTTGGACACTGTAGATATCGATACTGGAGAGTGGCGTACTTATTTACAAAAAATTATAAATGCGATAGACTCTGGGAAAGATCAAAAATTCAGATTAGAAGTGTCTATGCCTTTATTCTTTCATTCATTACCAGATGTTCATCTGATAGATCACCCGACACGACTCAAAATTATAAATTATCCAGATATGCCCACCAAAGCACTTAATCAGTTGGCGTTAAATCTTCAGGATCCATATTTAGTTTCACAAGTTATTTCACATCCAAATTTTATACATGAGGCAGATTTAGATAGTTATATTAGTGAATCAGTATTTACTGCACGAAACCAAACATGACGTGCTGATCCGCTTGAAATTCAGCAAAAAGTCCTAGATCTTCTAAAAATTATAGATCATGATAATAAATATATTTATCAGGTTGAAAAAATGATGAAAATCAGAGAAGATTTAGAGAAAAATTTAAATTAATCACTCATATTTAACCATTAATTATTGACTTTCTATGTATCGTACTCATACCTGTTGACAGCTTTCTCTTCAGCATCTCGATCAGACTATCACTCTCGCTGGATGGGTAAACCGCATTCGCAATCTTGGTTGACTGACTTTTATTGACTTGCGTGATAGATATGGCATTACTCAGATTGCCATCGACCCTGCAAATACAAAATTTTCAGTTCAAAATTGATCTTTATCAGACATAAAAGCTGAATTCGTACTGCAGATTACCTGAAAAGTAGTAGCTCGTCCTTCAAATATGGTAAATCCTGAGATGAAAACAGGCGAAATCGAAATTCAGCCTTCTGATCTTTTGGTTCTTTCTACTTGTGCGGAGCTGCCTTTTACGATAGATAATGAAAATCCAGTGTGAGAAGAACTTAGGCTCGAACACCGTTATCTCGACCTTCGTCGCAAATCACTTCGTGATACAATGCTTATCAGGAGCCAGCTTTACACCCAGACTATCCAGTTTTTTGATGACAAAGATTTCGTTTATTTCGAGACGCCTTGTTTTACCAAAAATACTCCAGAAGGTTCTCGTGAATTTATCGTTCCCGCTAGGTTTGATCAATGAAAATTCTTCGTCTTGCCTCAGTCACCTCAGCAGTACAAGCAAATGCTGATGGTCGCGGGTTATGACCGCTATATTCAGCTATCTAGATGTTTTCGTGATGAAGACCCTCGTGGTGACCGTCAGCCAGAGTTTACTCAGGTAGATTTTGAGATGTCGTTTGTTCAGCAGGATGATGTCCTCGAGATGATACAGGACTATTTCCTGGAGATGACCAAATCTTTTCCGACAAAACAGGTAAAAAATCTGACTTTCCCTAGGTATACATGGAAATGGTGTATGGACAACTATGGAAGCGATAAACCAGACCTCAGAACTGAAGATATGAAGTTTACCGACCTGACAGAATGGTCAAAAGTTGTTGATTTCTCTCTTTTCTCGGGTGTTCAAACTGTCAAATGTCTAGTTGCAGATCGTGAATTCTGACGTTCCGAAATCGAGAAAACACTTGAACCAGTGATCAAAGAAAACGGAGGGAAAGGTTTGCTTTATCTTATCTTTTGATCAGACTGAGAACTCAAATGACCACTGGCAAAATACCTCACTACTGAATCTAAAAATCAGTTTCTCGATCTCACCTGAATTCAATCAGGACAGACGGCGTTTTTCCAGTTTGGCGACTGGTCTTCCACAGTTTCACTTCTCTGAGCTTTGAGGATTAAACTACTTCGTGAGCTTCAACTTCTTATCGACAAACAAGATATGCTCGACTTCGCTTTTGTGATCGACGCTCCGATGTTTGAAATTTGATCAGATGGTTCGCTCGGTTCTACTCATCATCCATTTACCAAGCCAAAAGACCAGTATATACCGTATCTAATTGAGCTGGCAGACAAGATGAGAGATGGGTATGCACTTTCTGCCGATGACATTCAGCAACTCACTTCTATGGAATCTGACTCTTACGATATTGTGGCTGATGGATACGAGATATGAGGCGGTTCAATTCGTATTCACGATCAGAGGCTTCAGCATGCGATTTTCACGATTCTCTGACTTACAGAGACAGAAATAGAATTCAGATTCTGACATATTCTCAAGTGTTTCACTTTCGGAGTCCCTCCTCATGGCGGCTGTGCTTTCGGTTTTGATAGGATTATTATGATTTATTGTAATAGTGAAAACATCCGTGAAGTGATAGCTTTTCCAAAAAATCAGAAGTATCGCGATCCAATGTTTGGTTCTCCAAGTGAGGTTGATCCGCAAATGCTCAAGGAACTTGGCTTGAGAGTGGAGTAAATCATTTAATTCTTATTTATAACCATGAAACAGTCTCAATTATTCACCAAAACTCGCAAAGAAGCTCCAGCTGGCGAACAATCTAAAAATGCTCAACTTTTGATCCGTGCAGGCTATATTTTCAAGGAAATGGCTGGTATATACTCGTATTTGCCACTTGGACTGAGGGTGCTAAAAAATATTGAAAATATTATCCGTGAAGAGATGAATGCAGTTGGCTGAGTGGAAATGCAGACTTCCACCTTGCAAAACAAAGACACTCGAGAAAAAACCAATCGCCGAAGTGATGAAATAGTAGATACTTGGTTCAAAACAGAATTAAAAAGCTGATGACAACTAGGCTTATCTTTTACTAACGAAGAAGCCTTTGCACATATTTTGACTGACTATGTCTCGTCATACAAGGATTTGCCTATTTATCTATATGATTTCAAAAATATATTTCGCAACGAAGCCCGTGCCAAATCAGGCATAATGCGTGGTCGCGAATTTTATTGGAAAGCTTTATACTCTTTTTCCAAAGATGAGGCTCAACATCAAGAATTTTATGAAAAAATGAAAATTGCCTATCAAAATGTTTTTACTAGAGTTGGACTGGGAGATCAGACTTTTTTAACTTTTGCTAGTGGTGGAACTTTTAGTGAATTTTCTCATGAATTTCAGACTCTGGCTGACATTTGAGAAGATACGATTTACCTTGACGAAGTCAAAAAAATTGCAATCAATAAAGAAGTTTTTAATGATGAAGTCTTGTATAAATTGGGATTAGATAAATCTAAATTAGTAGAAAAAAAAGCAGTAGAAGTCTGAAATATTTTTACTCTCGCAGATAAATTCTCAAAACCACTCAAACTCACTTACAAAGATGAAAATGGAGCAGACCAAGACGTTTTTATGGGTAGCTATGGTATTGGGATTAGCCGTCTTTTGGGTGTAATTGTAGAGCTTTTATCAGATGGAAAGGGGATCATTTTACCAGATAGTATCGCACCATTTAAAGTTCATTTATTATCCCTTGGCACAGATGAAGTAGTTTTGACTGAAACTCAAAAGATTTATCAAGAATTAGAGAGTTTGTGAATTGAAGTTTTGCGAGATGATCGCGATTTTCGTGCTGGTGAAAAATTTGCTGATAGCGACCTGATAGGTATCCCTTATCGTATTTTAGTTTCTCCTAAAACCTTAGAGTCAGGTAAATTAGAACTCAAAAACCGCAAAACTGGTGAAGTAAAAATGATTGAATTTGGTGAATTAAGAAATACTTTTATTTAATAAAAATCTGCTTTCTCCCAAAATAAACCTTCTATCAGTGAAAACCTTGAAAATGTAGGTCTTTTTTTGAAACCTAATTCACTTGAAATCATTATTAGATTTTTTATCATCATAGAATGAAAGTTCAAAAAATTTTACTTTTACTGATGCTAGTCGTTATCTTGGCTGAGACAGTTCGCATCGATAAAGTAGATGGACAATTTATGTCTGCTTATTTTTTGTCGCCTTTCACCAAATCGCAACAGATAAATTTATGATGAATAGTCGAAAAAATTGAACCAGAATGGGATTTGATCTCAGATGATAGCTGTCAAAAATTTGTGGATAGTCAGCATTTTATCTATGTTTGATATAAAGCGTGAGATTTGGAAGAGATAAATTCAGTTTTTACCTCCAATAATGCGAAAAATTTTAAACTCAGAAAGGAGGCTGGGGTAGAATTTGCGGATATGGCATGGGCTTTTTCAAATGAGTTTGATTTTAAAAAGAAACTTTCGATTACTTCTACATGGAGATCTGCGAAATATCAGCAAGAATTAGCGGCTAGTTGTTCGTCTGATCGCTGTGCGGAGCCATGAGCGAGTGAACATGAACTGGGTTTGGCTATTGACCTCGGTGTGAACTGATGAAATATAATGTCCAACGGCTGAAAATATTATGACTGGCTGATGAATAATGCTCATCGTCGAGGCTTTCATAATACTTATCAGAAGTGAATTGAAATCGATGGAAAGATGATGGAACCGTGGC